>CAKZOA010000290.1 GCA_937132035.1 uncultured Desulfobulbaceae bacterium | reverse complement strand
CGCCAGTCGTCCTCGGCCGGCGAGACGCCCAGAGAGCGCGCAGCGTCGGTGAGGATCTGGGCATGGCGCCGGATCGACTCCTGCGCCGCGAGCATGTCGTCGAGTACCGACACCGGCGTCGAGCCATTCGCGACCCTGATCTATCAATTCGCCGACCATATCGGTGCTAAACGCTCCGCCGTGCTTTTTTCCCAGCTCAAACTGCACTTCCATGCCTCGTTCTTCGGCCATCTGTACCACCTTGCGCGGTGAAAGCTTGGTTTCGGTGAATCCCAGGCCCGCTTCTATTCGTGTAAATCTCATCTCGGCGCAGAGATCGAGGAACTCCGGGAGCTTGTTGAATGACGCGGCAACTTCGAAGGGGCAGCCGCCGGTGCACACCGACAATTTATAGTGGCGCGCAGCATCGATCTTTCGACGTGTGGCCCGCTCGTCGGCAATCTGCCAGCAGGCCATGGACATCTTCAAGGAAGAGATCAAGTGGGAGCTTTGTTCCAGGTGGCTGAGCAAAGTCACCGGGGCATAGCCGGGATCGAATGGCGAGGTTCTCGGTGCAGGATCCGTTACGCCGATGCTTTTCAAATATTCCCATGAATAGTGCCGGACAGTGCTATCTTGGTGCATATTTTCTCACGGTTGGTGTTGAAAAGAGGGCCTCTTATAGTTCTAACTCAATAAATTCGTAAGACTTTGTATTTGTGTGACGCTTAATATCAACGAGCAGCGGATCGGAATAGATCATTTCACGGGGCGCCATGAACCCATCCCTGGGGGCTTGATAGCAGTCGTCCAGGCTGCTGAACACCCGCAAAATGAGCAAACCGGACCCCTTGCAAGAGGCCAGGCTGCGCAGGGCACCTTCAAGGGAAACCGCTGGCATGGGCACCATCTACTATTCACTATGCTCATCATTTTGATGTTGCCATATGAAAAAATTTCGAGGTGAGAGGATTAGCCGATTTTCAGGGGAAATCGGATTGCAGTGTATTTATCCGGCTCTGGCTGAAGCAGTGCCGGAACCGGAAGAGGATGTGGCCAATTATTCTTGCCCAAAAGAGATCTATCAGGTAACAGTGTCAGTTTGAGATACGGTTGGGGGCGATTGCTTTCAACTCAATCACTGTGAAATACAAGCTACACCTACAAACTGCACCCACAAGCTACACCCTATACCTGGGGACAAGACTTTCGCCCTCCGGGCTGCTAAGATCCGTGAGATAGGCATCTCCAGGACAACACTATGGGGCAGGCTAAGAATTCCACGTTGGAAAGATAATTGACGTGTTTGAAAAACTATGTTGGCAGAGGAGGATAAAGCGTGAAAGAGCAGGCACCCGGTAAAAGCACATCATCGGTCTGGGCCGGTGAGGAAGAATATATCATGGACAACGTCACCCAGGTTCCGGTGGTTCATAGCGTCTCCTACGGGTACAAGGACATCGAGGAATGGCAGAATGTTGCTCTGGGCCGCAAAAAAGGCCACATCTACAGCCGCAACACCAATCCCACCGTCGAGGTTTTTGAAAAGAAGATATGCATGCTTGAAGGCGCGGAGGCGGCGACCAGCGCCTCCACCGGCATGGGCATAATCAGCAGCGTCCTTTTTGCCCTTCTGGCTCCGGGCAAGCGGGTTGTCTCGGTCAAAGACACCTATGGCGGCACCACGAAGATATTTACCGAATTTCTGCCACGCTACAACGTCGAGGTAGCCCTCTGTGATACCACCGATCATGAGGCCATAGAGGCGGAAATAGCCGCCGGCTGCGATCTGCTGTACCTGGAGACCCCCACCAATCCCACCATCAAATTGATGGATCTCAAGCGCCTCAGCCAAGCTGGGAAAAAGGCCGGTGCCGTTGTGGTAGTGGACAATACCTTTGCCACGCCCATAAATCAGCAGCCATTGGCCCTGGGCGCCGACCTGGTGTTGCACTCGGCCACCAAATTCCTGGGCGGGCACGCCGATGCCCTGGCCGGAGTGGTTTGCGGCAGTCGGGAGCTTATCGACAGGATCTATCATTACCGGGAAATTAACGGTGCGACTTTGGATCCGATGTCGGCCTATCTTATTCTTCGGGGTATGAAAACCCTGGCCCTGCGCATTGAGAGGCAAAATTCAAATGCCATGGAAATAGCCCGGCACCTGAGTGCCCACCCCCGCATACGCAAGGTCTTCTATCCTGGCCTGGAAAGCCATGAAGGCCACGAAATAGCCAAAAAGCAGATGAAGGGCTACGGCGCCATGTTGAGCTTCATGCTTGAAGAGGAGAGTCTCGAGGCTGTGGGCAAGGTGATTTCCGGGCTCCGCTACGCCCATGCGGCGGCCAATCTCGGCGCTGTTGAGACCATAGTCGGCCCGCCTGCCACCACCAGCCATGTGGAATGTTCCCGGGAGGAACGCCAGGCCATGGGCATTCCCGAAAGTCTCATCCGTTATTCGACCGGCATTGAAGACATCGAGGACCTCAAAGCCGATCTTGACAGGGCTTTGAGCGTGTTGGGTTGAGAGAATTCGGGAGTCGACATCTGTTCTTTTCTTGATTACATATGCTCTAGAGGGTGGTAAACACGGCAGCATACGTGTACATCGGGGCAACTCCTCTGAAGAAGAATGATGAAGGATCCACCCGTTTTTGATCCGACCGTCAAAGGCCGGCCAATGACAACTTGCAATGTAAGCCAATGAAATCGCTGGTTACCAGAAAAGAAGAACGAGCTCTGAAGAAATTTCTGTCGCTTTCTGCGGTTCCCGAAATGACATTGAGCTATCATGAACTGCGCGGGTATCTGTATGGTATTGCCATAACCCCGGATGTCATCGAACCGGGCGAATGGATGCCCCTGGTGAGCGGCGATGAACCGCCGGCCTATGAAAACGAGGAGCAGGCCAGAGAGCTGACCTCCGCGCTTTTAAACGTGCTCAACAAGCATATTGCCGCTTTCAATGAGCAGAGGCTGTTCATGCCCTTTGAGATAGAGAGCAGCCACGACGAGGACTTTGAAAATATCGTCGACTGGACCTCTGGCCTTGAAGAGGCCTTATCGCTGCGTCCTGAATTCTGGGATGAATATGAGGGGCTCAGCGACGATGAACATGATCTTCTGATGAACAGTCTGGTGGTGGTGGAGGGTATTGTCTACCCCGAGGACGCTGTCGATATGTTCGATCATCTTCCCCGGAGCGAATTGCTGAAGATTGGCATCAATCTCTCCGGCAACGATACCCTGAAGATTGCCCAGATACAATTTTTTATGCTCCAGGCTCTGGAGCTGTCCGTGAAAACCATACAAGATCATGCCGCCAGGCTGGAGAGGTTGCGCAGGGAGCAACTGCGCGCATCTGGTTCTCCTTTTCAGCTGCGCTCCAGCAGCATTGGCAAAAACGACGGGTGCCTCTGCGGCAGCGGCCGGAAATTTAAAGATTGCTGCAGCGCTCAGGCCCGGCCTTCAGAGAGAGTGATCAAAGGATCATCCAGAAAGCAGGGCAAAATCATCAAGGTTGAATTTCCACGGCATGGTAAAAAAAACCGGGACCGCCGGCGCTGAAAAGTCCGGGCCTCCGGGGGAGCGACCACAGGTTACCGGCGATGAGTTGCCCTCTGAGCAGAGATACTTACTGGAGCTGGCCGTCGCCATAATGCCCTATGGCCGATACAAAGGAATGCGCCTGGTGGATCTGCCCGAGCCCTATGTGGTCTGGCTGGCACAGAAGGGTTTTCCCGAAGGCAGGCTCGGTGAGATGCTGGAAACGGTTTACGTGATCAAGGCCAATGGTCTGGAGTATCTCTTCACCCCCTGGAAGTGAGCCACCCATTCTTTGCCCTGCCAGAGGAATGTCTTCCTGTCGCTGTCAGTCGATGGTAAGGCTGTCGATGATGCCGTGGCATTTGCAGGCGGTACCTATCAGCAGGGGATTTCCGGCGAGGGTACGTGCCTGGCTGTATATCCGCCACAGTTCTGCTGCCTGGAAACCGCCGACACCGGCGGCTATTTGCCGGCTTCTGATGATCAGCGGCCTGTATTGCTCTACGGTTTCTTCCTTGAGGAGGCGGTAAAGAGGCCGGGGACGTATCCGGCCTGTGGCGGTGCAGGTCTCCTGCGGTTCGCTGCAGTTTGGGGGACAGAGAAAGGTGGCATGACTGAGCGCGGCACTGCTCGCAGAAAGGCGAAGAGCGTTGGGCAGGCTTTGGAGAAAGGTCTCCGCCAGAGGGGGACGTGAGAGGGGAAAACCATGTTCCCGGAGGTGTATGGCCAGCCATTCGGCGGCAAGGTTCAGCGGCAGGGCGGGTATGATCAGTGTCTCCGCTTCGACCCCGTTTGCCGCCAGTCGACTGCTCAGCCAGTGCAGACCATCATCTTCGAAAGCTCTGACAGAGGCGGGCAGGCCCCGAGGCAGGTGCCGGTCAACGACGGTGATCTCTGTGGTGCCATGTTTCTGGAGGGCGGCTACAGCGCGTCTGCCGAATTTGCCGGCACCTATAATCCATGCTTTCAGGTAATCTCCATGCCTGTTCTGGTTCACAGCTTTCTCCCTTTCCATCTCCGGTTGCCCCCTCTCCTGTCCGTAACCCTTCGGGCCTGGTGTTGCTTAAGGGGGGATCTTAGCGAGGTGGTTACGGCGGCGCCCGCCATCTCTTTTGTTGTCGATGAGTACGCTTGACTCAGAGGCCCCAAAGGTAGTCCATTGAACTGTGGATTGCCTTGGAATTGTTAGATTTGTGTTTAAAAAGCGATGTGCGGGCAGCATCTATTTAAAAACACATGAGATTGTGATAAAGTTATTTGACTACGAACGAAACGCATTTTCACTTCTTTTGATAACATAGCAGGTATTGACGCGCTATGGTGTTATCGCTTCATGGGCTGATAAGCCGCTGTCTCTAACCACTCCTCTGCGGGCAAAGGGTTTTTTATGAGAGTGTTTTGTGTTCTTGCTGCAGCTGTTCTCTTCAGTGCCGGCAGTGCTGTTGCTGCAGAGAATATGGTGAAAGTAGCCGCTATTTTTGCGCAAACAGGCAAGGCCGCTCTGAATAACGCCAGAACCCTCGATGGTATCAAATACGCGGTCGACGATCTTAACAGGCAAGGCGGGGTTCTGGGCAGACAGCTGGAGCTGCTGATCTTCGATAACAGCAGTACCCCTCTGGGCGCGAAAATAGCCGCAGAAATGGCGGTCGGGGCCGGAGCCGTGACGGTCTTCGGCGCCGCCTGGAGCTCTCACTCAATGGCTATGGCGCCGATACTGCAGGCAGCGCGAATTCCCATGATTTCCCCTTTGTCAACCAGCCCTGATATAACCCGGATCGGCAATTATATATTTCGCACCTGCTATACGGATCCTTTTCAGGGCAAGATCCTCGCCGATTTTGCCTTTAAAGATCTGCGGGCAAAGACGGCTGGGGTGCTGGTCAATGTCGACAGTCACTATAGTGAGGGCTTGGCGCAACATTTCATCGACAGCTTCACCGGCAGAGGGGGAGAGATCCTTTTTGTTGAATATCATTTGGAAAAGACAGCTGAGTTCAGTACATTCATTCGAAAAGCCAGGGAGTTGAAACCGCAGGTTCTTTTTCATCCCGGACACACCAAGGTGGCGGCCTATGTTATCAAACAGGCCCGAATCAATGGAGTAGAGATACCTTTTCTTGGCGGTGACGGCTGGCAAAATTCCATGTATGATCTCGTCGGCGGGTACATCGAGGGAAACTTCTACACCAGTCACTGGCATCACCAGAGCACGCTCGAGAAAAGCAGAAGGTTCGTCGAAGAGTACCGGCGCCGGGGCAGAGACATCGGACCCGCCTACGCCCTGGCTGCTGATTCCGTTTTTCTTTTTGCGGATGCGGCCGCCAGGGCACAGTCTCTTGATCCGGCCGACATTCGCGATGCCATTGCTGATACCAGAAATTATCAGGGAATTACCGGCTCCATAAGCTTTGACGAAAATGGTGACCCCATAAAACCTGCCGTGATACTCAAATTCGAAGGTGGAACCTCAGCCTATGTCAAAACGATTTTTCCGTAAAAACCCAAAAGTGTCTTTTTTTTGCTCTCTGGTTAACGCGCTTGATACGTACAGAGTATTCTCCTTAGGGCTGGCTTTCTTCCTGTAAATCAAGGCAGCTGCGGGAGAGGCCGCAGAAGAGTTCAAGCGTGGGGGCATATTGGCCAAGAGCAAAGAGGCGGCCGTTAGCGCCACCGACAAGGGACGGCAGTCGAGATTCACCTCCATACCTCGTATTTTCTATGTATCTGACCCTGCGACATAAGATCAACAGCGCCATATGCGTAACGTTTATAGTCATCGCCATGGTATTTGCTGCGATTCAGCTACCTTTTCAAAAGCATCGGTTCGAGCGTTCCGTGGCTGCCATCGAGATGCTCCTGTATACGCTGGTAGAGAGAGACTCGGAACAGCTGGCCAATGAAATCTTCGATAAACGGCTCAGGGCCATTGATATACGCATAGCCGAAATGATGGAGGTGGAAGGTATACTCGCTATCGCTGTCTATGATGACACTGGACGGCAGCTGGCCACAAAAGTCTCTCACCTCCCTGATCATCACCCGGTTGCCGTTTCCGAAATGTTGTCTTCCGTCCGTGGAGGACCGCGCCAGGAAAGTACCGTTTGGCAGGAGCAGGAGAGGCTCCACTTCCTTCGGGATATCACATTTCTCGAGGAAAGGCTGGGAGGCGTCCATATTGTCTACTCACTTAAGCAGGTGAAAGAGGACCAGAGGAACTCGCTTCTGATTTTTGTGGGACTGCTGCTGACCATACTGCTGACGATGCTGGTTGCGCTCAACGTGATTCTCTCCCGCGCTATTCTGCGGCCGATCGTCAACTTGAGAAATGCCGCTCATTCCATTGCCGAAGGCAACCTGGACCAGGACATCGATAAGCCCCCCAGCGAGGAGTTATCCAGCCTGGCCGTCAGTTTCGAGAAAATGCGTGACGCCGTGAAAGAAAAAATAGTGAAGCAGCAAACACAGATCGACGAGCGCAAACGGGCCGAGGATAATTTACAAATCACCCTCAATTCAATCGGCGACGGAGTTATCACCACCGACGTCGGCGGGCGGATCACCGGCGTCAACCCGATTGCCGAAAAGCTTACCGGTTGGAGTCAATCCGAAGCCAGGGGCAAAAAGCTGGTGGAGGTCTTTGCCGTTATCAATGGTGTGACCAGGGAACCCGTCAAGGACCCTGCGGAGAGGGTGCTGAAGAGCGGCGGAATTGAAGAGCTGAAAGAGAATTCGGTATTGCTGTCCAGGAACGGCCGCGAGTATCCGATTAACGACTCGGGGGCGCCAATACGCTCGCACGAGGGGGAGATCCTGGGGGTCGTTTTGGTTTTTCGCGATGTCAGTGAAGAGAAAGCTCTCCAGGACCAACTGCGTCAGAGCCAGAAAATGGATGCTATCGGCCAGCTGGCCGGTGGAGTGGCTCACGATTTCAACAACATGCTCGGCGGTATAATGGGCGCTTCAGAGATGCTGGCCCTGCGTCTCGGTGAAGATCAAAAGGCCCTGAAGTATAATTCCATTATTCTTGAATCGGCCAAACGCGCTGCGGATCTCACCAATAAACTTCTGACCTTTTCAAGGAGCAATCCGCAGGTATCGACAGTTGTTGATCTCCATGAAATAATAGAAGAATCCGTTGTTCTTCTCAGAAACACCGTCGACCGCCGCATAGAAATAATTATCAAGCTTGCAGCCGAAAGCAGCACCGTGGTGGGCGATCCCACCCTGTTGCAGAATGCCCTGCTCAACCTCGGAATCAACTCCTCCCATGCCATGCCGGAAGGAGGTGTGATACGCATAACCACCGGCCTTGTCGAACTCGATGCCGACTATTGCCAGGCCTCCTCTTTTGCATTGCAGCCGGGTACCTATTTCACGATAGAGTTCGGCGACAACGGTATGGGAATCGCCTTTGAACATCGTGATAAAATCTTTGACCCCTTTTTTACTACCAAGGGGCAGGGGCATGGTACCGGCCTTGGACTGGCGGCCGTTTACGGTACGGTGAAGCAGCATGGGGGTGCCATTTATGTCGACAGTGAGATCGAGTTGGGGACAGTTTTCCGGATTGTGATGCCGCTGGCCAGGGGGAAGAAAACCACTCCGGCGGTCTCGCCGGCTGTGCAGAAAGGTCGGGGCTGTATTCTCGTCGTCGATGATGAAGAGGTTATGCGCATCACTGCCGGGGCTATTCTCGAGGATCTCGGCTACAAGGTGGAAATGGCCACCAACGGTCATGAGGCCTTGACGATTTTTGAGCAAAAAACGGAGGAAATAGATCTGGTGTTGCTTGATATGGTCATGCCGGTGATGAACGGACGCGACTGTTTTGCTGCCTTGCGCCAGCTTGATCCAGATATTCCGGTAGTCGTCTCCTCAGGTTTCACCAGAGAGGAGGATCTTAAGGAAATGAAGCTTAAGGGGCTCAATGCCTTTATCCGTAAGCCATATCTCAGTGCCAGCCTCAGCAGGACGATCCATGATGTTTTGCAGGCGTGATGCTGGTATGCCGCTTTTGGTATCATGGCAGGAGAGGGACAGGAAAACAAACCGAGAAACCGAGAGCGCAGGAGGCTCTGTCCACAGCAAGCTGATCTGCTCCAAGACTCAGAATCGTGTGATGAGGAGACGCCATGAGTTGGATGACCGAAGCCGAGCCGGATGCCAAGCGGCAACGCCCCGAGGGCATCGACATAGCCATAGTGCCGCGTACTGTCGATATTGGCAATTTCACGGTACACCGAGCCCTTCCCGCCGAGAAAAAACAGATGGTCGGCCCCTTTATCTTCTGGGACCAGATGGGACCCGGTGATTTTGCCGCCGGACGTGGCGTCGATGTCAGGCCTCATCCGCATATCGGCCTGGCCACCCTGACCTACCTTTTCGCAGGCAGTCTCGACCATCGGGACTCTCTTGGCAATACCCTTCGTATTGTCCCGGGCGATGTCAATCTGATGTACGCTGGTGCCGGAATTGTTCACTCGGAGCGGACCGGCGAAGATGTTCGTCGACAGCCGTCACGACTTTTCGGTATTCAGAGTTGGCTGGCCCAGCCGCGAATCCACGAAGAGGGAGGGCCGGGGTTTTCCCATGTGGAGGCTGAAGACATCACCCTCTTCGAAGATACCGGTATCCGGGGCCGTCTCATTCTCGGACAGATAGAAAACGTCGTCTCTCCGCTGCCCGCTCAGTGGCAGACGCTCTATGCCGACATTGAATTGGTTCGGGGGGCGGTGTTGAAACTGCCCGAAGATGTCGAAGAACGGGCCGTCCACATCGTCCATGGGCGGATTGATGCCTGCTCGGCAGACTTCGGCGAGGGACGAATGGTGGTTTTTCGCCCGGGCAGCGAGGCCATCGTTACTGCCAGGGAAAAGACCCGTCTGATGCTTCTCGGTGGGGCGCCCATGGATGGACCGCGATATATATGGTGGAATTTTGTCTCATCTTCCGTCGAGACAATCAAGATCGCTGCCCGGGAGTGGCACAACCAAAAATTTCCCAGTGTTCCAGGCGATGACGATGAGTTCATTCCATTGCCCGATCTGCCATTCCCGGATGATGACAGTTGAGACTCAGCTTCCTGCTTATGCAATAGAGGTGCGTATCTCACGGGATAGTATCCCGCCTCTCTGGGGGCTTGACTTCAGTCTCATCCAGCTTTGCGCCCCAATATTTCGTGAAAAACAGCTTTTCACCTTTCGGGGCGTCTCTGCTGAGCCTCTCCTCGTCATGCTCAAAGACCTGCGCTACGGTAGAGTACTCCAGCTGCGCCCTTGCTGTCTCGACTATGATCCCCCGCAGACAGATGAAATATTGGGGTCAAAAGTGTGAACCGGGCTCTTTGAGGAACTGTTTTTCCTCATCGGTGGATTTTCTGCCGAGGGCAGCATTGCGATGGGGATAGCGCCCGAAACGTTCGAGTATACGGCGATGTCGTCTTTCATATTCGAGGCTGTCTTCCAGGCCTGCCGTGCTGAAGAGACGCAGAGCGATATCGTGAATTATCAAGGATTCGCTGTGCATGAAAGGCATGTACAGAAACTGCTTTTGGCTGATGGTCAACTGGTCGTCAAGGTCCTGGAAAACGGCTTCCTGAGCAAGGCTCAAAGCCATTGCATCATTGCTGAAGGCCTGTGGTTTGTTTCTGAATAAATTTCTTGAGAACTGGTCGAGTATGATTATCTCGGCCAGTCTGCCGTGGACGTTTGATCGCCACTCATAGAGCTCGCAACGTCCCGCCGCCTCATGGAGATGAGAGAAACGTCTGGCTATCAGTTTGTCGAAGACCTTATCTTTGGCGAACCACTGGGCGGGTTTTGCTTCTTCAAACCAGAAGCGAATAACATCGGAATACATTGAACAGTCTCCTTATGGGAAGTATGGTTGAGTAGTACCACCCTTTTCAAACAGGTTTTTTTTATACCTGCAGGCCGTGGCAGGCAGTGCAGGTAAGGAAAATCAGCCGGTGCTCTCACGTTTTTTTAGGATACGCAGTCTACGGGGAAATTTAAGCAGAAATCGGTGCACGGCAATGGTTATGAAATCGGGAGCCGCCACCTCAACTACGTCTTGGAGATCATGACTATGGAACTTACGGACAATCAGGCCGCATTGATATTGGAAGCCACTGAAGAGGGAGATATTACGGTAAATGTTTCAATGCCTGACCCCCAAAGCCTTTCCGGTGCTCTCTGTCAGGCCATTGCCTGGAAGCTGACAAATGACGAGGAATTTCAAAGCAATATACTTGATATGCTGGAGGAGGAATAAAAAGAGTCTTCTCCCTGATGTAGTCCGCAGGCGGATCACTCTGATTCGGCATCATTGCAAACTCGTGCCTGCAGTCGTTTAATTGCGCACTTATAAACCCAACGCAGGTTTTTGATTCCGGAAAGATTGATGATATGAGGTTTTCCTTCCGTCAGTTCATCTTGATCCGGGCAGACAGATGACCATTGGTTTATTCGAATGCAGTCCCGACGCCGCTCGTTGCTGATGCGTCTTTCTCTACCTCTTCTCCGATCGATATTGCCCTTGTAAAAATAATCGAGCGAATACACCTTTCTCCGGTCTTCGCCGGATCTTCTGTCAAGATACGGGTCTCGTTGCCTCTTGAAACGAACGTGCTGAGGTGGGTCTGCTCTTCTGGCCATGGTGGTTTCTCCCTTGGGGCTTTTCCGGATTGGTCGATCCGGAGAGTAGTCTCTTGGGCATATATAGTATGTTAAACCTTTTTTACCGGCAATACCAGGCAGCGGGCTCCAGTATTTGCCGACTTTTTGGGGCCTGGCGGAAAAGAGCTGCTCTGGCAGGGGGTTAGCCCCGCAG
Organism: uncultured Desulfobulbaceae bacterium; assembly: GCA_937132035.1. Taxonomy (GTDB): domain Bacteria; phylum Desulfobacterota; class Desulfobulbia; order Desulfobulbales; family Desulfocapsaceae; genus Desulfopila_A. The sequence continues at coordinate 14,759 of CAKZOA010000290.1, read as the reverse complement.
GGTGAAATGGACATAGGTGTCATTTTTTGCTGTTACATTCATATTCTTTAAAAAACCGTTAACATTTTGATATTAAGAGTTAAAGATTATATGTCGTTCATTCCTACGAAATGTTCCGGGTAGCAGTAGCGATCATGAGGGCAGCAAAGACCTGCGGACAGCTACAGCCGTTTTAGAGTACGGTTTTCAGTTTTTCTCCGAGTTGCAGGACGGCCAGAGCATTTAAGGTGGTTTGCCGGGCAAGATCCTTTTTTGATTCTGGGCGGATCTCCGCCAGGGCCTCCAGTATCAGAGGGAGATATTCAGGCGAGTTGCGGCGGCCATGATAGGCGGAAGGGGGTATGTCGGGGGCATCTGTTTCCAGGACGATGGCATCAAGTGGCAAAGTGTCGGCGATGGCCCGAACCCTGGTTGCCCTGTCATAGGTGATGGTGCCGCCGAAGCTGATCTTGAATCCCAGTTGTATATATTTCCGGGCCTGCTGCAGGCTGCCGCTGAAGGCATGGACGATACCGCCGCGGGCAAACCGCTTTCTGCGTATAACCGCCTGAACCTGATCGTGGGCCTTGCGGACGTGCAGAAGAAGGGGCAGATCATTATCGGCGGCGATTTCGAGTTGCGCTTCGAAAAGTTTTTGCTGGGCGCAATGATCACAATCCTTGATGTGATAATCAAGACCAATTTCACCCAGAGCGATGATTTCGCCTGCGGCGGCTATCTCTGCCAGTTCGTCCAGATGAAAGGGGAGGTGCCTGGAGAGATACATGGGATGCAGACCCGGGGCGGCAAAGAGATCGGCATATTTACGGCTCAGATGGAGAAGATTGGCCCAGGAGTCGCGGCTGACACCGGGAAGGATCTGGGCAATAAGCCCCGCCTTTCTGCTGTTCTCGAGTACAGTCTCGAAATCGCTGGAAAATCCAAGATCCAGGTGGTTGTGGGTGTCGATCAGTTGCATGTCATCCAAAGCTGCTATACATGTATGTCGTGAATGCCGGAAGGCAAAAGGAGGAGGCCTCGAATATTGCAATTTCAGCATAACACTTTTTCGGCTGTCCAAAAACCATTAACGTCTGCCGGAATGTTGGTCTGCGTAACGGATCGGAGAGTGCTCTGCGGTACCCCGAGGCCCGCCTTTTAAGACGATCAGCATCGAATAAGGATACTATCATGGCGAGACTTGCTGCAATTACCACAGAAACAAAAGAAAGCGTTGATTCCAGTGTTATTTGGTTGCATGGACTCGGTGCCGATGGCAATGATTTTGCCCCCATTGTCCCTGAACTGCACCTCCCCGAAGACATGGGAATTCGTTTCATCTTCCCCCATGCTCCATCGATCCCGGTAACCATTAACGGCGGCTATGTGATGCCTGCATGGTACGATATCCTCGACATGGAAATCGACCGGCGACTCGATGTCGAGCAGCTGAGGATGTCGGCGGCCATGATACGGGAATTTATCGATGTCGAGCTACAGCGTGGAGTTGCCTGTGAGCGGATTCTCCTTGCCGGTTTCTCCCAGGGCGGAGCGGTTGCCTACGAGACGGCCCTGAGTCATCCCAGCCGTCTTGGCGGGCTGCTGGCCATGTCGACCTATTTTGCCACCGAAGAGAGTATCCAGCTGCACGACGCCAACAGGGAGTTGGCCATCGAAATTCATCACGGCATGGATGACGAAGTAGTGCCCCTGCAGCTCGGGAAAAAAGCTGTAGAGGCCCTGCAGAAGAAAGGGTATAGTGTACGTTACCGTGAATACGGGATGCAGCATGGAGTCTGTGCCGAGCAGATTGACGATATATCCGCCTGGCTTCAGGCCCGTTTGAGATAATCTCAGAGCCACTTCATTTATGCAGGTGGTGTTGAGCATATATGAAAAATTATTATGAAATACTGGGAGTTGCCAAAAACGCCGGCAATGATGAAATCCGCAAGAGCTACCGCAGACTTGCCATGGAATACCATCCGGACCGGAATCCGGACCGTCCCGAGGCAGAAGAGAAATTTAAGGAACTATCAGAGGCATATGGTGTTCTGACAGATTCTGCCAAACGGCGCCAGTATGATGCCCACCTGGCCGCCGGCGGGTCGGGTAAAAGCTACGACTCCGGTTTCACCTACTCGCAGGAGGATATTCTCAGAGATCTTTTCCGAGATCCCCGTTTTCACCAGATGTTTCAGGGAATATTACGCGAATTCAAGAAATCGGGTTTGCGCACCGGACCACATTTCTTGAAAAAATCTTTTTTTGGCGGAAGAGGCGGCATCTTCGTCGGGGGATTGTTCCTTTTCGGCTCCCTCGCCGGTCCGACTCTTCTTAAAGGCGGCAAAAAGGCTTTGCCCGGGGGCAGATCCCTGCTCCGCTCGCTCGGAGACTCCGTCGGCGGACTCCTGGGCATGCGCACGGCGACAGAAGACAGGTCCGAAGCTGCAGAGGAAAACCTCAATATCGTCTACCGAACGCCGGTATCTGTGGAGGATCTTAACCGGGGGATGACAACCGAGGTTGTCTCGCATGGCAGTCAGGGACGGGAAGTTTTGCGGGTGAGAATCCCACCAGGGAGCAGATATGGGCAAAAGCTCCGACTGAGAGGAAAGGGGCGACAGGGCGGAAACCGGCGGGGAGATCTTCTTCTGTATCTCTGCGAGAAGAAGTGACGGCTGGTTGGCTCGGCGCTTCTATTTTATCAGTTCAATACCACTGACATCAGAGAGGTCCGCCAGCTCGCGCAGGTGAGCCCGCTGGGCGGTGGCGACGATTTCTTCAAGCTTGGCTGCTATGGCACGGGTCGGCAGATCCGCCTTGACGCCGACATGATATTCTGTGCCTTTTTTGCCGCGGATTTTGGAGATGTGACGAATGGTGCCGTTGATCCTCAGCTCCATCATATCGTTGATGACAATTTCCATGGAGCGTGTTTCGTCGATAATAAAGTCATTCTGCTGCTCTTTGCGTATGGCGAAGGCAAAACCGGAGACACTGACGTTGAGGAGCTGGGTGGTTATGGTCTTCTGGCGTCGTTTACCGATGATCATCAGCTTGATGTCCATTTTTTTTGGCACCTTGGCCCTGAACTCCCTCAATCCTCTGACGATTCTAGCAATAACCGGGTAGTCCAGACGCAGTACCGGCAGGCCTTCAACTATCTCCTGAGCCTGGTAGAAGGTACCGAGTTCGACGGCATAGGATGCAGTGAAAAAACGCAGCAGCACGGTGTTGGCATAACGGATGCTGTAATTGCCCATCCCCGGTTCCAGGGGCAGCAGTACGAGGTGACTCATGTCCTTGAGGTAATCGCCTGCTGCGTAATCGCTTTTGTCCTCGACCTCGTCGTCGTCGGTACTTTTCTCGGGAGGGTGATCGTGAATTCTGCTGAAGTAGGTCTGGGTTATGCCGTTGAGCTCGATTTCGACAAATTTTTCGTCCATAAGTGCCGTCTGGAGGAAGGGTAATATGTCCTTGGGCTTATAATGGACGTTACCGTTATCCAGCTCTTCTTCCAGCGACTCAAGGGTATAGGAGGTGTCTGAGAAAAAAAGCGAGAGCCGCTTGACGATGCGTTTACTCAGGGATTCCTTCTGGTCTTGGGCCATTATGTATTACTCATGTATAGAGATACCTGTCAGTGACTGATGATATGACGCCAGGAATATGGTAGCATGTGCGGCGCATTCCTACCGCTAAACACACGAAAATGGAGTGCCGGTATCTGTTTCCGGCAGATTTCTTCTACAGGGAAGGGGGAAACCCTCTCCGGAATGTATGGTGGCAAGAATACCGCAGGGACATGGCAAATGGCAAGATAAATCACGCATCCGCCAGCGACGATGCCCCGCTGGTGCGGCTGTTTTCTCGGCAAAGAGTGTTTTTTAGCGAGACTGGTGGAGAAGAAGGTGACAGATAGTATGAGTACGGAGGATTTTTATTCGGTTGTCGTCAACTCTGTCCCCTTGATGGATGTCCGTGCTCCGGTGGAGTTTGCTGCCGGAGCCTTTCCCTTCGCCGTCAATCTTCCCCTGATGGATGACAGCGAGAGACATCGGGTGGGTAAGTGCTATAAACAGCAGGGACGGGACACGGCGATACAACTTGCCTCCAGCCTGGTCAGTGGCGAACTCCGCGCCGGCAGGATTAGGGCATGGGGGGAATTCCACCGCCGCCACCCCCAGGCTCTGTTCTACTGCTTCCGCGGAGGCATGCGTTCCCGCACCGCTCAGGAATGGCTCCGGCAGGAGAGCGACAGGGAGGTAGTCAGGCTGGAAGGCGGCTATAAGGCCTTCAGGCGCTTTCTCCTTGAAGCCCTTGACCCCGGGAAAATCCGTGCGGTCCCGGTCTTGTTAGGCGGACGCACCGGTGCCGGCAAGACAGTCCTGCTGCAACATCTACGCCACGCTATCGACCTTGAGGAAATTGCCAATCACCGGGGGTCTGCCTTCGGCGGCCATCTTTCCCCCCAGCCGACCCAGATTGATTTTGAGAACAGGCTGGCATATGCCATTATCGGCCATGGCCATGCCGGCTTTGCCCATATGGTACTCGAAGATGAGGGCAGCTACATCGGCGCCCGGTATATTCCCCTCGAATTAGCTGCCTATTTCAAAAGGGACAGCATGGTTCTTCTGGAAAGCGACATGGCTGAGCGCATCGCCAGAACCCATGACGAATATGTCGTTGAGGCCCAGCGGCACTACAGAGCGCTGCATGGCGACCAACAGGGAGTGGCACTCTGGCTGGAGAATATAGGCTCGCGTCTGACCCGCATCCGTAAACGTCTCGGATCGGAGCGTCTTCAGCGGGTTCTGGCTCTGCTCGACAACGCCCATGCCCTCCAGCTGGCCGAGGGTGACAGCTCCGCTCATCGGCTCTGGATCGAGGTTCTGCTCCGCGAATATTACGACCCGATGTATGATTACCAGATCGTCAAAAGCGGCCGCACTATTTCCTTCAAGGGAGAGTTTCATGAGGTGCTGGCGTATCTGCAGCATCTTGAAGGCTGAAGGTCGGCTGCGGATTACATAATCAGGGCATGACCGTTGCGCCGCAGCCAAAGCCTGCGCTCTCGCCAATCCGGCAAAATATTCTCGACAAGGGACCAGAAGCCCGGAGAATGGTTTGCCATTCGCAGATGACAGAGCTCATGAATGATGACATAGTCGATAATGGCTTCCGGTGCCATGATGATCTTCCAGTTAAAATAGATTCTGCCGTCGCCAAAACAGCATCCCCACCTGGAGGAATACTCCTTGGTTGCCACGAAAAGAGGCTCCAGCGCATGCATTTTTCCCAGGGTAAACGTTTTGTTTCGCAGTATTTCATGCGCCCTGCTTCTGTAGAACTGCCGCAGTTGCTTGCTGACAAAGCGTCGCCGCTCCAGACAATCCATTAGGCCGGGCGGTATTGCCACGGAAATAATGTCGTCACCAACTTCAACACCGCCTCTGCCGGTAATATGACGCAGACGAAGCTGCCGGCCCTGGTAGAGAAAGATTTCCCCGTGGTCGAACTGGTGTTTCTGGCAATGGTACCGGCAACGGTCAAGCTCATTGTATTGCTTTCGGATCCAGGCCTTCTTCTGTAAGACAACCTCGCTGATGCGGGCATCGGAGAGCCCGGCCGGGGCAAGGATGACAATGCTTTTGTCGGGGTTAATGCGAATAGAGACGGTTTTACGCCTGGGACTGCGTCTGATAGTATAGGCGGGGGAGTCCATGCTCTGCTATCTACATCATTTGCCTGGAAGCTAAAAGGAAAAACTGAGTACCGCTGAAACCCAGCTATCCCATTCCTGTGAGACGGGGCGCCCTTCTGCCTCTATGCACAAAGCCGTCGCTGGCAACCCTGCTGCCGTCGTCCTGAGCCATGACAGCCGTAAAAAAACACTCTGCCCCGGGGAATACAGTGCTGAAGATCGGGATCGATCAGAAGAGAGAGATTTCCGTCTTGTTTGCAATCTGCTGGTGATTACTATTATCCATTAAACGCTTTCTGCTAACTGCCAAATTCGTAACTGATTACGCATGAAACTCCAGTACACCAGTATGAGGTTGGCTGAAACTTATGGATAAACAGAAAACAATCTGTCATTTTGTAACTCCATACAAGGGAATGATTCTATGGAAGAGCATAAAAATGTACTGGGTACCCCTCTGCAGGTCTGCAGCCTCGATCCGATGACCGGCTACACCCGGGAGGGGAGCTGCAAGGTTATAGACGGAGACGTCGGCGTCCACGGTGTCTGCGTCGTTGTCTCCGAGGAGTTTTTGCACTTCTCCAAAGCCATCGGTAACGACCTGTCGACGCCGAACCCGCTCTACGGTTTCGAGGGCTTGAGGCCGGGGGATCGCTGGTGCCTCTGCGCTCCCCGTTGGAAAGAGGCGCTGGAGTATGGCGTGGCGCCACCGGTGGATTTGATGGCGACCCATGAAGCAGCTTTGCAATATGCGACGCTGGAACAGCTTCTTGAGCATTCGGCAGGAAGCAGCCACTCATGATAGTGCAGACCGGGCAGGGGGCGATGGTTTCAGCACGGCGAGACCGGGATCTTGAGGACGATGCCTGAGGCGGCATACCCTCCTGAACCGTCGACACGGGAGCGGACGTTTATTATCTGGGCGGCTCTGCTGGCTCTTTTCCTCGGGGCTCTGGATGCCCTCATCATGTCGGCAGCCATGCCCAGTATCGTTGCCGATCTTGGCGGCCTGTCGCTGTATGCCTGGGTCTATTCAGCCTACTTCCTCTCCCGTGCCGTTTCTCTGCCGGTCTTCGGTAAACTTGCCGATCTCTACGGAACCAAAAGGCTCTTTGTCCTCTCCATCTCCCTCTTCCTCCTCTCTTCCGCCGCCGCCGGCATGGCAACGACCATGTGGTTTCTCATCGTCTGCCGGGTGTTTCAGGGGATAGGCGCGGGAGGGAATTTTGCTTTGGTCTATATCGTTCTCTCCCAGGTGGCCCTGCCGGGAAAGCGCGCCAAGACCTTGTCGCTGGCCAGTTCCGTCTGGGGCGTCTCCAGCGTTCTTGGTCCGACCATGGGTGGTTTTATCGTCTCCTATTTTTCCTGGCGGTGGATATTTTTTATAAACATCCCCTTAGGGTTTCTCTCGCTCGCTGGCATCGCCTTCTTTCTGCCCAGCTGGAGCGGCAGTAGAGGACGGAGGCCGCGTCTTGATCTTGCCGGTGTGTTCTTCTTCTCCACCTGCGTTCTGGCGCTGCTGGTCATCTTCATTACCGGTGGTCGTGATATCCCCTGGACGTCTCCCACCATGGCTGCGCTGGTGGCTGCGACCGTCCTTTGCGGAGCGCTCTTTTACCGCTGTGAAAAAAGAGCCGAAGATCCGATGATCAAACTTGGCTTTTTTGGCAGCCGCAATTTTGTTCTCGGCAACGGAGCCACCTTCCTCTCCAGTTTGACCATCTTCTCCTTTTTTGCCTATGTACCCCTCTATATTCAGGGAAGTCTGGGGATGAGCCCTTTTCGGGTAGGGCTGGCCATGGTCTCCCTCAGTCTGGGCTGGTCCTGCGGGGCCCTGTTTTTCGGCAGGACTTCGAGCGAGGGATGGGAAAAGCTCTGGGCCATTGTCGGCGCCGGGATTCTCCTGGCCGGCTCTCTGTCAACGCTGACCTTCGATCTTCACACCTCGATGCTCCAATGCTTCATCGTTTTTCTCGTGGTGGGAATCGGCATGGGCTTTGTCTCTTTGTCGACCCTCATTATCGTGCAAAACAGCGTCGGCGGCGAAGATCTGGGCGTGGTAACCTCTTTTCACCAATTTGGCAGATCCCTGGGCGGAACCATGGGGGTCGCTATCTGCGGCGGTCTGGTGACAGCGGGGTTGTTTGGCAGTCTTTCCAAAGCGCAGGAGCTTCTTCCGGAAAACCTCGTTCACCAGCTCCGGCAGAGCGCTGAAAACCTGCTCAGACCCGAATTTCAGAGCCAGATACCCCAGGAGGCGGTGGAATCCATGCACCTCAGCGTCTTTGCCGGCGTTTATTCCGTTTTCCTGGTGGCGTCTCTCTCCTCGCTGTGTTGTCTGCTGTGCTGTCTGGCCCTGAAGACCAAAAAGGAAAAAATCTCCTGAGTCCTCATCTGCCATAATGATGCCAGGCGAAGGCCATCTTGCTGCAAAGGGCAAGGCTGTTTGTGATATACTTACGGCATGTGGGTAAAAATAATCGGCGGTGATGATGCATGCAAACAGAAATATGACTGCCAAAATTCCTAAGGTTTTGTATTTGTGTGTCACGTAATTTGAACAAGCAGCGGATCGGAATAGATCTTTTCCCGGTACGCCGTGGGCATCCCTGGGGGCCCCACAGCAGCCGTCCAGGCTGCTGGACACCCGAGAAAAGACCTATCCCGATCCTTCCTGAGAAGTTCAAGCTGATGTGAACGATACGTGTATTTCTGGTAGTCATCACATTTGACCCGGCACCACCGGGTGGTTCTCTGATTACCTAGAGTTTGAGCCAATCTCATACTGGTGCCTGGGAGGTGTATGAACAGGAGGCTGAGGACAAACCCGCCTTCTGCGTTGAAAAAACTCCCCATGCTCCATGTATTCGACATTCCCGGGGCCCGTTTGTACCCGCGTATCCCAAGCTCCACGGAGTTGATTCTTTTTAGTTCCTGGAATAATTATTGTTCGTTTGGTACAATCAGACCTGTGGGAGAGCGCTAAACACTCTTTTTACCAACTGTCTCTATAGTTTTTCGCATAAGGGTACCGAGACCTCACTCCTTTATTGGAATGCATATGAAGCTCCAGGTGGGCTGCGATTTTACCTTTGATATTAATGCAACAACACCATTCGTTTTCATGCTGCGCCCGCGCAGCGGAGCGCAGCAATGGGTAGAAAGAGAGGAGTTTGTCCTGGTTCCCGAGGTTCAGGTGCATCAATTCACCGATACCTTCGGCAACTACTGCCAGAGACTCCTCGCGCCAGTGGGACGTTTTACCATTCGAAGCTCGGCTACTGTCCATACAGCCGACCATATGGACCGGGCAGAGGGGGCGCCCTTTGTCGAAGTGCAGAACCTGCCGGATGATGTCCTTCAGTATCTTCTGCCCAGCCGCTATTGCGAGGTTGAACATTTCGGCGATCTGACATCATCGATTACTGCAGGACAGACCCCCGGTTACGACCAGGTTTCAGCCATTGAAAACTGGATACGCAGCGAGATGCATTACAGCTATGGCAATAGCGAAGCCATCGCCTCAGCAGATGAAGTGTGCTCGAGGAAAAGTGGGGTCTGTCGTGATTTTGCTCATCTTGGCATCGCTCTCTGCCGCAGCCTCGCCATTCCCGCGAGAATGGTGGCCGGCTATCGACACCAGCTGGAGCCAATGGATATGCACGCCTGGTTCGAGGCCTACGTGGCAGACCGCTGGTATACGTTTGACGCCACCCAGGAGAAGTTACAAAGCGGCTACATCACGATAGGCATAGGTCGCGATGCTGCCGATGTGGCCGTATACAACCAGTTTGGCCCCCCCATATACCCTATGAGCCAGCATGTCCGCGTCGAACGGATCAACGAGAGCTCCCAGTAGCCTGCTTTCATAGCTTTACCACCTGGCAGATTTCCCCCGGTAAGAAAAAGGCACTCAATTACAGATAGCAAAGGAACATTCAATGGAGACATTCAAGACCTACGACCCTGAAGCGTACTACGATGAACTGATCAATGTGGACGGCACTCCCCGACCCGGCGCCAAGCTGCTGATCGACAAGATAGAATCTCTTCCTGAAGGCGATCTAACACTGCGTCAGAAGGAGGCGGAAGCACTTCTTCTCAAAATGGGGATCACCTTCAATGTCTATGGCCGGGAGGAGGGTACTGAAAAGATATTCCCCTTCGACCTCATCCCCAGAATCGTCTCGAAACAGGACTGGCAACAGATAGAATCAGGGCTGAAACAGCGCATTTATGCCCTCAACCTGTTTCTCCAGGATATCTACAACGACAAGAAGATTCTCAAGGACAAGGTTGTGCCCGAGGATCTTATTCTCTCAAGCAAAACCTACCGTCGCGAATGTGAAGGCTTCACACCGCCCCGGGGTATCTGGTGTCATGTAACCGGTACCGATCTGGTACGAGACAGCGATGGAGGTTTTTTCGTGCTGGAAGACAATCTCCGCTGCCCTTCGGGTGTCTCTTATGTTCTTGAAAACAGGCAGGTTCTTAAGCGGACTTTTCCCCAGGTCTTTCAAGCCTCACGGGTTCGGCCGGTAGATGAATACCCTGGTAAACTTCTGGAAATGCTTGAGTACCTCGCCGCCGACGGTATAGAGTCGCCGACAATCGGCGTACTCACCCCGGGGATCTACAACAGCGCGTACTTCGAACACTCCTTCCTCTCCCAACAGATGGGGGTCGAGCTTGTCGAAGGAAGGGATCTTGTCGTCTCCGACGGTTTTGTACACATGCTGACCACTAAAGGGCTGCAGCGGGTGGATGTTCTCTATAGGCGAATAGATGACGACTTTATCGATCCCAGTGTTTTCCGCCCTGATTCACTGCTGGGCGTTAAAGGGCTTATCGATGTCTACAAGTCGGGGCGCATCGCCATGGCCAATGCCCCCGGCACCGGTATAGCCGATGACAAGGTAATCTATGCCTATGTGCCGGAAATCATCAAATACTATACCGGAGAAGAAGCCATACTGCCCAATGTGCCGACCTACATATGCGGAATAGAAAGTGACCGCCAGTATGTCCTCGCCCATCTAGATGAACTGGTGGTCAAAGCCGCCAACGAATCCGGCGGTTACGGCATGCTTATAGGCCCCCATGCAAGCAAGGAGGAGCGGGCGGAATTTGCCAAGAAAATCGAAGCAGAACCACGCAACTACATGGCCCAGCCGACCATCTCACTCTCCCGGGTGCCCACCATCATTGACGGTAAGATCGAGGGCCGTCACGTCGATCTTCGCCCATACATACTTTATGGTGAAGACATTTACGTGCAACCTGGGGGGCTCACCCGCGTCGCCCTCACCAAGGGATCGCTGGTGGTCAACTCCTCCCAGGGCGGCGGCAGCAAGGATACCTGGGTAGTATAAACGATTTAATTCTCGGAGGACACAGTATGCTGAGCCGTGTGGCAAACTCAATTTATTGGATGAGCCGTTATATAGAGAGGGCTGAAAATGTGGCCCGTTTCATAAGCGTCAACCTCAACCTGTTGCTCGACATGCCGACAGAAGAGGGCAAACACTGGAAACCGCTGGTTATGACCACCGGCGACCACGAATTCTTTGAGAAGCAAGACCCCGAATACAGCCAGGATGCAGTCATACGCTTCCTTACCTTCGACAGGGACTACCCCAATTCTATCATCAGATGCCTGCTCGCCGCACGCGAAAACGCCAGGTCCATCCGGGAAATCATCTCATCGGAAATGTGGGAACATCTCAACAATTTCTATCTGGAGTTGACCAGTGAGCAAAGCGTACGCATGGCCTTCAAGGACCCGCACCGGTTTTTCAAGATTATTCAAATGCGCAGCCATCTCTTCACCGGTCTTATGGACTGTACCATGAGCCATGGCGAAGCCTGGAATTTTGCCCGCATCGGTATGATGATGGAGCGGGCGGACAAGACATCAAGAATCCTCGATGTCAAATATTTCATGCTGCTGCCGCAGGCCAGTCTGGTCAATGCACCCATCGATCATATCCAGTGGATGGCGGTGCTCAAATCAGCGAGCGCCTTTGAGATGTTCCGCAAACAGCACCACAACATCACCCCCCACAAGGTGGCCGATTTTCTCATCTTCGACAACCAGTTCCCCCGCTCAATCAAACACTGTATCAACAAGGCCAATATATGTCTTCACCGCATCACCGGCACCCCCCGGGGAGCTGCCATGAACCCTGTTGAAAAACGACTGGGGCGGATACTGGCGGACCTTGAATTCACCGACATTCAGGATGTAATAGACACCGGCATGCATGAATATCTCGATAACCTGCAGAACAGAATAAATGGGGTCGGGGCGGCTATCGGCACATCCTTTTTCAACATCATGCCTGACAGCACAAGCGCCAAACAGGAACAGTAGCTGCTATAAAACACTAGCTCGTCCAGCCCGACGATATTGCCCGTTGCCTCACGACAACGCCCTTATTCTCTTCAATCAAGGATACAACTCCAGTGGGAATACATATTTCGCTCTACCACAAAACCTCCTATACTTACGATCGACCAATCAACCTGGCTCCTCAGACCGTCAGGCTCCGTCCGGCTCCGCATTGCCGGACTCCAATTCTGAGCTACTCCATGAAGGTCAAACCGGAGGAGCACTTTCTCAACTGGCAGCAGGATCCTTTCAACAACTATCTCGGCCGCCTGGTCTTTGCCGAAAAGACAGAGGAATTCCATGTTGAAATCGACCTCGTCGCCGAGATGATCATCATCAATCCCTTCGATTTTTTTCTTGAACCGGACGCGGATACCTTCCCGTTCACCTACGAGTCCGAGCTCAAAGGTGATCTGGCGCCCTATCTCGCCAGAACCCCCCCCGGCGACATGCTTAAGCAGTTCATTGCTGAAATCGACACCGAAGAAAAGCAGACGATAGATTTTTTGGTGGCGCTCAATATCAAGCTCAGCAATACGGTGAACTACCTTATCCGTATGGAGCCCAACGTGCAGAGCTGTGAGGAAACGCTCCGACTCGGCAGCGGTTCATGCCGGGACTCCGCCTGGTTGCTGGTTAACATTCTCAGACATCTTGGCCTTGCCGCCCGCTTCGTCTCCGGCTACCTGGTCCAGCTGAAGCAGGATGTCAAATCGCTTGACGGACCTTCGGGTCCTGAAGAGGATTTCACCGACCTCCACGCCTGGACCGAGGTCTATATCCCCGGAGCCGGCTGGGTCGGTATGGATCCGACCTCAGGGCTCTTCGCAGGCGAAGGTCATATCCCCCTGGCCTGCTCACCCGAGCCGCAAAGCGCCGCACCGATAAGCGGAGCCTTGGATGAATGCGAGGTGGAGTTCAGTCACACTATGTCCGTCAAGCGCATTTTCGAGGCACCCCGTTCCACCAGACCCTACCCGGAAGAGATCTGGACTTCGATCGTCGAGTTGGGCAGGAGCGTCGACAAGGAACTTGTCGACCAGGACGTCAGGTTAAGCATGGGGGGGGAACCCACCTTCGTCTCTATTGATGATATGGAAGATGCCCAGTGGAATACCGATGCGCTGGGCCAGGAAAAGCAGGAGCTTGCCGAAATTCTCATCAAGAAACTGAAGAAGGAGTGGGCTCCCGGCGGTCTGCTCCATTATGGTCAGGGCAAGTGGTATCCAGGCGAATCCCTGCCGCGCTGGGCATTGGGATGTTACTGGCGCCGGGATGGGGTACCGGTGTGGATGGACAGTTCACTGCTGGCCGATGTTGCCAGGGACTATGGATATGGAATCGGCGAGGCAAAAATTTTCATCGAAACCCTGGCCTCGACTCTGGGAGTTGATCGCCGCTTCATTCGTGAAACCTACGAGGATATCTTTCACTATCTCAAAGAAGAACACACACTGCCGATAAACGTCGACCCCAGCGATCCAAAGCTCGAAGATCCAGAGAAACGAGCCAGAATGATGCGCTCCTTCGCCAAAGGCCTGGGTTCAATTACCGGCTATGTGCTGCCCCTGCAGCATGGCTCGTGGAAAAGCGGGCCCTGGCCCTTCAGGGGGGAGCATATGTTTCTTTTGCCGGGTGACTCGCCCGCCGGTCTGCGCCTGCCGCTCGACTCGCTGCCATGGGTGGCCGAGGAAGATCTGCCGGTACAGTTCAGCATGGATCCGCTGGCCGAACGCGGCCCCCTTCCCGGTTACCATGACGGGCAGCGTTCCGAGGCCGGAGAGGCACAGGAATTCGTCAGCGGCACTGTTCACGGCCAACCTCAGCCATACGCCGAGGTTCAGCCGGTCAAGGGGGAGTCGGCCGCCTGGGTAGTGAGGACAGCATTGTGCGTCCAGCCGCGCGAGGGCCGACTCTATGTGTTCATGCCGCCGATCACCTCTCTGGAGGGATATCTCGAGCTGATTGCCGCCATTGAGAAAACGGCAAAGGATGCGGAATTACCGGTGGTGATCGAGGGATACACGCCGCCAGCAGATCACCGGCTGGAGAGTCTCAAGGTAACGCCCGATCCAGGCGTTATCGAAGTCAACATCCAGCCCATGCACAGCTGGGAGCAGATGGTCGATCATACGACCAGACTCTACGATATCGCCCGTGAGTGCAGGCTCGGCACTGAGAAATTCATGGTGGACGGCCGTCACACCGGCACAGGGGGAGGCAACCACATCGTCGTCGGCGGCTCAATCCCCGCCGACAGCCCTTTTTTGCGCAGGCCCGATCTTTTACGCAGTTTCATCACCTTCTGGAACAATCACCCTTCCCTGTCATATCTGTTCTCGGGGCTTTTCATCGGCCCGACCTCCCAGCAGCCCCGTATCGACGAAGCCCGGCACGACAGCCTCTACGAACTCGAGATCGCCTTTGCCGAAGAAGATCGCCACTCGCAGTCGGGCACCCCCTGCCCTCCGTGGCTGGTAGACAGGCTTTACCGCAATCTTCTCGTCGATGTCAGCGGCAATACCCATCGGGCTGAATTCTGCATAGACAAGCTCTATTCTCCCGACAGCTCCTCCGGCCGCCTGGGTCTTCTTGAGTTCCGTGCCTTCGAGATGCCGCCCCATGCCCGCATGAGCCTTGCCCAGCAGCTGCTCCTGCGTATCTTTATCGCCTGGTTCT
>CAKZOA010000289.1 GCA_937132035.1 uncultured Desulfobulbaceae bacterium | reverse complement strand
TTGACAACCCTTATTGGTAACGGCAACATCCTTTCTTGCAGGCATTGCTAAAATCAGTCCCTTCGATCTTTCCAAGAAAAATTCAATATATCTTCCGGATAACGCAAAAAATGTAAAGATGGAAAATACGTATTTTCGGTGAGGTAGAGGTAATACATATCTTGCTGATAAAAAGCATTTATACAAATGATAGAAATGATTTATACTATTGTGAAGGTCAAGGTATTTGGTGTGGAAGCGGCAGGCAGCATGACATGTGCGAACGTCGATTTTTGTGTGTTTTCATACAAATAATTTCAGGTATTTGAAGATAACGGATCAATGCAATGTATGGAGGAAGAAACGGTGAACAAACAGTGGGTTTTTGGCTTTGAGAAGCTTGATGAAGTGGAAAAGTACGTCGGTAATTCGTGGGACAGGGTTCGTGGTCTGCTTGGCGGCAAGGGAGCTAACCTGGCAGACATGGTGCGTATCGGAGTACCTGTCCCTCCTGGATTTATCATTACCACTGAAGCCTGTAACGAGTATCTTTCGTTGGGAGAACAACTGCCGGAGGGACTGTGGGACCAGGTGTTGGGCGAGCTGAAAAAAATTGAAAAATCTACGGGAAAGCGTTTTGGAGATGTTCATAATCCGCTGTTGCTGTCCTGCCGCTCCGGGGCCAAATTTTCCATGCCCGGAATGATGGACACCGTCCTGAATATCGGCATGAATGATGAAACGGTGGAGAAGCACATTGAAACGACGGGGAACCCCCGTTTTGTCTATGATCTCTACAGGCGCCTTATCCAGATGTTCGGCAGTGTGGTCATGCACATTCCGGACGAGAGGTTTGAGGAGGTGATCACCAGGGCACGCAAAAAAGCAGGTGTCAAGACAGACGCCGAACTCACAGCGGAGCACTGGAAGATAATTACTGAGGAATTCAAGAATATCTTCCGTTTTCACACCCATCACCAGTTCCCGACAGAACCCTATGCCCAGTTGCAGATGGCAACCGAAGCGGTATTCATGAGCTGGAACGGCAAACGGGCCAGGGATTATCGGAACGCGTCGGGAATACCCCATGATCTCGGTACCGCCGTAAACATCGTCACCATGGTCTACGGCAACATCAGTGAAAACAGCGCCACCGGCGTTGCTTTGACCAGAAGCGGCACGACCGGTGAGAGGAGGATAGAGGGTGACTACCTCGCCAATGCACAGGGTGAGGATGTCGTGGCCGGGATTCGCAAGACCAAAGATCTCTCAGAGCTGCACAACGAAATGCCCGAGGTGCATAAGGAGTTCGAAAGAGTTGCCGAGTTGCTGGAACAGCACTACCGCGACATGCAGGATGTCGAGTTCACTATCGAAAACGGGAAATTGTGGATGCTGCAGACCCGGGACGGTAAACGCACACCCCAGGCAGCGGTGCGCATAGCTGTGGATATGGCGGAGGAAGGTCTTATAACCCGGGAAGAGGCGGTTATGAGGGTTACCCCCGACCTCATTGATTTTTTCTTTCACCCGCAATTCAACCGGGAAGCATTGGAGGCGGCACATGCAGAAAAGCGGTTTCTCGGAAAAGGCCTAAACGTTTCCCCAGGCGCCGCCGTAGGGGTAATTGCTCTTGATGCCGATCTCGCTGAAACATGGGGAAAGGAGGAAGGCAAGCAAGTGATCATGGTACGGCCGGAGACGCGGCCGGATGATGTGCATGGCATGCTGGCGGCGAAGGGAATATTGACGAGCAGAGGCGGGAGAACCAGTCATGCCGCTCTCGTCGCCCGCCAATTCGGCAAACCTGCGGTGGTGGGGGTTGATGAATTGGATATCGATCTGACCCGACGGGAGGTGAGCGTCGGCGACATTCTGATCAAAGAGGGTGAATATATTTCCATCGATGGTACAACCGGCGAATTGTACCTGGGGAAAGTATCGACCAAAGAGCCGGATATGAAGGATAGCTGGCTGCTCAAACTCCTCTCCTGGGCTGACGACTTCCGTACCCTCCAGGTGTGGGCCAATTCCGACTACCCCGTCGATGCGCGTCGAGCCAGAGAATATGGCGCTGAAGGCATCGGTCTGTGCCGGACCGAGCATATGTTCATGGAGACCGAGCGGCTGCCCTTTGTCCAGAAAATGATTCTGGCCGACACGCCGGTTGACCGGACCGAGGCAATCAACTCGCTGCTTCCCTATCAGCGCGAGGATTTTGCCGGGCTGTTTCGGGTGATGGACGGCCTTCCCGTGGTAATTCGGCTGATCGATCCCCCGTTACATGAATTTCTGCCAGATCACGATTCTCTGCTGCGCGATATGAACAACCTGAAGATACAGCTGCAGCATGCTCCTAACCTGGAGGAAATCGATGAGCTGCTCCAGCAACTGCGGGAGAAGGAAGCGATTTTCCACCGGGTTGAGGCTCTTCGTGAGGAGAATCCGATGCTGGGTCTTCGGGGGGTCCGTCTTGGCAATCATTTCCCCGAGCTGCCGCAGATGCAGGTACGAGCGATCCTCGAAGCCGCCTGCCTGACTTCTCAGGAAGGCATAGATGTTCGCCCGGAGATCATGATCCCGCTCACCAGCCATGTCAACGAATTGATATTTCAACGGCAGATTCTCGAAAAGGAAGCGGCAAGGGTCATGCAGGAACAGGGTATGGAGATCACATACAAGTTTGGCACAATGATCGAGATACCCCGGGCGGCACTCACCGCAGATCAGCTTGCCCGGCACGCCGAGTTTTTCTCTTTCGGCACCAACGATCTGACCCAGACAACCTATGGCATATCGCGTGATGACGCGGAGTCGAGCTTTCTCATCGAGTATCTGGTGCACGAGCTACTGCCGGAGAATCCTTTTGAAACCATTGATCGGGACGGCGTGGGGGAACTGATGAGAATTGCCGTGGAGAAAGGGCGTTCGGTTAATCCGGATCTGAAATTGGGTATCTGCGGTGAACATGGAGGTGAGGCGAAGTCGATTGCCCTTTGTCATACCCTGGGCCTCAATTATGTATCCTGCTCTCCATTCCGGGTGCCGGTTGCCCGTCTTGCGGCAGCAAGGGCAGCACTGGTTGTCTTGGGACATTAACGCCTCGATGCCGGGTCGGTGGTGATGTTTTTGGCTTGATCGGCAAGATAGAAAAAAGGATGGTCCTGGCCTTTTGCAGGTATCCTCTGCTGAGGTGCCAGCCACATATACCGGCAAAATGCTGCCGAGATTACTGTGAAAGCTGCATGCTGCGTGCGAAGAGGGTGTTGAATTCGGGATGAATGGAGAGCTCTATGTACTTTACTTTTTCTATGCACTCTTCTGCGCGCTTTCGTTCTCTATGAGATAGCAGGGCCCGCACCGCCCCTTTTCCGGCCGCATTGCCGACACCATAGAAGCGTTCTCTGGAGAAGTCGGGCAGCAGACCGATATCGATTGCTTCGTCGAAATCAAGGTAATTGCCGAATGCGCCGGCAACGCTGATTTTGCTCAGCTCGGCCAGGTGCAGGCCGGCTTCCTTGAGGAGAATCTGATATCCGGCCTTGATGGCGGCAACCGCGATAACCAGCTCTTCGCCGATATCCCGCCAGGTGAGGATGAGAGGCATTCCCAACTTGGTCTCGTCGGCGGCGGCAAGAACGATGCCCCTGCCATCCGAGGCCAGCCAGCTTTGCGGCACCTTGTTGATTTTCACACCGCCGCGCCGCTTGAGCAGACCGTGACGCTTTAGAGCTGAAGCTATGGAGACCATGCCGGAGCCGGTTATGCCCATTGCGGGACGATTATCGATGGTCCGACAGTGCAATTTCCCATCGACGATCTCGACATGGTCGATGGCTCCGGGGGCTGCACGCATTCCACAGCTGATTCTTCCGCCCTCAAAGGCCGGTCCGGCGGCAGCGGCGCAGACATAGAGGGTCTCAGCGGTGGACAGGACCATTTCCGCGTTGGTGCCGATGTCGATGAGCAAATGTGGCTCTGTTTCCCTGTCCATATCGAGCGCGATGATATCGGCTATGGTGTCGGCGCCGATAAAACCTGAAACCAGCGGCAGCAGATAGAGATTGCCGCCGGTGCCTAGCTGGATGCCCACGTCGTCGGCGCGAAGATCCAGGGCGTTGTTGAGAAAGGGGGAAAAGGGCGATACGCCGGCCTGGTAAGGATCGATGCCCAGGAGTATGTGATGCATGCAGGTGTTGCCGACAATGACGGCTTCATAGATATTCGCCGGGAGGATTTCGGTATCGCGGGTCAGTTCTACCACCAGACTGTTGAGCGAGGCGAGGGCGGCCTGTTGCAGAAAATAGAGATCGCCTTCATGGGCACGATCGATCCTTGTGAGCACGTCGGCCCCGAATTCGACCTGCCGGTTCGTCTCGGAGGCCTGGGCTATGAGCCTGCCGTTGCTCATGTCCAGCAGGTAGGCGGCAACGGTGGTGGTGCCAAGATCAAAGGCTATCCCATAATTGTTGCTGCTGGTATCGCCTGGTTCGATGGAACTGAGCATGTAGTCGACTATCACGGCCGTTACCCGCCAGGATGCGCCACGCAGTAGTTCCGGTAGCCATGGCAGAAAATGAGGAGAAAATTTCCTGACGATAAATCCTTCGTCTTTGATACCTTGCAGTACCCTCTGCAGGTCCGGTGTCGGGTCCTCCAGAGAAGGCTGGGTGAGTTGCATGGCCACTTTGATTACGTTTGGATGCCGGTCCAACTCTTCCGTCTGCAGCGGCAGGGCTATTTTATATGGTGTCGAAAAAGAACTGTGGCCTTCGGCATCGATGACCAGGTCGCCGCGGGGGAAACATTCACACCCAAGCCGCTGTCCCTTGGCAAGATGATCTTTGTCGAGGTTTTCGAGCTCGTTTTGCGTGACAGGTGTCACTTCTCCTTCTTGTACTTGAATACGGCACTTGCCGCATAACCCTTTGCCGGCGCATATGGAGTCAAGGACCACGTGTCCGCTTCGGTGAATCGCCTCCATCACCGTCAGCCCTGGTTCGCATTCTATCTCTTTTCCGTCGGTAAAGGTTATCTTCACTTCGTCCTCTATCTGTCGGCCATAAATGGCGCTCAGTAAATGATCTGTCTGAAACACGGTCCGTGAAGACATGGGGAGCCGCACAGCCTTAATTCCCGGACAGGATGTTTTTCCTGATGTTTCAAAGCCTTCCGCCGGCATTGATGTCAGATGATCGCAAGAAAGGGGAGCTTGCCATGTGCAGTGTGCATATTCAGGCATTTCTCAATGTTGTTGTAAGAATAACATTGTCTGACCGCAAGAGCAAATAGATCGCATGACGGAGGTACGGGGTACATTCATCTTACTTCTGTCAGGGTTCAGGCCTTTCGTAAGTATACTGGTGAACAAAAAGCGAGAGAAGGGAAATCTACGGCGCTTGGTTATGGATCTGTTATTCCGCAATGGCGGACTTCGGAGGAAGGAGATCGGCTGCTTGTTTGGCGTGGGTTATAGCGCGGTAAGCCAGGAGCGGAAACGGTTACGAAGAAGCGAAAAAGAGGACAGGGAGATTGAAGAATTGAAGTGGAGGTTGAAGGAGAAGTTTTCAACAAAAGAAATTCGACTCCCAGGCGCACGGATTGCGGCCTTCGCCGCAATGACAAACGGCACTATCCAGCCATCTGCCAGAGGAGCATCCTGCGGCTGCAAACATTTTTGTTTACCGCCACCTTGAGGCATGCGTACGCTCATTTCGGACGAACCGTATTAAAAGGTGACAGAAAAGAGCAATACAGCATACGAATAGACTCTTGATGGCGTATTTGTTTCAAATGGGAAGAAGAAAACACATATGATGAAATTGTAGATTATCATTGAGGTGAATATTATGGCTAAAAAACTCCCTCCAATAGCACCAGACGACATTCTTCCGGAAGAATCCTTTAAGCCGATGAAGATCTCTCAATCCCAATTGGCCAGAGATATAAATGTGTTTCCAAATCGCATAAATCAGATAATAAATAGCAAACGTAAAATCACTGGCGACGCAGCATTACGGCTAGGTAATTATTCCAGTATTGAACCTGAATTTTGGTAAATTCTTCAGATGAGATTTAACATGAAAATAGCACAGGAAAAAGCAGGAAAAAAAATAGAAAGGGAGGTTGTGAAATATATCCCTCCGATAGATCATTTAAGCCCGAACCTTGCCTAATAAATATGAACTTTTATGGAACCGCGCATTGAAGAACGAACGCGTCAACTGCACCGCTGAATTGCCGGATGTCAAACGCTCGGCTTACTGGCAATTCATGGGGAATCAAACACTTAATCCAACAACACCATTCTGCGGACAAGCCACAGATGTTCTCTCTTGTGCCTCAAAAAAACAAGGACATATATGAAAGAGTATAGTGGACAAAAAATATACGAGAAAATAATTTTCTATACAGAGTTAAAGAACAAATATGTCCTCGAAGTTGGCTGTGGAGATGGACGGATTTCATCTTTATTATCTACACAATCTCATTCACTAATTGCTGTAGATCCAGATGAGAAAAAGATCAAACAGGCTAAAACAGATATTTCTGGTGTAGATTTTAGAACTGGGTCTGGAGAGAAACTAAACTTCCCTGATAGCATTTTTGACATTGTAATATTCACCCTTTCATTGCATCATCAGAATAGTCGGAAAGCAATTGGAGAAGCGAATAGAGTCTTAAAGAACAGCGGTAAAATTCTTGTAATTGAACCGGTGATTGAAGGAGAAATTGAGCAAGTATTTGCATTTCTAAATAATGAAGACGACGACATAAGAGAAGCTCAAAAATCAATAAAAAGCAGTAGGTTACTAATTGATGATTCTGAAATTTTCACTGCTGAATGGATATTTCGAAACAAAGATGACTTATTTCAATCGTTATTCCAGCGTTATGATATGTCATTTGATACTGATATTGCACTAAAGATCACTAATTTTATTGGTGAAAAAATCGAATTAGAGCCAATCGTATTATTAGACACAATGATCATTCAATCCTTATCAAAGGTGAATTAA
>CAKZOA010000288.1 GCA_937132035.1 uncultured Desulfobulbaceae bacterium | reverse complement strand
GGAGTCGACGGCGTACTGGGTCAACAGCAGTTGCTGCTGGGTTTTTTGCAGCAGCTCCGATTGCTCGACAATCTCCTGGTTGCGGCGGCGCAGTTTGCTGTTGAATCTCTTGAGGGTGATCTGCCGGTAGAACAACAGGAAAAAAAGAAGGGCACCACCTGCTAGGATGCCAAAGATCAGGCGATAATTGGTGCCTTCTTCATACTGTACCGATACCCAGCGGTTGAGGATTTCCTGGTGCTCCTCCGCCGTGATCGACTCAATCGCTTTGTTCATGGCGGAAAGCAGAAGCGGTTCATCGTTGCGAAGGCCCATGCGCAGTTCGAGATCTTCACCGGTGTTGCCGGCGATCTTCATATCACCGGGATAGTGTTTTTGGAGAGTGTAGACAAGTGTGGGCAGCGAACCGACGAAGCCGTGCAGGTTGCCGTCGCGGACCATGGTCAGTCCCTGCTGCACTGTGGCTACTTCCACGATTTCCACCTGCGGATAACGCTGTCTGAGCAGAGTACCGAATGCGTAGCCTTTCTTGACCCCCACTCTCCTGTCCCGCAGAGCGCCGAACTCAGCGATGAACGGTGCCGATTCCCTGGTGGCGACCACCAGCGGCGTGGTGAAATAGGGCTTGCTGAAATGAAGATAGAACCTTCTGTCAGGCGTCGACATGGCAAGGGATACCAGGTCGCAACGTCTGCTCTCGGCGAACTCCAGGGTCTGTTGCCACGACGTGGTGGGGACCAATTCCATCCTCACTCCAAGCCGAGCGGCCAAAAGGCGCATGTAATCGGCGGCCATGCCGATATGATTGCCCTGGGCGATGCCCTCCAGGGGCATCCAATCTGGATCGGCGCAGAGGTTGAAATGGTTTTTCTCGGCCAGATAACGGCGCTCCGCTTCACTTAGCCGCGGCTGTGTTCCTTTACTCTGGCTCATATACCATCTGGTGTGAAGTTGACTCAATTCCTCCTTGCTCAGAGAGGCGGCCGCCTTGTCGAGCAGGCTCAGGAGGATGGTGTTGTCGGGATGAACGGCGAGATGGTGCGGTGCCGAAGGGAATATGACATTGGCGGTAATCGGAATGCTCGAAACCTCGTCGAGCAGATGCTTGCCGATATAGTAGTTGAACACGCCATGCGCGCCTATGGCGGCATCGGCTTCGCCCGACATCACCCGGCGAATGGAATCCAGCAGATTAGCAGTGGTCAGTAGAGTGATATCGGGATAATAGCGTTCGAGCAGCTCCTCCTGGGCATAGCCGCGGGCCACGGCCACGGTGGCTCCCCTCAATTGTTCCAGATCCGTCGGTGTTGTACTGTTTTTACGCGTCAGAATGGAATTGAAGACGTCGACCACGCTTTTCTGGGAAAACAGAAACCGTTTTCGCCTCTGAGGCGTAACGGTCATGTTGGTTATACAGTCGATTTCTTGTGTTTCAAGCATCGACACGTATTCGCTCCAGCTGTAACCGCTGACGAAAGAGACCTCAATCCCCAGTTGATCTGCAAGCAGAAGGAGATATTCGTTGACGTAACCTTTCGGCTTTCCGTCTTCGACGTAGTTGTACGGGGGCCAGTCTTCAGCGAGTTGAACCCGAATTTTGGCATGGTTCTTCAGCCAACTCTTCTCGGCAGAAGAGAGGTGAAGGGGACTGCTCGCCATCGCAGTGGAGAAACCAAGGATGAGCAAGAGAATGAAACAACAGAGGCTTGCGGCACCAGAACGAAACAGATTTGTACAGAGTGCAGCCATAAAAAACGATGGATAAACATTGTCACAACAGGTATAAGGCATGAGTTTCCGATTCTCTTGCCCGGCGAGGATTCGGGCACCGATTACCACCAGTCCAACTTTCACCGCTGCAGACGGTATTAAGACGGTATTATCTCCTATCGGCGGAGTCCAGCATTTTCTTTATTACTTAATTCCCCACGGTCATGTATCAGCTGCCGTCTGCAAAAAAAGTTGATTGTATTGAACAGCGTAGTGGCAAATCAGCTCTCATCTTCTTCTTCAGGCTCATTATGCCAGCGCATCCACAGGATAGTGAAAGAATACGTATAGAGTGTCGCTGTAACGACAATGGCCAGGAGTGTGTGCAGGGTGGCTATAATATAGAACCCCAACAAGACGCAAAAAAGCGGAAAGAACTGGTAGAGAGCACAGGGAAGCCAGATCCGCATAGTATTGTCTCCATGCCATTTGATGAGTATCGTCTCAGTGTATCATCAAATGGAGGCGGCAACAAGTCGGGCTGACCACCAGGCGGTTGTGTTGACGGTCGGTTGAGATGAAGAGAATACACACTATTAATTCAAGGGAAGTGTATGGGGTTTGGCGATATACAGAACAGGGTGGTGGCAGAACTGGAGCATGGAAGGACAAAAACGCAGATCTTTGAGAGACTTGTGGCCGAGTCGCCTGCCAAATCGGCCACGATCGCTTACTGCATTGCCGCCGTACCCGACCAGGAACTGCGGCGAAAGTATCTCACCCACAATGCGATTCTCTGTGTTTTGCTGGTGGTCTATGCCGCTTTGAATCTGTACAATGGACTGCCTGTGCAACCCGATGAGCCAACTCTCTTTATTGCCATAACGACGTTGATTCCACTGGTATTCGCCTATTTCGTCTTTCGTTTTCATGGAGGTGTGTACCGGCTCACAGGAATATGGTTTTCCATTGATCTTCTTGAAAACCTCCTTCTCGTCGGTGCTCCGGACGGTTTGGCCGTACTTGAACTGGTGGCTCTTTTTGCTATCATCGTACTCAGTTTTCTTATTGCCCGCCGAGTATTCCCGCAGCTGGGCATACTCGGGCCGAAAAAAGATGCGATGGGAATGTATAGGCTCTGACCGGTCCACGCTGGAATTTCTGCTTCCTGCTCCTACTCTTCCGTATCGTGGCCGCGGTATTCGGCGGCCTGGATATTGAGCCGTTTCATGATCTTTTGCAACGCTGCCCGTGAGACACCTGCTATTTCGGCGCTTTGGGAGACATTTCCCTTGGTCTTGTTCAGCAGTGAAACGATGTATTTGATAGTGAAGGTATCGACAACCTGCTGTTTGGCGTCTTTGTAGGTCGTCTCAGTGGGTACCGGGAGTCCACCGGTGGATTCAGCGCGCCTGCCGCTTTTATGGAGAGGGTTTTCAATGAAGTTGAGATCGTCCAGTTGAATAATCTGACCGGAGCTGAACATAACGATTCTTCGCACCACATTTTGCAGTTCCCTGACATTGCCGGGCCAGTCGCGGTCCACAAGATTTGAGACGGCCCGTTGACAGAAAGTTTTCGGAGGTACGTTGAGTTCCTCGCAAACCTTCAGGGTAAAGTGGTGTATGAGTTCAGGTATATCATCACGCAGGTCCCGGAGGGAGGGAGTATTCAGGGTCACCACATTGAGACGGTAGTAGAGATCTTCCCGGAAAAGCTTGTCTTCTATCATCTGCTCGAGGTCGAGGTTGGTCAGGGCAACCACCCGGACATCCACTTTCTGGGTCTCGGAACTGCCAAGAGGCCTGAATTCCTGTTCCTGTAAAACGCGCAGGAGTTTGCTCTGAGTCTGCAGAGGCAAATCGCCCACTTCGTCGAGACAGATGGTGCCGCCGTTGGCTTCGGCGAACATGCCCTTCTGTGTCTGGGTGGCGTCGGTGAAGGCTCCCCTGGTATGTCCAAACAGTTCACTCTCCAACAGGTTTTCCGGGATGGCGGGACAATTGACCATGACCAGCGGCTTGTCAACTCGATTACTGAGGCTGTGGATGGCTCGAGCGGTGAGTTCTTTGCCCGTTCCCGACCCACCACGCACCAGCGTGGTATAATTCGATTTGGCGACGATATCGAGATTATACAGAAAATCACGCATCCTTTCGGAGGAACCTACGAACTCGGAAGCCCCGCCGCCATTTTTCACCTTCTCTCTGAGGTAGAGATTTTCACGTATCAGCTGGTTGCGTTCGAGACCTTTGCCGACGATCCTGAGAAGTGTCTCTTTATCAAATGGTTTGGAAATGAAATCATAGGCTCCTGCGCGCATCGCCTTGACGGCAGTTTCGATGGTGCCATACCCTGTCATCATGATAACGGTCATCCAGGGGTCGAACATTCGCATTTCCGCAAGCAGCTCAAGACCATCCATGCCTTCCATCTTGATATCGATCAGGGCCAGGGAGAAGGAGGAGTCCTGCAGCAGGGCGAGTGCCGCGGCACCGCTGCCGCAGGTCGTTACATCGATGTGGGGGAGTTTACGGCTGAGAATGCGCTGGAGTCCCGAGCGCATATCATGCTCGTCATCGACAATAAGCATTCTGGTTTCACTCACCGTCATTCTCCATGGGTAATGTTATGACAAATCGGGTATACCCCTCTTCGGTGCTGCTTTCGACGACGATATCGCCGCCGTGCTCCCGGACGATACTGTAACTGACGCTTAGTCCCAGACCTGTACCTTTACCTGTGGACTTGGTGGTGAAGAATGGATCGAAGACTCTATCCTGCAGCTCTTCAGGAATCCCGCAGCCGTTATCTTGAATACTAAGCACTATGGTGCCGTTAGAGGGGGAGTAGGTGCTGGTAAATCGAATGACGCCCTCTTTGCCGATGGCCTGGGCGCCGTTGAGCAGAAGGTTGAGCAGAACCTGGCGCATCCGGTCACTGTCGATGGCCAGCAGCGGAATGTTCTCATCCAGGGAAGTCTCAAGACGAATGGACTGCATCTCCATCTGATTCCTGGCCATGGACACCACCTCCACTACCAGACCGTTTATCGAGGAAGGGCTGAGTGTCGGTTTGGACTGCCTGGAAAAACGCAGCAAATCTGAGATGATATTCCTGCAGTTGTCAACGTGTTTTTCTATTATATGCAGGTCCTCTTTAGCCTCTTCGCTGAGGTTGCTTTCGTCCTTTACCAGTCCCAGGTGACAGAGGATAATCCCAAGCGGATTGTTGATTTCATGGGCGACTCCGGCGGCAAGCTGTCCTATGGAGACGAGCTTCTCGGTGTTCTGGACATGATGCTGCAGCTTACGCTGCTCGGTGATATCTTTGACATAGCAGACGATGTCCTTGGACTGCGAGGTATCGTTGTCCACCGGATAAAAGTAAATGAGGTAAATAGAACCGTTTTTTATCTGGATTTCTTTTGTCAGCGGCTGGTCTGTCATGATGTCGATCAGGTCGCTGCAGAGGGCCACCGGGCAGTTTTCTGTGAAAGGCAATGAAGTTATGCTCTTGCCGAGCACTTCTTTGAATGAAGTTCGGTAGCGGTTAACGAAGGCCTGGTTGACCGTCTTTATCGTCTTGTTGTGCTTGTCGAGCAACAGCACAGGGTCGGTAATGCCGTCGAACACCGACTGGAGAAGTTCTTTGCTGTGCAGCAACTCGGCGGCAAACTCCTCGACCGTTTCTTTGCTTTTCTCAAGATGCTCGGCGATCGTTTCGGCTACTTCTGTGAGTTCCTCTATCTCGTC
>CAKZOA010000287.1 GCA_937132035.1 uncultured Desulfobulbaceae bacterium | reverse complement strand
GAATGACGAAGCTGGTGTCGGTGAAAAAAACCGCCAGACCGAGTACCACCGCGGTAAAAAAGGAGGCGAGCAGCATCGGCTGGTATGTTTCACTGCACCTGGAGGAGAGCTGTTTCAGTGAGAGGATGTAGGATGCATACAGCACGGCGGTTGCCAGACCATAGTAAATACCAAGGACGTAGTTTTCCTGTATCTGCCGCTCATCGAAGCCGATGATAAGAAATAAACCGGCCACCGCCAGCGGGATGGCCAGGAGCAGGAACCCGCTGTATTTCTCCTGCAGAAGGAAAACGCCTATGCCGGCGAGGATGAAGACCTGGAAGTTGCCAAGTATGGTGGCCAGACCCGGGCCGATGAGGAGAATGGAACGGTGCCAGCAGAAGAGATCGAGGGCGAAGAGCACACCGCAGAGAATGCCGAGCAGGAGGTGCTCTCTGCGTGGGATAATCTTTGTCCGGAAGTGCAGGGAAATGACCAGAAGAAAGAGAAAACCGAAAAAGACTCTGTAGAAGGCGGAGGAATCGGCTGGAACATCCGCTATTTCGACCCAGACACCCGAGAAGCTGATGGCTACGGCACCCAGTGTCAGGAGTATATGCGGATTTTTAAAAAATGATGGAATGTTCATAGGAGCCTCACCGCACAGCCTGTGCGGGCAGTATCACAGATAACCTGTGTATTGCTCTTTCTGCTAATCAGCGGATCAGTATCGATAGATTACGGCCTGTTTTTTCGGGCAGGCGCTTTACCTCCGGGGTGACGGCGGAGAACGCACCACGGCATTCATCCGCGGATTACGGAAGAACGTCTTGCAGAATACGCAGGCGAAAACAAAAAGAAAAGCAAAATCAGCATCGTTTTCCTCACCGCAGATGAGTCTGTGGTAAAGATCGACTGCGGCGCCTTCCGCGGAGGTCGGTTAACTTTCCTCAGTGCGTTTCAAAGCGGCACAACAAAACGATGATGACAAATGATGGCAGCAATCATGCGGTTTTGTGCAAACATGGCAACCCTTGTAGGCCATGGCGACGGTGATGCCCGGTACATGATACTGATGCAGATATCAGAGGTGTGCGGCGTCTTAAGACCACCACCGCCAATGGGGGTGGAATAAAAGGTGTGAGGTCGAGTAAGAAAAACCTTGTTCTGGGAAGTGAATTTTGGTAAACATTGCCGCTTACAATATTGTATTATCGTCATTGTGGTGTGTGTTCTTGCATAACTGGCACAAAGTTTTGACAGCTGGTGTGCGAGGATAGACGTCCAGCTGATTACTCCTCAAACCAGAAACGAAAATATGAAAGATCTCTCAACGAAGTATCTCGGGTTGCAGCTGAAGAATCCCCTGATCGTGGGCAGTTGCGGACTGACCAACAGCGTCGACAAGATTGTCGAATTTGAAGACAACAATGCCGGCGCCGTGGTCATGAAATCACTCTTTGAAGAGCAGATTCTAGCCGAGTTGGATCAAAACATTGAAAGCTATAACACCGGGTATCCCGGAGCTTTTGACTACGTTCGTGAATATACTCGGGAAAATGTGGTATCCGATTATCTCCAGGTCCTGCAGGAGGCCAAGAAAAGAACGGATATTCCAATAATTGCTTCGATCAACTGCGTTTCCAGCAGCGAGTGGGTCTCCTTTGCCCAATCCGTGGAGAGCCATGGGGCCGATGCCCTGGAAATCAATATTTCCCTGCTGCCCACGGAGCAGCACAAAAGATGCGCTGACTACGAGCAGGTCTACTTTGATGTCCTGGAAAAACTGGGTGAGCTGGTTTCCATACCCATTTCTTTGAAAATGAGCAGATATTCCTCGGCGCTGGCCAACCTGGTCGCTCGGCTTGGCTGGACCGGCAAGGTGGCAGGGTTCGTCCTGTTCAACAGGTACTATCGACCCGATTTTGATATCGATACCTTGAAGGTGCACTCCGCTCCGGTGTTTTCGACGCCAGAGGAATTGGCTACACCGCTCCGCTGGATAGCCCTTCTCGCCGGACGTTTCGACCAGGATTTCGCCGCCTCCACCGGTGTTCATGACAGCCAGGCTCTCATCAAGCAGCTGCTGGCCGGGGCTGCTGCCGTACAGGTGGTTTCCTCTCTGTACAAAAACGGTGCTCCTTATATCGGTGAGCTTTTGAGCGGACTGGAGCAGTGGATGGAGAGCAAGTCATTTGCCTCCATCGATGATTTCCGCGGTAAGCTGGGTTATCGGGATGGCGAGGAGCCGGCCGCCCTGCAGCGGGTTCAGTACATGAAGTATTTTGCAGGAATCGAATAGAACGGGCAGCGGTGGTAAAACCGCTGCATTGGGTATATCCGCAGGCTGGGTATGCTGATACTTTACTGAGCGATGTTCGTATTATGACAACACTATTTACTTTTCCCAAAGGCGGTGTTCATCCGCCGGAATCGAAGAAACTGACAGCGGACAAAAAAATAGAGGTATTGCCGACGCCTTCCGAACTGGAGATTATCCTTGGACAGCATATCGGCGCTCCCTGTACGCCAACCGTAGCCAGGAAGACGGAAGTGGGCGAAGGGCAGATGATCGGCGAAGTGCTCAAGGGGCTGGGCGTACCGGTGCATGCACCGGCGGCGGGGAAGATCAAGGCGGTTTCCTCTTCTGCGCATCCTCTGCAGGTGAAGGCTCCGTCGATTACCATCGCCGTCGATGCCGAAGCGCAGCCCGTCGTCTACGACAGAAACGAGTGGAAAAACGAGGATGCCAAGGCGCTGCTGGAAAAAGTCAAGAACGCCGGTATTATCGGCATCGGCGGTGCCGGTTTTCCCACTCACGTCAAGCTCTCGCCACCCTCCACCGCGCCGATCGACACCCTGGTGCTCAACGGCGCCGAATGCGAGCCCTATATCACCGCCGACCATCGGCAGATGGTGGAACATGCCGACGAAATCATCGAAGGCAGCAAAATCATTCTGCGCATCCTCGGCATTAATAATTGCCTCATTGGCGTGGAAAACAACAAGCCTGATGCCATCGCCGCCCTTAGCAAAGCGGCCGAGAAAGCGGCGGAACCGGAGTATACCATCGAGGTGCGGGCTCTTGAGGTAAAGTATCCCCAGGGCTCGGAAAAGCAACTCATTCATTCGCTCACGGGGCGTAAGGTGCCGGGCTATGCCCTGCCTTCAGCCGTCGGCGTCGTCGTCCAGAATGTTTCCACCGCCAAGACTATCTATGATGGTGTTACCCTGGACAAGCCGCTCTATGAAAAGGTGATAACGGTTTCCGGCAAGGGTATTGCCCGTCCGGCCAATCTGCTGGTCAAGGTCGGTACCAGGCTTGCAGATATCGTCGATTTCCTCGGCGGCACCACGCCGGAACTGCAGAAGGTCGTTCTCGGCGGACCGATGATGGGCTTTGCCGTATCGAGCCTTGATATCCCAATCACCAAGACCACCTCCTCCGTACTTTTTCTCACCGAAGACGAAATCGACACCACCCCCCACTCCCAGTGCATACGCTGCGGCTGGTGTCTGGATGCCTGTCCCATGGGGCTTGAGCCCAAGGAGGTGGGGATCTATGTAGAGGCCAACCGCGGCGAGGACACCGAACAGTTCGGTATCTTCGAGTGTTTCGAGTGCGGCTCATGCGCCTATGTCTGCCCGGCCAAGCGGCCACTGGTGCAGTTTGTCCGCCTGGCGAAAATGAAGGCCAAGCGCCCCCAATAGAAACAGCCGGCTTCGTATCCGTATAGGGGAAGTCGTCAACGATAACATAAGTATTGAGGACAATCGTGATCGAACAGCAAGCGCAAGACAACCTGCCTCCGGCGCAGCAGGGGTTATGGAAGGTATCCGTATCCCCTCACATCAAGAGCGGCGAGTCGGTTGAGAAAATCATGTGGACGGTGGTGGCCTGTCTGGTGCCGCCGCTGATTCTGTCGGTATTCGTTTTCGGCATTCAGGTACTGTTGATAACGGCGGTCTCGGTGGCCAGCTGCATGGCCGTGGAGGCCGCCAGCCAAAAGGCCCTGGGGCGGCGGGTGACCGTAAAAGACGGGAGTGCCGCCCTTACCGGCATGCTGCTGGCCTTTGTCATTCCTCCCGGCGTCTCTCCGCTGCTGCCGGTTCTGGCGGCGGTCTTTGCCATCTATATCGGTAAGCACGTCCTGGGCGGCATCGGCTATAATTTTTTCAATCCCGCCCTGCTGGGGCGCGCCTTTCTGCTGGCGTCCTTTCCCGTGGCCATGACCTCCGCCTGGCTGCCGCCTCTGGACTCGGCGGCGATTTTCGCCTATCTCGGTACCTCCATCGATGCCGTTTCAACGGCGACTCCGCTGGCGGTCATGAAGGAGCAGGGCATGGCGGTTTTTACCGAGAGATTCGGTGATGGCGCCAGTCTCTATACCAGCTTCTTTCTGGGATGGCGCCCCGGCTGTATCGGCGAAACCTCCGGTTTCCTCATTCTGCTGGGCGGTCTCTATCTGCTCTATAAAGGCTACATCACCTGGCATATACCGGTGTCGGTGCTTGGCACCATTGCCGCTCTCACCTGGATCTTTGGCGGCGATAGCTATTTTCAGGGTGATCCGCTGCTGGCGATTCTCACCGGCGGTGCGCTTCTGGGGGCGATCTACATGGCCACCGACTATGTTACCAGTCCGACCAATAAAACCTCACAGATTGCCTACGGCATCGGCATCGGCGCACTGACCGTGCTTATCCGCCTCAAGGGAGGCTATCCCGAGGGCATCTGTTACGCTATTCTCTTGATGAATCCGCTGTCGCCGGTTTTCGACAGCTGGTTCAAACAACGGCGCTTTGCTGCGGCGCAGGGAGGTGAGAAATGAAAGATATACTCACCATAGTTTTCCGTCTGACCCTGTCCTGTATCCTGGCCGGCACCGTCATGGGTACGACCTTCGTTTTGACCAACAAGGCCAAGAAACATAACGAGCATGTCAAGGAAGAGCGGGTCGCCTATTCCCTGCTCGGTTTTGAGGGCGAGGCTCCGGAATCGGTGAAAATCAACTCCGTGCACCGTTACGTGCTCTCTCAGGCAGGTGAGCAGTTCATAGGCTATTTTCTCCCCGCGGGCGAAGATGCCGGTTCGGAGTTCGTTTTTCTGCAAATAGATCTAGACGGCAATCTCGAAGCACAGTATCCAGTCGATATAGCACCAGAAATAGCAGCAGATCCGGCGGAGCAGACCGCCGCCATTGTTGCCGCCATCGGCCCGGGAAAATCCCTTCGCTATGCCGAAAAGTACCAGTTCATAACCGACGGCGGTGAGCGCACCGCCTACCTTATTGCCGGTAAATTTCCCGGATTCAAGACCCATATCGCCGTGATGCTGGCCATGGAGACCGATTTTTCCATCATCGGTTTCGAAGTGCTCGAGCACGAGGAAGACCCGGGCCTCGGCGCCGAAATCGAACAGGAGTTCTTCAAAAACCAGTTTGCCGGCAAACCCTTCGAGGTCCTCAAGGATCTCGACGTGGTCAAGGCGCCCATCCCCGATGAGTATATGGAGGCCCTGCAGGTGGAGCTCCCCCCCGAGGAGCTGGAAAAGGTCATGGAAAAATACCGGGGCAACGATATCTACGCTCTTACCGGAGCGACCATTTCGACGGTGGCGGTCACAGACGGTATCAGGTCGATGGTGAAGAAATTTGCCTACCGGGTCAGTATTCTCGATTCCGTCATTAAAGATCAGAATATATCCGTATCAATTTAAGCGCAAAGAGAGGATGTAATCGTGGCAAACGATAAAAACAATTTTCAGCTGGTCGCCAACGGCATACTCGCTGAAAATCCCATATTCAAACTGGCCCTGTCAATGTGTCCGGCCGTCGGCATTTCCACCACGGTCATGAACGGCTTCATGCTGGGAGTGGCGGTACTCTTCGTCCAGGTCTTCTCCAGCGTGACTATTTCGGTGTTTAAGGATTACATTCATCCGCGGATCAGAATCCCTACCTATACCCTGACCATTGCCACCTGGGTGACGGTCATCGATTTGAGCCTGGCGGCGGCTTTGCCCGAGGCCTATGCCAAAATGGGCATTTTCGTCAAGATCATCGTCGCCTTTGCCATTATCACCATGCGTCTGGAAATGTTCGCCTGCAAGGAGAAGGTGAGTTCGTCCTTCTGGGACGGGTTGGGCATGGGCCTTGGTTTTCTCGTCGGCATGGTCGTTATCGGCTTTGTCCGCGAACTGCTCGGTTCCGGGGCCATCCTCGGTTACGACGTCCTCGGCTTCAAGCCGCTGCTGTTCTTCATCCTGCCCAGCGCCGGATTTTTCGTGGTCGGCCTGATGATGGCCTTTTTCAATTACATAGAAGACCGATATAAACGATCGAAGGGGCAAAAATAATGAATGTAAAAGCACTCTATACCGTGTTGCTTGCCGCTCTTGTCTGTTTTTTCCTGCCGGCTGCCGGAGCGGCGGCCGAAGTGATCACCGACAAAAGCTTCGGCGAGGCCAATGAGATTGTCATCGACTTTGCCGCCCCCATGGATCCGGCGACCGTGGGGAATACCGACAACTATACCGTCTACGAAAAGGATGACCCGGATATCCGCCTGCAACTCGATGAGGTCATCGTCGCCGATGACCGGCTCAGCGCCACCCTGGTATTTGCCGACGCCCTCAACACCACCCAGACCCATATCGTCACCGCCGAGGGAATCAGCGGCCGGGCAGAGGAAACATTTGCCGTGGCCCAGTCCTATCTGGGCTATCTGTTCTCGGTGCTCATCGGCGCCCTGCTGATCAAGAATTTCGTCTTCACCAAGTACCTCGGTCTCTGCGTTTTCTTCGGCACCTCGAAGCGCAAAACCACGGCCAAGGGCATGGGCGTGGTCTTCACCCTGGTCATGGTGACCAGCGGCCTGATGAGCTGGTTTTTCTACCAGTTCATTCTCAAGCCCTATCACCTCACTTTTCTCCAGATTGTGGTCTTCATCGGTTTGACATCGCTTACCGTCCAGGCCGTGGACACCGTATTGCGCAAAGTAAACCCCGTGCTTTTCAACTCTTTCGGGGTTTTCCTCGTGCTGGTAATAGCCAACTGCGTGGTCATCGCCGTACCGCTGATCATGGCCAGCAACGAATACAACTTTTCCGAAACCTTCATGCTCTCGCTGGGTGCCGGGGGCGGTTTTCTCCTTGCCCTTTACTTGATGAGCTCGGTGAGTGAACGGATGAGTCTGGCGCGCATACCGCCGTCTTTCAAGGGACTGCCTATTGCTTTTATTGTCGCCGGGCAGTTTGCCATGGCCTTTCTCGGCTTTTCCGGCCTGAAGCTGTTCTAGGGGTGTTCAAAAATGCGCGCTCCATTTTCCCTCAGCAAACTCTTTTGTAAAAGATGAAGCTGCGTTATACTGTGCCGGAAGGTAGAAATAATTATCAGTTTTAAGTGAGAGTAGACAATGGATTTTGAACTCATTAAATTGGCCCTGGGCGGCATCGCCCTTCTCGGCTGTATCGGTCTGTTTTTCGGAATCGGGCTGGCCATCGCCGCCCATAAATTTCATGTGGAAAGCAATCCCCTTATAGAGGAAGTGCTCGAATCGCTGCCCCTGGCCCAATGCGGCGGCTGCGGCTATCCCGGCTGCGAGGGCTATGCCATAGCAGTCGTCAACGACCCCGAGGTTCCCCCCAACCTCTGTTTTCCGGGCAAGGAGAAGGTAGCCACCACCGTTGCCGACCTGACCGGGAAGAAGATGGCCGCCGTTGAGGACCAGATAGCCCTGGTGCGTTGTTCGCGCGAGGAGGGCAGGGTAAGCCATAAGCATGAATATTTTGGTTTCCCATCCTGCACTGCGGCCAATCTCAGCTTCGGCGGACCGTCCGCCTGCCAGTATGCCTGCATTGGCCTGGGCGAATGCGCCGAAGCCTGCCCCTTCGACGCCATCGACATGGTGGAGAATTTCCCGATGGTCAACCCTGACAAATGTGTCAGCTGCGGCATCTGCGTGAAAACCTGTCCCAAGGATATCATCGAGCTCCAGACTCTGCGGGCCAGGGTTTACGTCCCCTGTTCCACCAAGGATATGGGCAAGGATGTCAAGGCGGTGTGCAAGGTTGGCTGTATCGGCTGCAAAATGTGCGTCAAGGCCTGCCCTGCCGATGCCGTCACCTATGAAGACAACAATGTCATAATTGATCACAAGGCCTGCATCGCCTACGGTCCGAGCTGCGAGGAGGTCTGTGTGACAAAATGTCCTCGGGATATATTCAGACACTACCAGGGCAGAGAGACCATCAGTCGCGACAGCGCCGCCGGATTGAAGATGGCCGGCTGACAGTACAGGCGTGAATACTATGATCTTTCTGCTTCCCGGATGGTTGTGTGGGTATTGACAGGAGGAGTTTTCTTCGCTCTTCGGCTCTGTTGGGAGTGGCGGGAGCAGCCCAGGCGCTGATTCCTGCGGTCGAGGCTGAGGCCTTTCTTTTCGGGCGCCGCCGGGAACTGAAAACAACCGAGACCAGACTGGTGATGGGCACCTATGTGTCCATCACCACATTTCATCGCTCCGAGGATAAGGCGCGTGAGCCCATTGCCCTGGGGTTTGCCGAAATCGACCGGCTCAACGCCATCCTCTCCCGCCATAACGATTCCACTCCGTTGAGCCTGCTCAATGCCCGGGGCAGCATTGGCGATGCCCCGGACGAGCTCATCGAGGTCGTTCGAAACTCTCTTTTTTATCATACCGACAGCGGCGGCGCCTTTGACATTACCGTTTTGCCCCTGCTCGAGCTCTACCGCCAGCGATTTGCCGCCGGGCAGACTCCAGGCGAAACCGAGATAGACGAAAGGTTGCCCTTGGTGGGTTCGCAACACGTGAGCCTTGACGGCACTACTATTCGCTTTGCCAGAGCCGGCATGGGGATAACCACCGACGGCATTGCCAAGGGGTATATCGTTGACCGGGCGGCAACACTCCTCGATGACCAGGGCATGGAAAATTATCTCATCAATGCCGGTGGTGACATACGCACCAGAGGCAGCGCTGCCAGGGGCAGGCCCTGGACCATCGCCGTTCAGGACCCGGCCAAGGAGCGTCGGTATCCCGAGCTTATCAGGCTGGCTGACGGTGCCGTGGCTACATCCGGAAACTATGAGATCTTCTACGACGAGGCCAAACTTTTCCATCATATCGTCGATCCCCACACCGGCCATTCACCGCAGTTGACGAAAAGCGTCACCACCCTGGCGCCGACGGTCA
This sequence comes from uncultured Desulfobulbaceae bacterium, assembly GCA_937132035.1. Lineage (GTDB taxonomy): Bacteria > Desulfobacterota > Desulfobulbia > Desulfobulbales > Desulfocapsaceae > Desulfopila_A. Next base: position 398 of record CAKZOA010000287.1, on the reverse strand, counting down.
TGGCCGCCGATGCACTCTCCACCGCCGTCTTCGTTCAGGGACCTCGGGCGGGAACGGACTATATCGACACTATCGAAGATACCGCCTGTCTTATAATCGGCAGAGACGATACCGCCTACCGTTCCCGACGCTGGCCGAAACAGGAGCAGCCGTAAGCACAGCATCCACGGCATTTTTTTACTGATTACGCATGAAACTCATGCCCTGCCTCTTGCAATCCAATCCCCCAGACGCGTAGCTGAATTTCATTGGTAATCAGCTTTTTTTTCGCATCATCTGCTGTTGCATAACGGACGACAGCAGGTATACTCATCTGTAGCGGCTCGCAGAGCAGTCAAGCACGCAGTTACATATTCTGGAGACAAATGGAAAAGATACTGCCGACACTCGGATGGCGG
>CAKZOA010000286.1 GCA_937132035.1 uncultured Desulfobulbaceae bacterium | reverse complement strand
TTCCTGCGTCGCCGAAAATCCAGTCTTCGACAGGTACTACAGCCCCAGCCCCACATCGAGGCGCTGGCTGAGCTGAGCCTGGCCCGCCCTCTGCTTGAAGAGAAATCCTCTATCGCCTACGCCGCCAAGGTCTCGGCTATTCTACGACGGTATATCGAACACCGGTTCGCCCTGCGCTCCACCAGCCAGACAACGCGGGAATTTCTCAGCGCCGTCGAAGCAGCCGATAGCACCGGCGATTCGGCGCTGCACCGGCACCGACAACTGCTGAGCGCTTTTCTGTACCAATGCGACCTCGCCAAATACGCCGGCAAAACCGCCACCAGAGCCCAACTCGAGGAAATGGAGCACTCTGTTCGCCGCTTCATTAAAGCCACCACGGAGGAACAGTGATGCGATTCGTCTACCCCCATCTTCTCTGGCTGCTCGCTCTGCTTCCACTGCTGGCACTGCTCAAGGGCAGACAAGGCAAGGCTGCCTCACTGCTTTTCTCGACAACGTCGGTGGCAAGAACGCTTGCAGGCAGTAGGAAAATAACGCCGGGGGCAGCGATGGCAGCCTTGAAGCTTGCCTCCATGGCGCTTCTGATCGTCGCCCTGGCCAGGCCGCAGCAGGGCAATACCACCACCGAAATCACCGCCAGCGGCATTGATATTCTCCTGGCCGTCGATGTATCCTCCTCCATGATGGCCATGGATTTCACCCTGCACGGCCAATCGGTAGACCGGCTGGCGGTGGTCAAAAGCGTTGTCGACCGCTTTATCGACGCCCGTCCCAACGACCGCATCGGCCTGGTCGCCTTCGCCGGAAAACCCTATCTCGTCAGTCCGCTCACCCTCGATCACGACTGGCTGCGAAAAAGACTGGCCACACTGGAAATCGGTATGATCGAGGACGGTACGGCCATCGGTTCAGCCATCGGCACATCGGTAAACCGACTCCGCAGCCGGCAGGCGACCTCACGGATCGTTATCCTGCTGACCGACGGCGTCAATACCAGCGGCAGAGTGCCGCCCCTGATAGCGGCTGAGGCCGCGGAGACGCTTGCCATAAAAGTCTATACCATCGGCGCCGGTACGCGCGGCCTTGCCCCCTACCCCGTGGTCCAGTTCGGCCAGCGCCGTCTGGTCAAGGCCCGGGTCGACATCGACGAGGAAAGCCTGCAACGGGTGGCCGAGATGACAGGTGCCTTCTATTTCCGGGCCACGGACACCGATTCACTCGAAAAAATATATTCTGAAATCAACGCCATGGAAACCACCACCAGGAACATCAAGAAATTTGAAAACTACCGGGAGCTTTTTCCTTTTCTCCTGGCCGCGGCCCTGCCGCTGCTCCTTGTGGCCGAGTTTCTCCGCTGCAAACGTCTGCCGTGAAAATGAATATGCATTTTGAGCAACCTCTGTGGATACTGGCGGCGATCTTCTGCTGCATCGCTCTTTTTGTTGTTCACCTGCATCTGCAGAAAAAGAGAAGAACAACGCTCCAATCCTTCGCCGCGGCTTCGCTCATCGGCAGTCTCACCGGCAACGTCTCTGCCGTCAGGCGCAGGATCAAGTTCATGCTGGTCCTGGCAGCGCTTTTTTTCAGCCTGCTGGCGCTGGCCAGGCCCCAGTACGGGCATCGCTGGATAGACGTGAAACGCAAGGGCATCGATATTCTTTTTGCCGTCGACACCTCCGCCAGCATGCTGGCCCCGGATATCCGGCCCAACAGGCTCGAGCGCTCCAAACTGGCCATCCTTGATTTCGTCGAACGACTCGACGGCGACCGGGTCGGCCTGATGCCATTTGCCGGGTCGGCCTTTCTCATGTGCCCGCTGACCATCGATTACATAGCCTTCGAGGAGACTCTGCAGGCGCTCGACACCACCATCATCCCCGAACCAGGCACCAATCTCCAAGGAGCCATCGACGAAGCCGGCAGAATTCTCGACAACGATGCCAATCACAAGCTGCTGGTCATCATCACCGATGGTGAAAACCTCGAAGGAAACGCCCTCGCCGCCGCAGAACGGGCATATCATAAGGGGATGACCATTTTCACCGTCGGTGTCGGCACCAGAGAGGGCGAACTTGTCCCCCTGCCGCCGCAGGGCAGCGATGAAAATACCAGTGGTTACATCAAAGACGTGCAGGGACAGTATGTCATTTCCAGGCTCGATGAGGACAGCCTGCGTCGCATCTCGAGGGCGACCGACGGTCTCTACGCGCCGCTTGGCAGCCGCGGTCAGGGACTGGAAAGCATTTACAAGCGCAAACTCTCTCTTATTCCCAAGGAAGAACTTGCCGAAAGACGACAGAAGGTAGCTGTGGAACGTTTTCCCTGGTTTCTGGGCTTGGCCCTTTTTCTGTTGGTGTTCGAATATTTGATCACCGGTCGTAAATCGCCGTCGTCGCCCTTGTCGCCGCCCTGGAAACGGGGCAAGGCCTTGCCCACGATCGTTGTGATGATCCTTGCCGCCGCTGCCGCCACGCCATCGTCCGCATCGCCCGGTGAAGAGGCCTTCAACAACGGCAAGTATCAGGCCGCCATCCGATACTATGAAGAACTGCTCGCCAAGCAGCCGGAGGATGTGATCCATTACAACTACGGCACCGCAGCCTACAAGAGCCAGCTCTATGACAAAGCCATTGGCGCCTTCAACAAGGCCCTGCACAGCGACAATCCGTTATTGCAGGAAAAGGCCTACTTCAACCGCGGCAACGCCCATTTTCAAATGGGGAAAAAAAGCCTGGGGGATGATGCGGAAAAAACCGTTGACCAGTGGCTTAAGGCCTTAAACTCCTATGAAGCGGCGCTTGAGTTGCAGCCCGACGATATTCGGGCAAAAAACAACTATCAGATGGTCAAGAAAAAACTCGAAGACCTGCGGAAACAGCAGCAGGAGAACCAGCAGAAAAAGACGGAAAAAGACGGTGACCAGGATAATTCCGAGACCTCTGCAGAGCAGAGGCAGCAGCAACACAGAGACAACGCACAACCGCAGCAGAGGCAGTCTCCAGAAAAGAGCCGAAAGAAGGACGCGCCGGAAAGAGGTGCCGACCAGGAGAGGGGAAAAAACAGTCCGGTCAGGGAGATCGGAAGCCCTCCAGATGACCGTACAGGGACGGCGGACCACGCCCCACAACCGCCGCGTGAGGATACCCTGAACAAACGCCAGGCGCTGCAGCTTCTCGACGAAATGAAAAACGAAGAGGGAACGCTCAATCTTGTTCCCCAGCCACGACAGGACATCCCACGAAAAAGAGGAAAAAACTGGTGATGCTAGGTAAAAAGACACCTTTCTCGGCTCTCTCCCCGAGCCTTCTGCTCCTGTATGTTCTGATGATACTGCCCTTTTCCGGCAGCCTGGCGACAGCTCAGAAGGGCGTGAACCTGTCGGCAACCCTCAGCACTACGCACTTCAATCTCGGATCAAGCGCAACTCTGCGTATTCGCATCAACGGTGCAAGATCTGCGGAGATACATATTCCCGAAATCGACAATCTCATTTTTCACGAACGCGGACAAAGTTCGCAGATGCAGTTGATCAACGGCACGTTTTCCTCCTCCATCACCTCGACCTATGTCATCGAGGCTCTCAAGGAGGGCAGCTACTCCATCCCGCCGTTTACAGTCGATGCCGGAGGTACGACGCTGACAACAGAATCGCTGAACTTCGAAGTTTCCTCATCCTCCAGCCCCTCGAACGCAGCTACCGATTCCCGGGAAAAAACAAACGCTGAGGGACTCGCTTTTGTCACCGTCCAGGGAATCACCGGCCGGGCCTACACGGGAGAGGTCATGCCGGTGACCATCAAGGCCTATTTTCAGAGAAAAATCGGCGCTGAAATAACCGCACCGCCGGCACTTACCGGCGACGGCTTCATTCTCTCCCCACCAGAAAGCGAACCGCTGCAGGGAGTGGAGAATTACCAGGGCCGGACCTATTCGGTCATTTCCTGGCAATCAGCCATAACCCCCATCAGGGACGGTAGGCACAAGATCGCCATCGACGTCGGCGCCATCCTCCAACTCCCCCTGAAGAACAGACCTTCAGGCAATCGACTCTTCGACGACGATTTTTTCAGCAATGATCTCTTCGACAGCTTTTTCGGCAATGTCAGGCAGCAGAAAGTAAAGATGCAGACCAACCCGCAGACCGTCACCGTCATACCCTTGCCAGAGAAAGGCCGACCGCCCGGTTTCGACGGCGCCGTAGGGAATTTCGATTTTACCGTTACGGCCCAACCACAGGCTGTTGTCACAGGCGAACCCATTACCCTGACCATGACCATCTCGGGCAAGGGCAATTTCGACAGAGTCAGCGTCCCGGAATTTCCGGCCGATGAGAACTGGAAAAGCTATTCCGCCAATGGTACGTTTTTCAGCAGCGGCAACAGCTATTCGGGCAAAAAGGTTTTCGAGCGAGCGGTGGTGGCCAAAAGCGCCGCCCTGACAGCCATCCCTTCACTGCGCTTCAGTTACTTCGATCCAGCCAGAAAATCCTATGTCACCCTCAACAGCGATCCTCTGTCGCTGCACGTCGAAGAGGAGGAATCAGCCGATGAAAACATCGTAATACCTCCGGCAAAGCCTGGGAATCCAGGCGATGTCAAAGAAAAGCAGGCCAGCCCGCCCAGCATGCAGACCAGGGTGACCAGCGGTGATTTTCACGAGGAAATAGCGCCTCTTTTCGAGCGGACCTGGTTTTGGTTTACCGTTTTTCTCTGTACCGCACTTTTACTGGCACTGGCTGTTTACAGCCTGACGAGAAGGTATCGTCTCAACACTCTCGAACAGCTGCAGAAGAGGAAGCTGCAACACATGATTCAGACAGGGCTGGTGACACTGCACGAGGCTGCTGCCGCCGGCGATGATGTGGCCTTCCTTACAGGCTGTCGTCACCTCATCCGCCTACGCCTGGCATCAGAGTGGAATATGGAGCCTGCCGCCATCAGCCTCTATGATCTTGAATGGAGATTATCCGGGGATTCGGCCCTGGTGGAGATTTTCAGTACCGCACAACAGCACGCCTATGGAGGCCTGCACCTCAATTCCCGGCAGATGAACACGCTGCTGATACGACTGAGGGACGCTTTGGAGGAGGAGCCTTGAAAAATCTCGCTATGTTTCTCTGTATGCTGGCTGCAGCGCTCATTGCCCTCTATGCCGATGCTGCTGCCGGCCGCCCCCCCAGCCAACTTTTACAGGAAGCCAACGATGATTATGGCGCGGGCAGATTTACCGAGGCCGCACAGGTCTACCGCCAGATTCTTGGGGAATATGGTCTTTCCGCTGAAATCCTCCACAACCTGGGCAATAGCTATGCAGCACAACAGCGCAATGGACAGGCTATTCTCCAGTATCTTCGAGGGTTGAGACTGGAACCAGGCGATGACGACCTGCAGGCCGATCTTGTCCTGATCCGTGAGAAAACCGGACTCTTCGCACCGCAGCAGAACTTCAGGGATCGTTTTTTCGGCATTCTCGACATGAACCAGTGGCTACTGTCGGCACTTGCCGGCTATATTTTGCTGACAGTGCTGCTTGTCTGCCACTTCTTCCGTCCCCTCACCCAAAGCTTCTTTTTTATCGTACCGCTCCTGATCATCCTCATGGCGCTCTCCTGTTTCGGAGCGCTGCAGCAATACCGGGTGTGGGACGGCTCGGTGGTAGTCGACGACCGGACACGGCTGCTTCTGTCGCCTTTCTCCTCAGCGGCCCCGGTGGCCGTTCTCGAAGAAGGAACGGTTGTCTTCAGTGAGAAAAGGCACGGAGAATATCATTATGTGGATGCCGGCACGACAGGCTCAGGATGGATACCAGCCGGCTCACTGGAAAGGATCAGAACCTCGCGGCTCAAATTTGACCAAGATAATGCTGCACAATAGACACAGCGGCAATGGCGGCGGTCTCGGCCCGGAGAATGCTCCTGCCAAGGCCGATAGTCTGCCAGCCCACCGAAGACGCCGAGGCAATTTCCTCGCTGGTAAAACCGCCCTCGGGACCGATCAGCAAGACAACACTTTCTGCTTCGGTTAAAGTGGAACCTATGGCGGCGAGGCTTTTCGACGGTTCCCGTTCCCATAAAATGAGTCTCAGCGGCCGCTCAGTATCCTGCCGATCTCTGATCTTTTGAAAGGATTCAAGGGCGTGAAGCTCCATCGGCTGCGGTCGGCCGCATTGTTTACAGGATTCCTCGATTATCCGGCGCCATCGCTCCTGCTTACCGCTGTACTGCCGCAGCAGGTTCCCCTGGCAGCGGCTGCTGATGAAGGGATAAAAGTCACTCACTCCCAGCTCGGTGCATTTCTGCAGCATCAATTCCATATTTTTGGCCTTGACCCCGGCGATGCCGACAGCGACCGGGACAGATGCGCATGCACGGACCTGCTGCTGAGCAATGATGCGAAGGTGAAGAGGGTGGCTCTCTTCGGCAATCTCTGCCTGATAACGGCCTCCTCTACGGTCAAGCAGTTCGACAATCTGACCTTTCTGCAATCGCAGAACCCGGCGGATATGATGGGACTCTTCATTGCTGAGAATGACTATAGCCCCACGGCGTTGATGTTCATCAAAGAAAAAACGTCTCATATCGGTTCATTTCCAGCCACTGTCCGACCGTCTCCTGCCTGCGTCAGAGGCTCCTTGTTTGCCCATTGATGGAAAAAATGATACAAAAGAGCAAGAAGTACATGCATTCATTTGACATCACAAAAGAACTCAACTAGTTTTCTTGATATACTCGTTTTCACCGCAGCCAGGCGTAAATTACCATCAACACCATGTTTTAAAAACCTGTCATAGACCCCACATCGCCATATGGAATACCAAAACCGCCGCTTAGAAGAACGACATTTTCTGCAAATCGACGTCCGCTTAAGTGCAGACGAGGACAGTGCCGGCAACCCTGTCCGGGAAGAATTGACGACCACCAATATCAGTTCCGGCGGCGCTTTTCTTACGACGCCGGTTAAAATTCCGCTGGCCAGCAAAGTTAAGCTGGAATTTCTGGTCGATTATGAGCAGCTGAAAACCCTTCGCTTCATCCTCTCTGTCGACAGTCTGAAAAAATTCACCAGCAGGAAAATATGGGTCAAGGCCACTGGTATAGTCATCCGCACCGAAGAACAGGGCTTTGCCATTATTTTCGACGAATACTATCAGTTGACGCCAATGGAAACCGATCCCCGTTAAGCTCAATCGCTTTTCTCAAAAAGCAGTGCTGCCCAGCCGTCTCTGGCCTTCTGCTTTTTGACAACGAATCCATATCCGCCATACACTGATGTGATGGATTCGACCTGCTCGCCCTCGAGAATGCCGGAAAGGATAAGCCTTCCGCCGGCAAGAGTCACGTCCGCCAGCCTCTTGGCCATATCAAGGAGGACGTCGTGGACAATATTGGCCAGCACCAGGCTGAATTGGCCGTCGATCATCTCCAGGGGAGTATCATCGGCCCGCATCACCGCAGCCAGGCCATTCTGTTCAATATTGTCAACAGCTGCGGCAACGGCAACCGGATCATTGTCGACGGCATAGACGCATCGTACCCCGAAAAGCGCTGCAGCCATACCGAGGATGCCCGTCCCCGTACCGACATCGAGAACGGTGTGCTCCCTGTCATTAGTGGCAATGACCTGGCCCAGGAGGTCGAGCACCAGCGAGGTAGTGGCATGGTGACCGGTGCCGAAGGCCATTCCGGGATCCATGACGATAACCTTTTCCCCGTCAGCCGGGCTGTATTTCTCCCAGGTGGGGGCTATTACCAATCCTTCTGCAACCTTGAAGGGAGTGAAGTGTTCTTTCCAGTTCTTGCTCCAGTCTTCTTCTTCTATGACCTCCCAGGAGACCTTGGGACTGTCGACTCCGAAAATTGCAGCCAGTTCAGAAACATGGACCTGCACCTGCAGCAGTATTCTCTCCGTCTCGGCAGGTGTTGGATCTTCCTTTTCGACATAGGCATTGACAGTTTTGACTCCGGGACTGTCATCGACGCCAATCTCCACGCCGGCATCAATAATACCGACGAAAAAATCGGCAATGGGTTCCACCAGCACAGGCTCGGTAATCAGGGTAAGCTTCAACCATCTTTTCATTTGGTGTCCTTGTCCTCTTGATTGCATCTGACAATGAGTGGCAGAACTGTACATACCACAAAACCGCCTCCACTCTGAAAATATTTCCCCCGCCCCTGATGAGAGAACGGCAGGGCCGTATAGTGTTTGAAACCATCAGGGATAGTATACAATACCAATACCTTAAAACACGCTGTTCAAGAAAAATCAACACCCGGGGGTAAGCACCGCCTCCTCTTCCATGGAGAGCACCATCAACTCTTTTTCGGCTACCAAAACAAGACGTTGGTAAATATCCGCAATGGACGTTGCCGCGCCCCTCTCCCTTGTTGGCCTGTAGTAATGGTGTATAGTTAAACACAGCATGGCACAGATACTAAGCGGCCCCTTTCTCTGCAGTCCGGCAGCATAAGGGTTTGTCCTGATGACGGCAGTAGGGTAAAATACCGTGAAAAGAAACGGTTCTAACAGTGCTTCTGCCAGTGATCAGAATATACCATGTGGAGCCGAGCTTCACAGGAATTAAACAGTTCCATCGATCAGGTGCACCTCGCAGGTGATACGTATTATCCTGAGGTTGCGGTGGATACTTCCCCCCTCAAATTCGGTCTCCATGGCGGTCTTACGAGTGAAAGAATACTATGCACCAGGTCTGTAGCCCCAACCCCGACAACTTTATCGCCTGCCCTGACTGTGACCTGCTGGTAGCAAAAATCAATCCGCCGGCCGGCTACAAAAGCCAGTGCCCCCGGTGCGGACATATTCTTTTGCATCACTGCCGGGATACAGTTTCACGATCGCTGGCTCTGGCCGTCGCCGGTCTGCTGCTCTTTCTTCCGGCAATCTTCATGCCGCTGCTTACCTTCCAGCGCTTAGGAATGAGTGAAACCGGCAATATTATCCAGACAGTTGTCAAATTTTTCGACCAGGGATACTCCTTCGTCGCCCTGGCAGTATTCCTCTCCACCGCTATCTTTCCGCTCCTCAAGCTCTCTTTGCTGGCCTTCGTCTCTTTGTGTCTGAAAATACAGCGCTACCCTGTTTGGCTGGGAAAATTGTTCAGACTGCACAACCATCTTGACGAGTGGACCATGGTTGAGGTCTATCTTTTGGGAATCATGGTCACCATTATCAAAATGTACGGTAGCACCGACATCCATTTCAACACAGGTGCATTCTGCTTTACCGGTCTGGTCGTACTGATCATGGCCAGTTCCCTCAGTGTCTGCCGCGAAAGCTTCTGGATACTCATCGAGGGCAGAGGAAAACACAGCTTCCAAATGCTGCACGCAGACAACAGGCCCCTGCAAGAGGCCGGTACCGCTGCCGCCAATGGTCTGCTGCTGTGCCGTGAATGCGGCAAACTCAGCTCCACCTGCATGGATGTGCATGAGGAGAAGGAATGGCGCTGCCGGCGCTGCAGCGCTCATCTTCATTTCCGCAAACCAGCCAGCCTCCCCCGTACCTGGGCGCTAGTCATCAGCGCAGCGATTCTGATGCTGCCGGCCTATCTCCTTCCCATCATGCGGGTTGATTTCCTGGGCATCCCCCGGCACTCGACCATACTCGACGGCATTAAGATTTTCTTTCAGGATGGCTCCTATGCCATCGCTCTCATTATCCTTACAGCTTCGGTGTTTATTCCAGTATTCAAAGTTGTCGGCCTTGCCATTGGTCTGCTGACAATCAATTTATCCCGGCCTCGGTTCCTGCGCCAGAAAACCGCAATGTTCCGCTTCATAGGATTTATCGGCAAATGGTCGATGCTTGACATCTTCGTCATCGCTTTACTGGCGTTCTTCATAAATTTCGGTTTTCTGACATCTATAGAGACGGCACCGGCAGCAACCTATTTCTGCCTGGTGGTCATCACCACCATGCTGGCAGCATTGACCTTCGACCCCCGACTTATGTGGGACCAGCTAAACGCCAGGACAGAACGGAGCGAAAACACGACCCACCCCGGAGAACAATAGAATATGGAACAGGCTCCCGCTTTCAAAAAGAAGAAAGGTATTTCACCGGTCTGGACGCTGCCCATCATTGCCCTGGGCATCTGCATCTGGATCGTTTACACCAGCATCCAGAACGCCGGCATCACCATTACCATCTATTTTGATGATGCCAGCGGTATAACTCCAGGAAAAACCCAGGTCATCGCCCGCGGCATCCCCATCGGTACAGTGGAGAAAATTGAACCGGATCTAGGCAACAGGCGAATCAAAGTCGTCGCCTCCATAGATCACTCCGTCGAAGATCTGCTTGTCAAAGATGCCCAATTCTGGGTGGTTCGTCCGGAAATCTCAGCCGCCAGCGTCCAGGGCCTCGACACCCTGGTTTCCGGCAGCTATATAGGATTTCAGCCCGGCACTTCCACGGAGAAGGAACGTGTGTTCATCGGTCTTTCCTCACCTCCCCCCATTTCCAAAGAGGCACCGGGACTGCATATCAAGCTTCAGGCCAAAAAACTCGGCTCAATCCAGAACGGCTCGGCAATCTATTTCCGCAATGTCTCCATTGGCGAGGTAACCCAGTACTCGCTGTCCGAGGATAATGATACCATCCTGATCCGTGTATTCATCGAACCCCGCTATGCACATCTGGTTCGAACCGGCAGCAGATTCTATAATGCCAGCGGCCTGAGCATCAGCGGCAAGCTGACCAACCTTGAAATCAATGTCGAATCATTAGCCTCGCTCATCAAAGGCGGCATCGTTTTGCAGACGCCGACGCCACTGGCCGACACTCCGGCGGCAGAGGATGGTCAGTCTTTCACTCTCTATGAGGATCACGATTCGGCCAAATACGGCATCCCCATGACGCTGCAGCTGACCTCCAGCATGGGAATCACCGAGGGGGAAACCAAACTCATTTACCGCGGCCTGGTTGCCGGAGTCGTGGAAAAAATCCAATTCAACGACGACGAGCATCATACAGTTACCGCCCATATCATGCTCGATCCCCGGGCCGAACGCATACTGCGCGCCGGCACCCGGTTCTGGATAGTCAGGCCGGAGATAGGGATCGAAAAGATCAAAAATCTCGATGTCCTGCTTTCAGGTCCTTACATCACCTTTATTCCCGGCGAAGGCGACTTCCAGAACGATTTTGAGATTCTGCCGGAACCACCACCGCAAAAACCTTTGCGTCCCGGGTTCAAGGTAGTGCTGCGGGCACCTCAGTCTTTTGCCATACAGTCTGGTGCTCCGATAAAGTATAAGGACAAAAAGGTGGGAGAGGTGCTCGATGTCGAACTCGACGCAACCCTAGAAACCTTCACCATCCTCGGCTTTATCTACGAACGCTACAAACCTCTTGTACGCAAGGATTCGGTATTCTGGAACGATGGGGGCTTCAGCTTCGATGCTTCCCTTGCTGCCCTGCACTTTGAAATGAACTCCTTCAAGGCCATACTCAGAGGTGGCATATCCTTTCTGACGCCGAAAGCCGCAGATGCCGGATCAGGCGAATCTCTTGAGTCCACGGTCTTTCCGGTTCACGACAACTACGCCGCGGCATTGGCCAACTCACAGCATCTTAAGGTCGAGGGGTATCACTTTCAGCTCCGATCCGACAATCCCCAATCGCTCAACGTCGGCACACCGCTGTATTTCAAAAAAGTCAAGGTCGGCAAGGTAACCGGTCTCAGCCTCTCCCCGGACAATGCCAGCGTCATCATAGACTGCTTTATTGAACGCGCCCATGCCGATACCGTCAATTCCTCCTCAAGATTTTACAACAGCAGCGGCACCTCCTTTACCGCAGATCCCTCAGGAGTCAAGATTGAAACGGCCTCGCTGCAGTCAATCCTCGGCGGCGGCATCAGCTATTTCACACCCGATAGCGGAGCATCCAAAGAAAAGAACACCATCTTCAAACTCTACCGGGACAAAAAAGCAGCCGAATTTGTCGACAAGATAGGCGTGCTCGTCAGATTTCAAAAAATCCAGGGGTTGCGACAAGGTTCCGCAGTCAAATACAGAGGGGTCAAAATCGGCGAGGTAATCGATCTGCAGTTTGCCGGCAATCTCCGGGAAATACTGGTCAGCCTGCAAGTCGATAAACACACTGAAACTCTTTTCAGGAAAAACACGCAAATATGGCTGGAGAAGGCCAAGGTCAGTCTGGCCGGGGTGGAGAACCTCAACAGCCTGCTCTTCGGCCCCTTCATTAATATCCGCCCAGGTACCGGTGAACTCAAAAGACAGTTTGCCGCTCTTCCCCAGGCGCCGCTGACACCGGCTGAGAGCTCTGACGGCCTAAATCTCACCCTGGTCGGCAAGCACCTGGGTTCTCTGAAAATTAATTCACCGCTCTATTATCGCCAGGTGGTCGTGGGCAAGGTCATCAGCTACGATTTAGCCGCCGACTACCGAAGCGTCCATATCCTCGTTAATATCAAAAAACCCTATGTACAGCTTATCAAGTCCAATACCAAGTTCTGGCTGGCCAGCGGCGTCCGGGTGCAAGGGGGCCTTTTTTCCGGCGTTTCGGTGGACATGACCTCCATAGAAGCCCTGCTTGCCGGCGGCATCGCCCTGGCTACTCCCGAAGAACCGGAAATGGGTGAATCCGTCGCAAACAATTATCGCTTCACTCTCCATGATAAAGCACGACAACAATGGCTGGACTGGCAGCCGACCATCCGCCTTGTCGAAGAAGAAAATGATGCCTCAGTTCCCAAATGAGACTCCTTCTCTTTTCTGCGTCGCCAGTGCTGGAACCAGCCGGGCCGGAACCACATCCACCGCCTGAAACGGGGTAACCCCTGTTGCATTGCCTCCAAGCTTACTTGAAAATTTCATTCAATAACAGACATATGAACTGTTCAAGATCTGACCCCTCGGTGGTCACCCCGACGGCGGTGCCTTGCTTTTCCGGCCCCCTGTGTGTATAGTGAGCCAATAAACACAAACACGGAAGCCCTATACTACCAGAAGCTTCCCGACACATATCGCTCGCCTGGCTTCAACCACTCCTTCCGCTTTGCCACACCCCCTACAGCGATACACGACCATCAGCGGTTGCAGTGGTGTTGATCAGCAGTTATACTGCGCCTGTTATACTACACCTATCTACTATCATGAGCAGAATACCATCACCAACATATTACAGAAACCATTTGTCTCCTGCGCCCGAAAAAGGTCAAAGGCTGCCATTGCTCGTCTCCGTACCCCACGGGGGATACAGTATACCTCTGGATATACTGCCCCGTATCGATTTGGAGTTCAAAGACATTTTCCCGGACAGCGATCCCTGCACGCGCACCATTTATTCTTTTGCCGACGAGGTTCTCTCTTTTCATGAATCGGACATCGCCAGGGCTGTAATCGATCTCAACAGGACCGACGACGACCTCCCACCTTTGAACGCCGACGGGGTCATCAAAAGTCACACGGTTATGGGAAAAAAGGTCTACCGGAGCGAATGTGCACCTAATAGCCGGCTGGTCGAAGAATTACTGGAACGTTACTATTATCCGTATCATCATAACATCGCCCTCGATCTCGACGACCCCGGCCTGCTCTGCGGTATCGACTGTCATTCCATGCTCGAGTTCCCTCCTGGACCTCAGGAGACCGGGACCAGACCTTTCATCTGTCTGAGCAACGGCGGAGATGAAAATGGCGACGGCGACGATGATGAGCTCAGTTGTCCGGCCGAACTACTCAACCTGCTAGCGGACTGCCTCTGCAGGGTATTCCCTGAAGAAGCCGACTCTATATTGCTGAACGAACCGTTCAAGGGCGGCCATGTTTCCAGATACCATAGCCGGACTCTTCCATGGCTGCAGATAGAACTCAACCGCCGCGCCTACCTGCATCCCCCTTGGTTCGACCCGGCGACTCTGCGTGTTGATAACGGCAGGCTCAACACTCTCCGTCAGAAGATTCTTGAGGCACTCACGGTTTTCTGTGACGAAGCCTTGATGCGTCAACCTCTCCACGATATTGAATCCTCCCGCTATCCAAACCGCCCGGCGGAACCCTTCTTTTCCTTTCCGTAAAAGGAGAAGAGATCGGAGAAGTGTATTTTTTCTCAGATCAAAACATTTCGTTTACAAAAAATCATGCCCGGCCAATAGGGAATATGGCGAGCACTGATTTTTTGAAAACAGCGCAGAGATGGACGGTAAGCAAACGCGGGGAGACTCAGAGAAAGTGCTTTCTCCGGCAGGCTGGGGCCCGACCTAGAGAAAGGGCAACGCTCTGAGGAGAAAGTAGAGCAGAGGCAATATAATGACCAGCAGTCCGGTTGTTATCAGCCAGACACTGTTGGCGAGATCCAGATCCAGATCAAAAATAGAAGCGGCGACCAGAGCATTGAATGCCACCGGCATCGAACTCAGAACCAATACCACTTTGAAGGGAAGTCCGTCGGCGACCAGGTGAAGGTTGACAAGATAGGCCAGGGCGCTGGCGATGAGCGGAATGCCGAGGAACTTGATGGCGGCAACGGAAGCGCAGGCCTCCATATTGTGGCCTATGCTTGAAAAACGCATACCCAAGCCTATGGAAACGAGAAGAACGAATGTTCCCGCCGGAATACAGAAGGCCGTCACTTTCTCCATGAAAAAAGGACGGTCTATACCGGAGAGATTGAGAAAGAGACCAGCAATAAAGGCAGACAACACCGTCGCGACGAAGGGATCCCTGACAACGCCAGCCGCCCGTTGCAGGAGATTTTTCTGAGCGGCGTCGCTGCCTCCGTAATAACGGGCGATCGGAAAGCCTATGGTATAATAACTGATTTCCTCGAACATCTTGTACAGGGCAACCAGGGCGAAACCAGCTTCTCCCAGGAGCATGAAACAGACCAGGGAACCAATGGCACCAATATTGGTGAAGGAACCGCAGCAGTACATGACACCGATCTGTTCTCTGGGCACCTTGAGCATTTTTGCCGCAGCAATACCCAAAATTCCTCCGGATAACAGGGCAACGATACCGATGATCGGCAGCCAGACAATGCGTAAATCGCTGAAAGGGACGATCCAGACTGCGCCGAGAAAAGAGATCGGCATAAAAGCGAGCAGCCCGAGCTTTTGCAGCGACTTGCGCAGGGAAACGATATCACTCGGTAGAGATATCCGCTGCCTGGCGTGCAGTTTCTGCACCAGGTAGCCCAGCATGAGTCCGCCAAGTATAAGGGCCAGCGAAAAGATGAGGTTTTCCATTAAAATCTACAGCCAATAGAGCTTGCCGGCAGACGCCGGTTGTTTTTCACTTCGTGTTAATCCTTCCCTCCAACCTCGCAGATCAAGCGGAAAGAAAGTAATATCAGGGCTGCTCCTGCACCTATACCAGTCCGATTTGCCATCAGGAACGAGCGGGAATAATAGCCCTTCATTCTTCCGGCGCAACGAAAATCTCTCTGGCATGCTGCTCCTGTCTTCCGGCTTGGCTTTTGGCCCGAAGCTTTCGACATCCCTTGCCGGCTACTTCGCACCGTACCGTGCTCATTTGTCACCGCCACTCTCCGATCATGTTGTCAGTTTGCCTCCGAGAAAAAATCTTATTTGAATTCCAATATTTTTTGGCATTCAAGATCTGACCCTGCCTGCTTCGATTGCCACTTCATTATGCGTGTGGGGCGATTCAGCAGGGTCGGTTCTCCTGCATACCGGCGCTGCATTATGCCATGGAGTGTGCGGGGGAATTCAGCGGAGGTGGAAATCACAGAGTCGGGAAGCCGCGGACAGGAAATACGGTCGAAAGAATTCAGTGTGTTGATGATCTGGTTTTTTTCTTTTTGATATTATAGCGTTTCTTTGCCTCAGCGGTAATTTTACGGACATTGAGTCCCAGATCTTCCCTGGGAGATATGGTATAGAGGCTGTATTTGAGAGAACGTCTGCCGGGATTGGTCTGGCTGTAAATGCGAAGTATCGCCAGGATCGTGAGGTCGGCAAAGACAGCAAAGGCATCCTCTTCCGGTCTGAGCTTCACCTTGCGCCGCTTCATTTCCTTGAGCAATAAAGGCGTTACCGCTTCGAAGGTGATAGTGGCAAATTCACCGAACTTGCCAAGGCCCAGGATTCTGGTAAGGCCAGTGAAGTTGTTCTCCTTGTACCTGGTGTCATGACAGACGACGATGTGAGGAGGATAGAGGTTTTCTCCATCGGAGGAAACAACCTGTTCCCGTGCTTGATCCAGATCCCTAATGAAAATTGAGGACTGTTTCGTTGAAAAATTGAGCTCGGTTTTGTTGTAGGCAAAAAACAGAGGAGGGTGCATAAGTCCGGCGGCAAGACATGAACTGATACGCGTGCGAGCCCCATAGGGCGGTTTCATATAGGTCGGGCAATGACTTCTGATGATGTCGTCAGCACTTATTTCGATGGGAGCAGTATTGCCGATTTTCATCTTGCGACGATATGCCGCCCGTTTGTATGTATGGATTCTTCTGGCCGCCTTGGAGAAGAAACCGCCGTCGAGATTGATGCCGTTGGCGATACCGTCAGGATAGAGCAGAGAAGCGTTGTCATAACGCATCGCCTCCCGAATCTTTTTGCGGAAAGAGACCGCGCTTATCGAGCCATGGGGTTCGTAGCGGATGAAATTTTCATCGACATCCTGATAAACAAGGCCGCCGGGGGCGAATATGGCGCCTTTGTTGTCGAACTTGCCCGTGGCCCCCTCGTCATTCTTATCGGGCAAGAACCCCGCATCATACTGACCAAGCATCTTCCAGAGAGTATCAAGACGAATGGCGAGGATTTCTCGAATGAGCTCGTTGTCGATAATCGCTTTTTTAGTGGCCATGAAAGTGTATGAATACTGTTCGACACCCTTTATCTCTCAACAGAAAGCAGCGACAAAAGGTGGCGGACCGCCATCGGCAGTCTGGGCTGTCATAGATTATTCTGATTACGTATGAAACTCATCGGTAATCAGATAGATTATTAGTATGCTATTGTAAATCTGAACAGTTTTCAATAGTCTATCGAAAGTTTACTTCATCGCTGCATTTTCAGGCCGTTTCCACTTCCCTCCCTCAGACCGTCGTTTTCGACACAGAACACTTCAAAATCATAGCAAGAAAGAACACACTCCGGCAACAGAGCCCTTTCGAGCAGCGCACGCTCACCTTCACTCGGCCTTCTCCGACTGCCAGCTCAATTTCAACAGGAAAAAGCCCACGGGTATATATGCCGACATGGCCAGTGCAGCTATTAATGGATAGATTATACGTGTTTCGGGCGAATAGATAAGAAGAAAGGCGACGAAGGCCGGCATTTTATCAAAATGCACCACCGAAAAAAGGGCCAGCACGATTCGTCTCATAAGATCCGGATAGCTCGGGGCAACTCCTTTGGATGCTTTATAAAACAGATACAGGGCAGCCACAGTACCGAGAAGATACAGGCATGTTCCTGCAAACACATGCATTCCCAGGGTCGCCGCATCCAGACTCAGCCTTTTGTCATCGGAGGGGAACCAGAGCAGAGCCGGTAGAAACACACTGAGCAGCTGTGTGAAAAAGCCACCGATGAAATATTGAACATGCAGGCCGGAAAAACTTTCCTGCGGAGGCCGTTCCTCCTTTTTGGAAAAAAGCAGGCCGGCAATACCAGCCAGCAGAAGAGCCAGCAGGAAAAAGGGCCAGCCGGCACCCTCACCGTAGATCGGAAACCACAGTTCCCTGCTTTCTTCGGGTATAACAAAGAGAATGCCGAAAAAGAGGGAAATCAAAGAACCGAAGCCGATGAGCAGTCCGCTCATAAGACGTGCATAACCGGCCAGGTAGCAAATGGCCGACGCCGCCGAAATGAAAACAACCAACAAAATTCGAATAATCATACTCTCTCACCATCGAAACATGTACATGAAACATCTCGCTTTATCACCTTTTTCTGCCTTTTCCTGCCAACCAGACAGGCACCGGCCGTCGCTGTGCCGGGAGGCGGCATGAAATCATCCAACAAAATTCTTTCCATTGATCATCACTAATGTAATAATGATTTGCCCGCGTCACATGCAAATGCCTCTCCTTCCGCAGGCTGGTGCGCGGCGAAAAGATCCCTCAACAGGCCTGAAGGGCGAATTAACTC
>CAKZOA010000285.1 GCA_937132035.1 uncultured Desulfobulbaceae bacterium | reverse complement strand
GGAACGAGTATGGCGCGGACGGGCTGGACATGGTTTGCCTCGCCCCTCTACTGGGGAAGGGTGGCCGTCGGCCTGGTTCTGCCACTGGCAGTACTCTGGCGTATAAAAGATATTCCGCTGTGGCTGCCGGTACTTATTCTTCTTGGTGAACTCATGGGACGGGCAGCCTTTTTCAGAGATACGGTACACGCGGCCGCCAACATCGGTGGTCTGCAGTGATAATCCTTATCCGGATTTCTGATGTACGCGACTCTCTGGTCCCGAGGAGCTGGGCATAGTTCAATGCCCTCTCCTCGATGGCCATGTGGAGGTGCAGATGCCGGCCAATGCGCATTCAAGAGAGAAAAACGGTATGACCCCAAAATCCACTGTATTCGCCATTATCGTGTCCATCTGCTTTTCATGGCCGGTTATGGGACAGGCGCAGGTGCTCTCGCCGGAGACAGGCAAACCCTACACCGCCTTCATCCACGGCACCGACTATGAGGCCACAGTCGGCGAGCCATTTTTCATCCTGCTGGGCCTTGCTCCTGAGACCCTGCCACCTGGTTACTCCGTTTCCATCCTCATCGATATGATCGAAAGCCCCGAAGGATCAAAACCTGAGGTCCTTACCGGTTTTCCCAAGACTCGCCTGACGATGTGGCAGGCTGGGTCATATACAATAGCGGTCCGTGTTTCATTGATGTCCAAGTCGAGCTGTGGAGGAATAGAGGCCGAGCAAATCATGAGCAAAGAGGTAGAACTCCTGGTTGCTGATCTGTAAAGAGTCTGTAGCCTATCTGTTCAAATAGGCATACAGATTGACATCCCTGCCACTCAAACCGAGTTTTCTCCTGATATTCTTGCGGTGCGTCTGCACTGTTTCTATGGAGATGGCCATACCATCGGCAATATCTTTTGAGGTGGAGCCCGACTGAATCATCTGGCAGACCTGAACCTCGGATTTTGTCAGTCGGATGATATCCTTATTGCTGATCGCACTGGATGACCTACTCAGCCCCGCCAGCTGATCGCCAAGTATCTTCATATACATATCACGGACTTCACGGTTTTCTTCCGCTGCCATTTTCTGCAGGGAGGGGATAATGCTTGTTGTCACTTTCTGGGCTATGGAAAGTTCAAATTCCTCCTTGTCCCTGTCGATTGACTTCATCACATTCCTTAATGTGATATTCATTTCTTCCGCCTTGGTTTTCTCCTCCCGCAGATATTTTTCCATTGCCTTCTGCCGGGTGATATTGTGCACAATAAGGTGGAGAAAAACTTCACCGCCAAGGGCAAATTTATTCACGGTTACGCTGGCAGGGAAGACCTCACCATTGCCGGTTATACCGTTGACCTCACCGTGCCAAATATCACCTTCTTCAATTGATGCAGCCTCTCTGAGATTGGCTATGCTATCCGGATGAATGATCTTCAAACAGGTGGCACCTTCCAGCCGCGGGCTGGTCATGCCGAACATTTTGGCAGCCTTCTCATTGGCCTGCACAATTGTCAGAGAGGTATCCACCAGCAGAATTCCCTCACCGGCAGAGGTGAACAGTGACCGGAAAAGCTGCTCCGATTTGCCTAGATCCTCTGTTCTTTTCAGAACAAGCTGTTCAAGCTGAGTTCTATGATCAACAACGGCGGTTATATCGCTGAGAATGATGACATACCCGGGTGAAGCAAGAGAGACCTTTTTCAGGGGCACTATCACCATTGAATAGATGGCAGCTCCTTCTTTTATGCTGACCTCATGACTACGGCTGTGCGGGTACCGCTCCAGAAACACCCCCACTGTATACTCTGGCAGGCCAATATGGTCGAAAAGAGTATCATTGAGGGAATCGAGACCAAAACGATCTCTGGCAGCGCCATTCATCTCCAGGATTGTCCCTGCATCGTTAATCACCACAACAATATCAGAAGTTGCTTCAAAGATGTTTTCATACTTATTTTTCTCTAAAGTAAGACTGCGGTTTTTTGCCGCCAGAGTATCACACGTGGTGTCACCTGCCGGATCATCCCAATCGGCAATGGTGATGGTCTCAATCGCATCCACAATCCGGCGCAAGTCTACATATTTTCTAAGTTTTTGTTCTTCAGGGAAATCAGATTGAAGAACTATGTCCTCGACCGCGTGCAGCAATGTCTTGAAACATCCGAAGAACATCTCCGCCTGTATCCCGCGAGCCTGATGACGCCGGCCGGTCTGTACAAGAAAATCGGCTATCTCCCGACTGTTCTGCAGAATTGCAGAAAAACGAAGAGATGATGGATCATTGTAAAGTAAGGACCGAATCGGTTCAATGAGTCCTCGAAGACTCTGAATACAATCTTCTTTTTTGGCTGTGGTATGCTCGAGATAGCCGGCTTCCTCCATGTATGTCGTCCAGTTGGCCAAAAATGTCTCCATTTCTTCCAGGATGTAATTCAAAAGAACCTGCATTCGCTATCTTTCCTTATGTCTATGTGGAAACGGGATATAAAAGTACCACCTGTCGTTTGGACTCTTGAGCCTCACACCGTATTCAATCTGCCGGAAGACGTCATCGTACGCTACCGTACTATTGCCACCCGCAGGCGCCTGAAGCGCCTGTCATTGCCATTATAAAGCATTATATGTGGTTTCGGCAATTCAGCCGTCGCAACTGCAGAGATCCGGCACACAATCTGTCCGGCCGCCGCAGACAGAGAGGCTGGGCGAGTATCGGGGGATGAAACATAGCAGGAAACAGCAAGAGCGCTGAACGCAGGTATCTCGCCACTGTATCTCGACACCGTATGGCACACCGTATGGCACACGGTATGCCAGAACAGCGGCAATGGATGCAGCTGTGATCGACATTCAGGGACTCAATACGTCGTTTGGCAGAAATCAGATATTGAAAAAGATCACCTCAAGGTTCGGCCCGGTGAAATAGTCGGCCTCATCGATAAACGAGCATGATCTGGCAGCACTCTACAATGTCAACGAACTCTACGATGATGACGAGAGTGCATAGATGGCACTGATACAGGCCGGTTATCCCCTCCCATGACAATCGGATTGTTGCGCTCGAATGGCAAGCAGCTGCACCCGAACTCAAGGGCGTTCGTCAGCCATAGAGCCGCTTTACCTCCTGCCGGTCCACAGCCCCATCCTCTCTTTGGGGGAAAACCTCTGCAAATTCGACATACTGGGGTTTTTTAAAACGGGCGATTCGCGAACCGACGAATTCGATCAGCTCACTGCTGCTGAGTTCGGCCCCTGCCGCCAGTAGGCATACCGCTTTGATGCCCTCCTTCCATTTCGGATCCGGTACACCGAAGACCACTGTCTGTTCCACCGCCGGCTGCTGGAGGATGATTTTTTCGACCTCGGCGGGGTAGACATTCTCGCCACCGGGCTTGATCAGCTCCTTTTCCGCTTTTCGGCCGGCATAAAAAAGAAACCCGGATTCGTCGAAACGGCCGAGATCACCGGTATGGTGCCTGCCATCGCGGAAGGTATAGTCGTTGTCTTTAGCCAGCTGCCAATAGCCCTGAAAAACCATGGGGCCCCGGAGGGTTATCTCGCCTACCTCGCCGACGTCCACCGGCCGGTCATATTCATCCACGAGCTGCACATCTCCCAAAGCGATAGCCCTGCCCGCCGACCCCGGGCAATCATCATACCTGCCCATACTCGCCAGGCAGGAGGTTTCCGTCTGTCCGTACATCACATGGTAGTGGCCCCCGGTGAGGCCTTGATACTGCTCGATAACCTCTGGCGTGCCAAGACCGACAACCGCCTTGAGCGAGCTGATATCAAGGTCCTGATCCTGCGCCGCCTCAAGAACAGAGGCCAGTATTGGCGGAAAATCGAAAAACAGGCTGACTTGATGTTGGGCGATCAGCCTTGCCGCCGCTGGACCATCGAATTTGCTCATATTGACGTTGACGCCGCCGGCATGAAAGCTGGCGGTGGCCAGAAAAAGGCCGCCTACATGAAACAGCGGCAGCAGGTTCAGGTGAACATCCGTGACACCTATTTCCAGGTAATAGGCAAAGTGAAGGTTGGCGACGAGCATATTTTCGTGGCTGAGCACGGCCCCCCGCGGACGCCCTTCGACTGCGGCTGTATGGATGATGACGAAGCTGTCGCCGCCCTCGACCGATGCCGGCTCGGCCTTGGCCGAGTGCTGCATGAGTGTTGCAAAAGAGGTGAAATCGCCACTGTCGCCCCTGAGATTATAGCGGCCTATCACCGTTGGCATCTCAGACTGCCTCTCTTTCAGGGTCGTCTGGAACGCCTTGTCGGCAAAGACAATCTTGACTCCGCAGTCGGCGATATTGTAGCGGATCTCCTCGGCCGACAGTCTCCAGTTTATCGGCAAAACGACGGCCCCCAGACAGGCGGCGGCGCCGTAGAGGAGAAAGAACTCGAAGCTGTTCTTGCCGACAATGCCTATGCGGTCCCCCTTGAGAATACCGACCTGGGTCAGCCCCGCAGCCAGGCGTTCGACCTCGGCTTTGTACTCGCCAAAACTCACGCTACGCCCGTCATCCGCCTCATGCCAGCACACCTTCTGGCCAAAGGCGATGGCATTTCTGTTTATGATGTCATAAAACGAGAGATCATATAGTCCCATGGTATCCTCCTGAGTGCCTGGGTGCTGGCGGAAGATTCACACCTTCGAGTCCCCCGTCATCATGAAGAGAATCCAACCGCTCCACTGAAAACCGGTCCACTGGCGCCACCACTCAGGCGGCGTTGACGCTGACAACCGGACAGGGTGCCTTAAGGATGACAAACTGGGCATTCGAGCCGAGAATAATCTTCTGGGTCCGCGATTTTTTTTCTATACCTACAAAAATCTGGTCGACATTGTTTTCTTCGGCAAATCTAACCATATCCTCGCCGGGAGTGAGTCCCCGCGCCAGCTGATATGTCTCGCAGGGTATATTTTTTTCCTTAAAATAGTCTTCGGCATATTTGAGATCGCTTCTGGCCTTGCCTATCTCGTCGGGTTTTTCACCGCTCCCGCCAACCAGGGAAGTAATTACCAGCACCTGGGCCCCAAAAAGGTCGGCATAGGTTCTGGCCAGGGAAAGTGCCGCCTTCGACACCTCCGAGCCGTTATAGCCCACTAAAAATTTCATCGTTGTCTCCTGTCGTCAACCGCTTGAAAAAAAATCTACATCCAACGTTTCCTTCTCTTGTAGGATTTAACTTCCTTGAAGGATTTCCTGGCCCCGCCCCGGGTGATGCCCATATAGAATTCTTTGACATCGGGGTTTTGCTGCAATTCCCTGGAGCTTCCCTCGAGGACGATCCTGCCCGATTCCATGATATAGGCGTAATCGGCTATGGCCAGAGCGGTCTTGGCGTTTTGTTCGACCACCAGTATGGTGGTGTTCAGCTCTTTATTGATCAGCTGGATGTTCTCAAAGATTTCTTTCACCAGCAGCGGTGCCAATCCCAGCGACGGTTCGTCGAGCATCAGCATTTTCGGCGCCGCCATTAAGGCCCTGGCGATGGCTATCATCTGCTGTTCGCCCCCGGAACAATAACCGGCCATGCGGTTGGTGATATTGGCCAGTCGGGGAAAATGGGCATACATCAGTTCATGATCTTCCTTGATCTTCTGCGCACCATCCCTGCGGGTTATGGAGCCTACCCGTATATTCTCATCAACGGTCAGATGCTTGAAGACCCTTCTGCCCTCGGGCACCATCACTGCTCCCAGCTTGACCACATGGGTGCCGAGAAAATTGGTGATGCTCTCGCCATTGAATTTGATATACCCCTCGCGTATGTAGCCGTTTTCCGGCTTGAGCAGACCGCTGATCGCCCGCAGGGTCGTCGTTTTACCGGCACCGTTGGTTCCTAGAAGCGCCACTATGCCACCTTCGGCGACACTAAGACTGACCCCCCTGAGGACCTGGACTATATCATTGTAGACGACCTCTATATTATTAACTTCCAGTTGTTTCACTGTCGTATCCATCTTTTATGGAAAAAATGGCGGCCGCCGTCAATGCCGGAAACGGCGGCCGCCTCGTTGCCGCTGTTATTGTGATATCTTGGCGGTATATTCGGGGATGAACGGTTCACCGGCCGACTTGAACTTCCCGTTCTCAACCACATAGAGCTGCAGGGTATCGACTCCCATATGATCGGTTTTGGAAAAGGTCACCGGCCCGACGGTCGTCTTGGGATCAAAGGCCTTGTCACCATTCATGGCCAGGATTTCCTCATAGAGGGTCTCCGGATTGATTTCCTTGCCCTTTTCCTTGGCCCTTTTGATGAGTTCCGCGGCCACCTGGGCCACCATCATGCCATTGGCGTAGTTGTGTGAATTTGCCGCCTTTTCGTCGCGACCGTACCTTTCTGCCAGGGCCACCTGCATCTCGGCCCCTTCCCCTGGTTCGCTGGTGACGATATAGGATGTGGTCCAGTAAAAATTTTCCGCCGAAGGCCCGGCCAGGGCCACGAGATCATTGCCGCCGGTATAATGGGCCCCGAGAAAGGTGAATTTATCCTTTTGGCCAAAGGATCCGGCGATCAGATCGAGACTTGCCGCATCCTTGAGCATGGTGGCCACCGGCGACTGAACGGTATGGCTGATGATATACTCAACACCTTTGCTCTTCAGACGCTTGAGCATGGCGGTATTGTCAAGATTCTTACCGTGTTCAACCACTTCAATGATATCTATGGCCAGTCCCGCCTCCATCGCTTTTTTGACATCGTCGACCGGACCGCGGCCAAAGGCGGAGGGGTGGATGAACATCGCCACCTTCGGTTTGGCGCCGCCGCTGTGGTGCGAGACAATATATTCGGCAAGGCCTATGGCCTGGGCCGAATAGGAGGCGATGGGCAGAAAGATGTAATTGGAATTTTCCAGGTTGCCGGCATGGAAGGAGGCCGGAATAACCGGCATCTGCTCCTCTTCAAAGTCGCGCTTCAAAGCCAGGGTCGAACCGGTGGAATAATTCAGATAGAAAACGATGCCCATGTCGAGAAATTCCTCGAAATTTCGTTTGGTAACATCGTTTTTGTACTGATCGTCACGGATGGTGCAGTCAATTTTGTCTTCGCCCAGCATTTTGGTGTCGTTGACATAATTGAAATAATCCTCCACCCCTTTGGCATAAGGATTGCCGGCATCGGATGTCGGTCCGGTAATCGCCAGGGAAAGACCGATTTTATAAACCTCCCCGGCAACAGCCTGGCCGGATACAAGCATGAGCCCCATCGCCAACATCACCATCCACCGTATGCTCTTTTTCATTTTCATGTCTCCTCCTTAACTGTAGTTGCCCTCAAGCAACGCGTCCCCCAAACCAGCTTGGCGGCACCGCCGTCACTTCAATGAATACACGGGATACTCCCTGTCCCGTCCTTCTCTGAAATCCCTGTCGTTCTTCAGCCCGGGGGTTATCAACCATCCGGGTTGTAATCCTCCTTTCTGTCCCTTTAGTACCTTACTCCTTAACTTCTGCTATCAAAAATAACAAAAGGAGAACTGCATCTGAAATTGTTAAGCTGGATATGCATCCAAGGTACTTACTTACCGTTTACCGGCGTTAGTATCTAAACGGCCACAGTTTGACGTAGGAGCGGACAATACGCCACCAGTTGGCAATGCCCCGCGGCTCGAACATCAGGAACAGAACGATGACCAGGCCGAAACTCAAGGGTCTCAGGGCCGTAGTCAGATTGGTGGCTGCAGTCAAGTAGGTGCCGGCCCATTCCGACAACCTCTCCATCTGCAGATCGAGCACCTTGATGGCCAGCGGTCCCCAGAAAGCCCCGTGGAGGGTACCGAGGCCACCAACGATGGCCATGGCCAGATAGTTGATGGAATGGTGCAGTGTAAAGGAATCGATGCCGGCACCGCGGTAGAGATAGGCGTGCAGTGCACCGGCAACACCGGCACAGAATCCGGCGAGAGCGAAGGCATAGACCTTGGTGAAGCCGGGGTGCATTCCCATGGCATCCGCCGCCCGATCGTTGTCGCGCACGGCGATAAGACAGCGCCCGTAACGGGTACGCAGCAGATTGCGGACTCCGAAGGCGATACAAACGATGAGCACCAGTATCACGTAGTACCAGAAGAGATAGTGCTCGGAGCGTTCTACCCTGCCGGTGATAAAATAGACCCTGCCCACGGCAATGGTCTGCCCCTGGTTGAAGAAATCCATAAAGTTGATGACCCACTGGAATATCATCTGAAACGACAAAGTGGCGATGGCCAGATAGAGATGCTTGAGACGCAGGGCCGGCAGCCCGACCAGCGCCCCGAAAAGTGCGCCCATGCATCCGGAGAGAACGATCAAAAGCGGCCAGGCATGGGTGATGAGCATGTGCCTGTCACCTAAAACCGTGGCGAAGGAGGCGACGGTATAGGCGCCGATGCCGACAAAGGCGGCATGACCGATGGATATCAGACCGGCGAAACCGGTGACCAGATTGAGACCTATGACGGCGATAACCGCCACCAGAATGTTGTCGATGACGAACATGTACTTATTGCCCACCTCGAAGAAAAGGGGCCAGACAAAAAGCAGAAGAAGAAAGAGCCCCATCGCCGATCTGTCGAGGGTGGTGAAGAAAATTCTCTGCTCCTGCTGGTAGGAGGTGAAGTAGTTGCCTGTGGCCAGCCAGCGGTTCGATGACATAGTTACACCCGTTCGATTTCGTGTATGCCGAACAAGCCGTGGGGCTTGAACAGGAGGATAACGAGCAGAATGATATAGGGCAGCACCTGGCCGGTACCGTTAAGCCCCCAGTTGCCGTCGAGATAGCCGCTGGCAAACTGCTGGATCAATCCCATGATGATGCCGGCAACCACGGCCCCGAGAATCGAGTCGAGCCCTCCGAGAATAACCACCGGAAAGACGACTATACCGAAAGCATGTAGGGTATCGAAATTCAATCCGGTGATATTGCCGATAATGCCCCCGGCGGCAGCAGCGCTGAGCCCGGCCATGGCCCAGGCCAGACCGAAAACCCGGGGAACCGAGATGCCGATGGACATGGAGGCCAGCTGGTCATCGGAGACCGCGCGCATGGAAATGCCCACCGTCGACTTTTTGAAAAACCAGGAAAAGGCGCCAATCAGCAGAAAAGTAATGATCACCCCCACCAGCTGGGTCCAGGAAATGGACACACCGCCTAGAGAGATGGGGTCGCTGGGCAGAAACACCGGAAACGAGAAATTTTCCGTACCGAAGGGGGTCAGATAGATCAGCCCGTCGAGAATAGACATCAGGCCGATGGTCACCATGATCACCGAAATAATCGGCTCCCCTATAAGACGTCGGAGAAAAATCCGCTCGACACTCATGGCCAGGAAAAAGGTGGCGAGCATACTCAGGGGAAAAGAGACATAGATGGGTATACCCACCCAGACCGTCAGAGCATAGGTGATGAAGGCCCCGGCAGCTATGAGTTGCCCGTGGGCTATATTGAGTACGCGGCTTGATTTATAGATCAACACGAAGCCAAGTGCCGACAAGGCATAAATCGAACCGACAACGACACCGCTGACTACCAGCTGAAAAAAATAGCTCATGGCCTATCCATGGTGTGGAAATGAAGAGTTGTGGTCACCGTGCTCGTCTGACCGTCCTGGTACTGATAGAAGGCTTCGACATCCTTTTGATCAACGCCGCTGTCGTAGAGCGCCTCATAGAGATCTTCGTATTTCTCGCGGACGTATTTGCGCCTGATTTTCCCCGTTTTCGTCAGCTCGCCGTCGTCCATGTCGAGAAGCTTGTAGAGCAACGCGAAACGATGGATACGAAAATGAGGCTGCTCGGCCGAGGAATTGATCGAGGCCACTTCACCCTTGATCAGCGAGGCTACTTCTTTAAGACCGGATAACTCCATATAGGTGGAAAACGACAATCCTCTGTCTTCGGCCCACTTGCCGACGACGATGGGATCGACGTTGATCAGTGCTGCGACGTATTCCCGTCCATCACCGAAAATGACGGCCTCCTTGATGTAGGGGCTGAACTTCAAACGATTTTCCAGAAACATGGGGCTGAACATCTCCCCGGCAGCGGTATGCATGACATCGGAGATACGGTCGATAACCACCAGATGACCGTTGTCATCGATATACCCGGCGTCACCGGAATGAAGCCAGCCCCCGGCCAGCAACTCCTCGGTCTTCTCCGGAAGATTGTAGTACCCCGGGGTGACCGAGGCCGACCGCGAAAGGATCTCGCCATCTTCCGAGATCCGGCATTCGGTTGCCGGCAGCGGCTTGCCAACAGTATCGGGCCTGACGTCGCCGTCACGGTGCATATAGGCAATGCCGACGATTTCCGTCTGCCCGTAAATCTGCTTGAGATTGACGCCAATTGCCTGATAGAAGGTGAACAGCTCCGGACCCAGGGCGGCGCCTCCGGTATAGGCCCGGCGCAGGCGGAGAAAACCAATCTGATTGACCAGCGGTCTGTAGATCATCTGTTTGCCGAGCCAGGCCTGAAAACGCAGGCCGACGGGCAGCGTCTTGCCGGACATGCGATAGCCGGCCGCCCTTTCACCGATTTTCATAAAATACGTATAGATCAGCCGATTGAGCCAGTAGGATTCGTCTATCTTCAGCCAGATCTGCGAGCGGATGGTCTCGTAGATACGCGGCGCCCCGAACATGAAATGGGGGCCGATTTCCTTGAGGTCGTCCATGCTGGTTTCCACCGACTCGGGAAAATTGATGGCGATGCCGGTGGCCATGGCGACGCCGAAAGAGTTCATCTGCTCACCGATCCAGGCAAAGGGCAGAAATGAGACGTATTCATCGGTCTCTTCAAGGGGATCGACTTCAGTGAGCTGCAGCCCCATGTTGATATAATTACGGTGGGTGAGCATCGCCCCTTTGGGCAGGCCGGTGGTTCCCGAAGTTAGACAGAAATGACAGACATCATCGGCGGCGCCGGCGTCGACCAGTGTGTCGAAGAGCTCCGGCTGGCGGCGATGGAGCTCTTCGCCCAGATCATAGATTTCGTCAATGGAGATGTACCAGTCGTCACCACGGTAGCCCCGCATGCCCCGCGAATCTTCATAGATGACTTTTTTCACTGCGGTAATGCTCTCCCGCACATCGGTGACTTTATCAACCTGCTCCTGATCATTGCAGAAGACTATGGAGATGCCGAGATAGTTGAGGATATCGGCGATCTCCTGGGGCAGACTGGTCTGATAAATGGCTGCGGAAAGGCCACCTACTGCCTGAGCCCCGAGGGCGACGAAGAGGGTCTCGGGGATATTGTCGCTGATAACGGCAACCTTCTCTCCTTTGCCAAAGCCGATCTGCCTCAAGCCAAGACCGGTTTTGCGAACGAAATCGTAATACTCATTCCAGCTGTAACTGTTCCAGCAGCCGTAATCCTTTTCCCGCAGGGCGATTTTGTCGCCGGTTTTGGCGACCCGCCAGCGCAGAAGCTGTGGGATGCTCAAGGTAAGCAGATGTTTTCTGTCGTCCATGCTATGTGTGCTCTTCGCCTATGTAGGCCTCGATGACTCTGGTATCGGCCGCGACCTCCTCGGGATTTCCCGAGCCGATTAACTCTCCAAAATCAAGTACATACACCTGGTCGGAAATATCCATTACCACCCCGAGATCGTGTTCGACCAGTACAACCGTAATATCCCATTCCATTTTCAAGTCGATGATAAAACGGACAATATCCTCCTTCTCCTCGATATTCATGCCCGCCATGGGCTCGTCGAGCAGAAGCAGCTGCGGGGCAAGCGTCAAGGCCCTGGCGACCTCAACCCGCTTCTGCACACCATAGCTCAGGTTGCCGACCCTGCTTTTGCGATACGGCTCGAGTTCCATAAAATCGATAACTTTCTCGACGTAGGCACGGTTCTCCGCCTCCATGCGCGAGGCCTTGCCATAAAAAATAAGGGCATGAAAAATGGAATAGCGCAGGCTCTGATGCCTGGCGAG
>CAKZOA010000284.1 GCA_937132035.1 uncultured Desulfobulbaceae bacterium | reverse complement strand
GCGGGGTGGCTCCCAATCCTGTGCACGCTCTCTGTCTGCTCGTTGCCAGGCTGAAAGGCGAGGACGGCAGGATACATGTTCAAGGAGTCTATGATAGTCCAACGGATGTCTCCGAGGAGGAGATGGTCTTCTGGAAAGGACACCGGCAGGAGTTGGAGGAAAGGCTTCTGGCTGAAATGGAAGTGTCGCAGCTGGTGGGAGAAAATGATTTGCCGGTGCAGGAGCGGCTGGGAGTCAGGCCGACCCTGGAGGTCCATGGCATTCGCGGCGGTTTTACCGGAGAGGGAGCAAAAACGGTCATTGCTGCCGAAGCCCTGGCCAAGATCAGCATGCGGCTGCCGGCAGCCATGGCTCCGGAGTCTATCTTCCCCGCCTTTGCCGAAGCGGTGAGGCAGAACATCCCCATGGGCTATGATGTGGATATCGTCAAGCTCCATGGAGGAAAGGGACTCTTTGTTTCCCCGGAAAATGAATATGTCCAGGCGGCGGCCGCGGCTATAGTCAACACCTATGGTGTCCGGCCGGTATATATGCGTGAGGGCGGTTCGATTCCCATTGCCGCCCTTTTCGATGAAGTGCTCGGCATGCCCGTGGTGCTCATGGGGTTTGGTCTTCCCGGTGACGGTCCGCACGGTCCCAACGAGAAATTCAGTCTTATGCAATTGGAGAAAGGAATCCGTACGGTTGCCGACTTTTTCGGCAGGCTGTGCAGAGGGTAAGGCTGCTTGGCTGCCTGCAGGCAGCCGAGCAGGGATAACAATTCCGTCGGGGTGAACGTATATGAATGAGATATCGTGGCAGGATTTCGAAAAGGTTGAGCTTCGCGTCGGCCGGGTTGTGGAGGCCACGGTTTTTGCCGAGGCCCGTAAGCCGGCCTATGTCCTCCGGGTCGATTTCGGTGAGGAAATTGGAGTGAGAAAATCGAGCGTCCAGATAACGGGGCTGTATACTCCGGAGGAACTTGTGGGAAAGCAGGTCGTCGGGGTGGTGAATTTCCCCAAAAAACAGATAGGTCCACTGATGTCGGAGTGTCTGGTCACCGGCTTTACCACTGACAATGGCGAGGTTGTTCTCTGCATTCCCGAGCGGGAGGTGCCGCTTGGGGCCAAGCTCTGTTGAGAGGCGGTTATGGCAGCGACAACGACATGTGAACGGCTCTCTTCCTGGTGGAGGTACACTCTTTGTCAGAGAGCAAAAGGTGTCAGGCAACTCCCTGTCTTTTTTTTACAACTGGTTTTGGCAAGCATGATTCTCGGCAGCGGCTGTTCGGCAAAACCTCCGGCGCAAAAAGGGCTGAAAGGCGGCCAGTTGCCTCCGTGTCCCTCTTCGCCCAATTGCGTCACCAGCATGGGCGGAAAACCCGGACGCGAGGTTGCACCGCTCGACTATGACGGCAGCAGGTCCGAGGCCATGGATGATCTGCTGGCGGTGCTCAGCATGATGGAAGGAGCTTCGGTGCGTCAACAGCAGGAGGAGTATCTGTGGGCGGAATTCACCTCGAAAGTCTTTGGTTTTGTTGACGACGTCGAATTCTATCTGCCGTCTGGCGAATCGGTTATCCATGTGCGCTCGGCCTCACGCCTGGGCTATTACGATTTCGGCGTCAACGCCAGAAGGATTGCGAAAATACGCAAACTCTTCAATAACCGGCAGTTGCGCCGCTAAGGACGCCACCGACACTGTCAATCATTTACTGTGGAGCGTTTATGAGTCTGGATGAGGAAACGGCTGGAGCCTTTCTGTATGAACTCTATCAACAGACCGAAGGAGATCTGGAAGGCCAGTTGTCGATGCATACGGTTGGAGAGGCCCTCGGTCTTGATAAAGACGCTGCCGGTGCGCTGGCCCAGGACCTGATGATGGCAGAGCTGGTCGAACTGCGGACACTGGCAGGTGGGATAAGCCTTACCGAAAAAGGGCTTGCGGCACTGAGGGACAAAGGCATGGTGGCCGCCGGCGGTCCCGGAGAGGTAGAGAAACTGAGCGGGGAGGAGGTGCTGAATGAATATGATCGCGGAATTCTCGATATGGTCATAGCGGAGATCCGTACGACGGTGGCGGAGGTGGAGATGGGATTCGAGGACCTGGAGGCCATGGTTATCGATATCAAGACCATCGAGGTACAACTACTTTCCAAGGCTGCCAAAGTAGCGGTGATTGCTGCCGTTCTGCGTTCACTGCAGAGCAGTTTCAGCCGTCTGCGACAAGAGAAGCTGGCGCAGAAAATCGAGAATCTGTTGGCAGAGGTGTAAGTCTTTTTCCAACTGTGGCGAAGAGCCCGTTGAACCGGGAGGAGGAGAAATGATTGGAATGTTTAAACGACTGATGGCCGGAGAAGAAGCGCAACCCGCTGCCAAAGACACAGTCGGAGCCGACATCGCTCTATGCGTCTTGCTGCTGGAGGCAGCGCATGCCGACGGTGAATGCACCGCCGAGGAAAAAGAACATGTTGTCGAGACCTTGACGGCGCATTTTGGCGCCTCTCGAGCAGAGATGGATGAGCTGATATCCGAAGGCTACGTGCGGCGGGATGATGCCGTTGATATCTTTCAATTCACACGATACATGAACAACGCCTACAGCAAAGAGCAGAAGCTGGAGGTGATGGAGTCGGTATGGCGGATTATTCTTACCGACGGTCGTCTCGAGGCCCATGAGGACCATTTTGCCCACAAACTGGCCAATCTTCTCCGGCTCAGCCACAGCGAGCTCATCGAGAGCAAAAAGCGGGCTAGGCAGTAGCCCTGCCGGTGTCTCAAAAGAGAACGGGCTTGAGAGCAGATGGTATAAGGAGCAGGAAATTCAGAATCCTAAGGAGAGCCTTTTATGAGTGAAGAGTGTATTTTTTGTAAGATTATTGCCGGCGAGATTCCTGCCGATAAACTCTACGAAGATGACGATGTGCTTGCGTTTTGGGATATCTCGCCGCAGGCGCCGGTCCATTTTCTGGTCATTCCCAAAAAGCATATTTCCCGGCCGGTGGATATAGTAGAAGCCGATGAGCAGATTGCCGGAAAATTGCTGCGCATTGGCGCCGATTTGGCAAAAGAGCAGGGAGTGGAAGACAGCTACCGGGTTATCTTCAACAACGGTGCTAAGTCAGGACAGGTGGTCTTTCATGTGCATATGCATGTTCTCGGCGGGAAGGAAAAGCCCTGGCCGATGTAGGCAGGAGGCCAGCGTCTGATTCATGCTGCATGGGCCAACAAATTTTGTCGGGCATGAGGTTCTGATTTTCGGGATGTGCCATGTTCGGCGGTACCCCTTCTTCAGTGGTGCTGCCGGATCACATTGCGGCAGCACCACCCTTGCCAAAGAAGGCTCCTCTCTCTTTTTTTCAGGTCCTACTCGGAGACAATCTTGAAGGAGAGTTTTATTTTGCTGCGGTAGACGATACCCTTGCCGTCCTCGATGACGATATCCATGGTCTTGACTTCGGCAACGCGCAGGTCCCTGAGGC
This sequence comes from uncultured Desulfobulbaceae bacterium, assembly GCA_937132035.1. Lineage (GTDB taxonomy): Bacteria > Desulfobacterota > Desulfobulbia > Desulfobulbales > Desulfocapsaceae > Desulfopila_A. The sequence goes on along the minus strand of CAKZOA010000284.1, from coordinate 11,342 downwards.
TCAGGCCAGCAGATTTTATAGCGTTCTGGGCGGCTTCCTCCCAGGAGACGGGGCTCGATCCGACCATTTCGATAATTTTGTAGACACTCTCAGACATGGTAATCCTCCTTTCAATGTGGTTGGGGGTAGAACATCCTGGCGCATTTCCCGCCTGGCGGTGACCGCTTCCACAGCGTGTTGAGAACCGGCTGTGGCAGTAAGAGCCGTTTCGCGCAGGCCGTCGTTGCTGCATAAAAGGGATATGGCCACCTTCATTGTATACTCGTCAGGTCGAAAACAGAAGGGATAAAAAAAATTCCACCGGGCGTTAGCAATACCCGCATCGTCATCTATGATTCCCCGAACAACCCAATATCTTTACAGAAAAATGGAGCGTGATTGGAAGTAAACAATGGCGGATCACGGTTGAGAATGGTTGCAATCTCTGGTTTTTTCTTGAATTCCCTGTCGAGAAAAGATCGCACCTGTCGGCGGTTCCAGCCTCGGGGGTGGCTGAAATCGGTATAGAGGCTGAGATCTCCGCTATAAAAATCGGAAGTCTGCAGATCCTGCCGTTCGGGACTGTTGAGTGGCATGTTGAAGATGGCAAGATTGAGAAAGGTGATGAGGCGGTGATGCTTTATTGTGAATTCCAGTGTTCTTTCCGCCTCTTTTCTGCCTTCCGCAGGAGTACCGAAGAGCAGGTAGACATAGGTGGCGATGCCTGCTCGATGGAGATTTTCCAGTGCCTTTACCACCAGCGCCAGGTCTATTCCTTTTTCCAGACGATCGAGAACGCCCTGGTCACCTGATTCGATGCCGAGCTTCAGCATTAGACATCCGGATTTTTTCAACTGTCTGCAGTAATCAAGGTTCTGCAAATGGCCGGTGACTCTGACGAAGCCGTACCAGGGGGTAGTCGGCATCTCTTCTGAAAAATCCTCGAGCAGTGAAGGGCTGACGGCGTTGTCGAGCAAGTGGATGAGGACGGGAGCAGTGTCTCTGCGTAGCATGCCGATTTCCTGCATAACCCTGGCCGGGTTTTTACGGCTGTAGGGGGTCTTTTCCGCACGTTCCGGACAAAAACTGCATTTGTTCCAGAAACAGCCGCTGGAGGTGTTGTAGGGCAGAATCCTGCCCGGGGCGAGATAGCTGTCCAGAGGCATCAGATCCAGGCGCGGAGGCACCTGTCTGGTTTCTGTGTCTTCAAACAGTTTCAGCAGCGGCGCAACGCCGCAACCGTCAATGCAGTAATCGATGAGTCCGCTGAAGGGATTGCGCCAGTGTGGGCTGCGCATCCATGATGTCACGAGGCCGCCGCCGACGATTATTTTCTTCTCAGGGGCAAGCTGTCTGATAAGGCCGATGAGGGCGAAGCTGCTCAGGGCCTGGCTGAGGTAGTTGATGGATATGCCGATAAAGTCCGAAGGATCGGCCAGCAGATGCGGCAGACGTTTTCTGAAAAACGAGGCGAAGAGGCAACGCTGCGGAAAGCGGGCCATGGTCATGAGGTCGTCACTTTTCAGGGGCGAAAGGCTGGTGTCCTGATAGTTTGCCAGAGAAGCGGTGATGGTTCTGCCACCCCTTATCTCCATGAGCCTGTTAAGTTCCAGGACGCACTTCTGGTAGCGGGCAAAGGAGGTGTAGAGGCTCTGGGAACGGATTTCTCTAAGGTTTGCCCTTCGGTTGCGATAGGCTCGTCTTGTCCAGTTGTCATTGTATTCCGGCTCAAGGGCAATGAGATCGAGCTGTGCTTCAATGTTGAAATCGACAACATTGCAGGGGTGGTTGTGCGCAAGCAGGGATGCGGCCAGTTGGGTGATGCCCGCCGGCGGTTCCGAGGGTTTGGCTATGGGGGGATATATAAGGAGCATCGGCTGGCCACTGAAGAGATGAGAAGATGATATGATTGACAATAAATTACTGAAAAATATATACTAAGCCATGCATACCTATACAAGAAGGAAATACCCACCCCGGAAAAACAGCGCAACAGCGTTTGCAGAGTCAGCTTTGAAGTGTGCCCTGCAAGAGATACACGAGGTGGCCGATGACTTGATCGTGTGGAAGAACTTGGTAAGTACAGGGTTTTCGGAGAAGCGGTGATGGTGCAGGAAAATGAGCGGGTGATTCTGACGATCGATGACGAACCGATAATTCGTGAAACCTTCCGTGCCTATCTCGAAGACTACAACTATACCGTTCTGACCGCTGAAAACGGTGCTGCCGGCCTGGAGATCCTGGAAAAGGAGAAGGTCGATCTGGTGTTGGTGGATCTGCGTATGCCCGATGTCGACGGCCTGGCGGTGCTGGCGGAGGTGGAGAAGGACTTTGCCGGGTTGCCCGTCATCGTCGTTTCCGGAACCGGTGAAATCAGCGATGTCGTCGAAGCGCTGCGGCGGGGAGCCTGGGACTATCTGCTCAAACCTGTCTCCGATCTGACTATTCTCCGACACGCCATTGAAAAATGCCTGGAACGTGCCGATCTTATAGCCGAAAACAGGAATTACCAAGTGCATCTTGAAGAGCTGGTACGTCGCAAAACACAGGAGCTAGGCGACATTAACATCCGTCTCAGAGATGTTGTCGTCAGCATGAAAAAGCTGCTGGGCTGTGGTGTTATTGAGGAGTCGGGAGCCTTGCTGCTGGGGGAATTCGGCAAGCACATGGAGGCGACCGGCGGCAGCATCTACCAGGTTACCAGCGAGGGATTAGGGCATATAGCCTCTCTCGATCACGGTCAAGTCGCTGAAATAATATCTTTTCCCCTGGAGAAGGGAAGCGTTTTCAAGCGGGTCATGGAGAGCAAAGAGCCTCTTTTGGCTCATGATATCGAAAGCGAAGGATCGGTGGTGCCGAGCGGCTGGCAGGAGTATCGCCATAATTCACTGCTTGTTTTTCCCATTCTCGATGATGAAGAGGAGATTACGGCCATTATATCTCTGCACTCCAAAAAGAAGTCGCCTTTTACATCCCAGGACCGGGACATCGGCAGGATACTTGCCTCCTATACCGGCGAGGCGTTGAAGATGGCAGGTATTTCCAGGGCCCTGAAAAGCAGCGAGGAGCGTTTACGCCAAGCCCAGAAAATGGAGGCCATAGGTACGCTCGCCGGTGGCATAGCCCACGATTTCAATAATATACTTGCCGCCATAATTGGCTATACCGACCTGAGTCTCTTCTCCGATACCTGCAGTGATATCGTCAGGCAGAACCTTGAGCAGGTCAAAAGCGCCGGCAACAGGGCCAAGGATCTCGTCGCCCAGATTCTGGCTTTCAGCAGAACCGAGGAGTTCCAGGAGGATGCCGTCGATGTCGTGCCAATCATGAAGGAGGCACTCAAGCTGCTGCGGGCCACCATTCCTTCCTCGATTGCCATTGACACCGATCTGGCCGATGGCCTGGGTAAGGTTGTCACCGATCCGACCAGGATATATCAGGTACTCATGAATCTTTGTACCAATGCCGTGCACGCCATGGGCGGTCAAGATGGCAGGCTTTTCATCGGTTTCACCAAGGTTGAGAAGGAGAGAGCCCCGGCAGAGATTCAGGCAGCCGATATCGATAACTGGCTGGAGTTGACCATTGCCGATAACGGCGCCGGTATATGCCAGGAGGATCTCGAGCGGATTTTTGATCCCTACTATACAACTAAGGAGAAAGGCGAGGGCACGGGCCTGGGACTGGCCATGGTCCATACCATTGTCCGAGCCAGCGGCGGCATCATCCAGGTTGAGAGCGAGCTCGGTGTGGGCAGCACCTTTCACCTCTTCTTTCCATCGGTGAACAGCGACAGGGAGAGTTCCACTCCCGTTCCGCTGTCCAACCTGCCAGAAGGCACGGAATGCATACTTCTGGTCGACGACGAACGCATCCTGGCCGAAATGGCTGGAGAAATTCTTGAAAGTCTGGGCTATCGGGTGCGGGTGTATTCAAGCAGCACAGAGGCGTTGGCCGATTTTTCCAGGTCACCGGCCGATTTTGATCTGCTGATAAGCGATCAGACCATGCCGGAGATGAATGGACTGGAACTGGTTGGAGGGGTGTTGAAGATTCGTCCCGACCTGCCGGTCATACTCTGCACCGGTTACTCAGCAACCATGGACATGGAAAAAGTCAGAAGTGCCGGTATCCGCGAGGTGGTGATGAAGCCTTTAAGTATGAGCATGCTCGCCGATGTGGTGAGAAAGACTCTGGACGGATGAGAGGCCTGCTGCTGGCCACCTCTCTTTTGCCGGCTTGCTGCAGTTTCCTGAAGTGAGGACAATGAAATCTTCCCTGTCGTTGAAAATCTCGTTTGCCGTAAGCCTTGTCGTCTGCTTCAGTATTCTGCTATTAGGCCTCTTGGAGGTATACTTGAGCGGCCAGAAAATCGACAGCCAGCTTGACGATACCGTCAAAAAGGTGGCGGGACGGCTTGCCCATTCGCTGGCAATGCCCCTGTGGAATATCGACAGGGAAATGACAGCCAGCATCGTCGCAACGGAGATGCAGGATCGAAACGTCTATGCCGTGACGGTAAAAGACAACCTTCTCGATACCTTCGTGGTGGCAATGAGCCGCGACGAGCAATGGCATATTGTTTCCGGAACCGAGCCGTCGGAACTACGGGCTCATATGAGTGCTGATCTACCAATCACTTTTGCCGGCAAACAGCTGGGCATTGTCAGGGTGTTTGTGACCGATGCCTATACCAGGCCTTTGTTGGTGGAAAGTGTCAGCTACCTTGGTCTGCGTCTGGTGATCCTGCTGCTGCTGGTCACCGCTGTGCTGATCTTTGTGATCAACATTCTGATTACCAGACCAATCTATCGCCTGAGTCGGAGTTGTGGCAGGATTGAACAGGGGGATTTCAATGTCAGCCTCGACACCGCCAGGAAAGACGAGATCGGCAGTCTCGCCCGCAGCTTCGCGCACATGCGCGATGCCGTCCAGGAAAAGATAGCCGTACTCAACACTGAAATAGAAGAGAGACGACGCTCCGAAGAGGAGCTCCGCAGACTCAGGGAGTATCTCGATAATGTTGTCGATTCCATGCCGTCGATACTGTTGAGTATCGACGCCCAATGTCAGGTGACCCAGTGGAACAGTGAAGCTGAAAAAACCGTCGGCATCTCCAGAAAAAACGCCCTGCGTCGGCCGCTTGCTTCGCTCATGCCCTGTTTTGATACTGTTCTTGAGGAGATAGATGACACCGTTGGCAGAAATAAACGCTTCTTCCGCCAGCGACTGGAACTTGTGCTCGGAGATCATCAGGGATTGTTCGATATCGCCGCCTATCCCTTGCTGGCCACCGGCAGTAAAGGCGCCGTCATCAGGATCGACGATGTTACAGAACGGGCTCGGCTCGAGGAGGCTATGGTGCAGACGGAAAAGATGATGTCCGTCGGCGGATTGGCAGCCGGCATGGCCCATGAGATCAACAATCCACTCGCCGGCATTATGCAGAGCGTTCAGGTCATTCAAAACCGGCTTTTGCCGGAACTGCCCAAAAATACCGAGGCCGCCAAACACTGTGAGCTGTCCATGGAAAGCCTTGGCTGTTACATCAACCTAAGGCAGATAGATACCATGCTCGGTTCCATTCTGTCTTCAGGCGAACGGGCCTCACGTATTATCAACAATATGCTGTCATTTAGCAGAAAATCGGTTTCCCTGTATACACCCTGTGATATTAATGCCCTGCTCGATAGGACGGTGGAGCTTGCTATCAATGATTACGACCTGAAAAAACGATTTGATTTCAAGCGAATCGAGATTGTTCGCGACTACGACAAGGCGCTGCCGAAGGTACGCGGCGACAGCAGCACCCTGCAGCAGGTCTTTTTCAATCTTCTCAAAAATGGTGCCCAGGCCATGAAGAACAAGCAGAAGGGGCGGGACATCGACGGCGAAGCCCTGAGGCCGAGGATTACTCTGCGCACCTATGTCTCCGGCGGCTTTTGTAAGATCGAGGTCGAGGATAACGGCATCGGCATGGATGAGAAAACCACCAAGCGTATTTTCGAACCCTTTTTCACTACCAAAGAGGTCGGTATAGGCACTGGACTCGGTCTTTCCGTCTCCTTCTTCATTATCAAGGAGAATCACAACGGCACCATTGAAGTCAGCTCCCGGCCGGGAAAAGGGGCTGTCTTTACCGTCGGCCTCCGGCTGTAAACCGGATTATCCCAAATAGGCAGCAGACCATCTCAACGTGTGAAAATTCCGAGTTGTCCCGGTTTTCGCCGGAAGAGCCGTTTAGTCCTTGCTGTTGCCTGAAGATACCTTATAGTATGAGCCGGTTTGCGTGAACAATCAGCGCCGGCAAAACAGGGGCGCTTACCCAAAAACACCACCCAAGAGGAGTATATGATTACTTTCGTCAGCAGAATTACGCCTGTTCTGGCTATCTTCCTGGCCTTCTTTTTTCTCGAAGCCGGCGTGACGGCAGAATACGCCGATGCCCGGTCGCGGATGGGCGGCCGAATGTTCTCCCGGCCCGTGCAGAAGTCGGCGCCCGCTCAGCAGAGTATGAATCGTACCTCCCAGACGACCCAGAAAAAGGGCGGCTTCAGCCGCGGTCTGGCCGGCGGGCTTTTAGGAGGCGCACTCGGAGCCATGCTTTTCGGTTCGTTGTTCGGGGCACCGGGGCAGGGTTTCGGCCTGCTGCCCATCCTGCTTCTGGCTGGAGTTGCTTTTTTCATCTACAGGAAAATGACAGCTCGATCCCGGGTAGGCGCCTATGGACCTGGAGCGCCCCAGGGCGGCAATTTCTTCAACATGCAGGGTGAGCAGGTCCGGGAAAGTGAGCCTTCAGGTCAGCCGTTCACCTCAACCACTCCGGTCGAAGAGGGGCTGATGGAAATACGGCGGAGCGACCCCTCCTTCGATGAAAAACATTTTCTCGAAGTCGCCTCCGACGTCTTTTTCCAGGTGCAGGCCGGCTGGATGAGACGGGATCTCGATTCCTACAGACACCTGCTTGGCAGACAGCTGGCGGAGGAGTATGCGCAGCATTTCGACGAGATGCGCCGGCAGGGGCATATCAACAAATTGGAGTCCATTGCCATTCGCCGGGTGGAAATCGTCAATGGCGGTAGTGATGGCGGCGAGGATTTCGTCACCGTCCTTTTTACCGCCAACCTGCTCGATTACACCGTTGACGAATCAAGTGGCGAACTGGTGTCGGGATGGATGACCGAGCCGGTCAAGTTTGCCGAAGAATGGACGTGGGCCAGGCCTTCAAAAACTGATAATTGGCTCCTCGAAGGCCTCAAGGTCGTCGAGGGATAAGTGTCCTTTCCCCGGGTTTGTCGTCGCGGCCATCAGGGGTGAGCTGAGAATGCCCGGCTTCAGGGCCGGGTGGCAGGGTGCGCATACTCCCGGCCCACGGCCCTGGTAGTCTTGGGATGTCACGTTCGGCAGGCGGAAACGGTTGTCAAGATTGAGTTGAGGAGCAAATAGAAAGACGTGGATATAAGTCACTTCCGCAGGGAGTATTTACGAGGCGGTCTGCAGCGTGCTGAACTCGCCGCCGATCCTGTTGAACAGTTTACGTTATGGTTTGAGCAGGCACGGCAGACGGCTATCGCTGATCCCACAGCTATGATCCTGGCTACGGTTGATACCGGCGGCAGGCCCAGTCAGCGCGCCGTATTGTTGAAATACTACGACAGCAGCGGCTATGTATTCTTCACCAATTATGAAAGCAGGAAGGCCTGGGAGATCGAAAAAAATCCCAAGGTCAGTCTGCTCTTCGTCTGGCTTGAGCTTGAGCGCCAGATAATGATAAACGGCGAAGCCAAAAAGATATCGGCGGCCGAATCGGCCAAATACTTCATGTCGCGGCCCAAGGACAGCCAGGTTGCCGCCTGGGTCTCCAGTCAGAGCCATACATTGACATCACGGCAGATGCTGCTGCAGAAATTTTCGGAGATGAAGAAAAAGATTGGCGAAGGCAAGGTGCCTCTACCCTCTTTCTGGGGAGGATATAAGGTTGTACCCGAAGAATATGAATTCTGGCAGGGCAGGAAGAACCGGCTGCACGACAGGTTTCACTATATTCCCGAAGATTCAGGCTGGAAGGTCGAACGGCTGGCTCCCTGAGGTTGTCTGAGCCGGCGGTGTCGTTTCGCTCAGCCCTTGACCACTGCCAGGGGCTGTAGCCGGGTGACGACCTCAACCAGATCATTTTGATTGGCGATGACGGTGTGGATGTCCTTGTAGGCGCCGGCCGCCTCATCGAGGTCCTTTTTGCTGCGGATATCATGGAGGATATTCTGGCCGTCGAGACGGGCTATTTCCTCCTGCAGATCCAGGCTCTTCTGAGCCGCCTTCCTTCCCAGAACCCTGCCGGCGCCATGCGAGCAGGAACAGAAGCTTTCGCTGTTGCCCTTGCCTCGAATTATAAAGCTTGGCGTTCCCTGCGAACCGGGAATGATGCCCATTTCTTTGTCGCGGGCCCTGGTCGCCCCCTTGCGGTGGATTATGAGATCCCGGCCGAAGTGTTTTTCCCTTGCCGCATAATTGTGAGCGATATTGATAGGTTCTTCGAATTCGATCGTGGTAATGCAGGAACGGACGATATCTGCTATGGTTTCCATCATGGCAAGCCGGTTGCTCAGGGCGAAGTCGACGCAATAGCGCATCTCTTCGAAATAGAGTCGTCCTTGTGATGATGACTGAGGAAGATAGGCGAGCTGCCATTTGGGATCGATGGTGCTTTTCCATTTTCGGTTCAACCGGTCGGCGAGTTTATTGTAATACCCCGCCACCTGGTAGCCGAGGTTGCGGCTGCCGCTGTGGACCATGATCCATATTCGCCGGTCGTCGCCTTGCTGGATTTCGATGAAATGATTGCCGCCCCCCAGCGTTCCCAGCTGAGACCGAGCCTTGTCGTACTGTTGTGGGATGACCTTGAAATCCTCGAACCCCAGGGGGCTCGCCGGCATCAGCCGCTCGCTGTATTTTCGCGGGTGATGCTTGAAGCCGGTGGGCACGGCGCTTCGGATGCGTCCCAGCACCTCTTTAAGCGTCTGCCGGTCGATGTCGTCGAGGCTTGTGCGCATGGCACAGACGCCGCAGCCGATATCGACGCCGACGGCGTTGGGAATAATAACCTCGTCGGTGGCCAGGACTCCGCCTATGGGCATGCCGTAGCCGAAATGGGCGTCTGCCATCACGGCCACATGATGGACGGCAAAGGGCAGGTTGGCCAGGTTTCTGGCCTGCTGCAGGGCACCTTCGTCGATATCGTCGAGCCAGAGTTTGATGGGGAGTTTTTCAGTGGAAATCGTTGTCTTCATATTCTTCTGCTCCTGAAACAACGTTGAGCTGACGCATAATCAGTTTTTTAAAGGTATCTTCGGCGTCTGCAACATCGGAACCGTTTTTCTGCAGCATCCTGAAATAGTGGCCGATTGTTTTCAGGGATGTACGGGGCAGGGACCTGGTCAAAACCGGAGGCGATTTTTCAGACAGAGAGGCGTCATAGTCCCGCCGACCGTGGGCCCAGGTGGTGATATGGCTGTAGTAGAGCAGGGCTCTGTCGAGAACAATAAAGGGGAACTGCGGGTTCGTATTCGGCCCGATCTGAAGCTTGATGGTGGCCGTGCCGATGCCGAGCACCTTGATTTTCGAGGCGATATTTCTGCTGCCGTAGACGGCTCCGAAAGCCCCGAGAGCCCCGCCTATGGAAGTGAACAGGCCGAGGCTGGCGCCGCCGGCGGCGAGATCGAGACCGGCGGCGAGGGCAGCGCCTCCAGCGCCGCCGGTAATGGCAAGCTGACTTCTGCTCAGGCCGAGAAACTGCCAGGTCTCATCGGCGAACAGATCCTGATGAAGTATGGAATGGGAGGGCAGCCGGTAGTCGAAGACATTGTGTTTGAATATTTTCCGCATCTCTCGGTGACAGAGGTTTTCAAGGTGGGCCAGTTTGGTGCTATAGCGGTGGAACAGTTCCTTTTTGGCAGGCTCCAATGAGGTTTCCGGCGCCACGTTTTTCTCCATTTTCAGCTGCAGGCAGTCCGTCAGCAGCTCGCTGATGAGCTCTGATGTCCTGTAATTGCGGTTCCGCCAGTCGTCCTTGAAGGTGGTGACGACGTAATCAAGCACCTCCTGCCAGTCTTGCTCTATGGATTTCAGGGCCTCGAGCAGCCTTATCCTCTGGCGGTAGTCTGCCCGGTGGGCATTGAAGACCCTGCTGGAGTTGAAATGTTTGCGGAACTGAGCTTTCCACTGCGGTGAAAACTCTTCTTCCCCTCTCTTGCAGTTGAGAATGGCCATACGGGGCTTGCCGGTAAGCCGGAGAACCTCCATCTCTGCCAGATCGACCTGGCGCAGCGGTCTGGAGCCGTCGGCTACGTAGAGTATTCCCGCCCCCCGTAAAAGCGGGCGTAGAAGCTCGCAGTCGTGGCGAAGATCGTCGTCGTTATGGTAGCGCCGGTAGAAACTCTGCAGCGGATCCTCGGAACTTTCACTGAATTTCTGCATTTCGGAGAGCATGCGCGTCGGGTTTTGAAAACCTGGAGTATCGGTAAAGCGGATGATCTCCTGGTTGTCGATGATGACCGGAAAGGTTCTGCATTTTATCGTTTCCCCCGGTTCGGCGCTGATGCGGACGGAATCGTCTTCGGTTAGCGTTGACAGCACAGATGATTTTCCCTCGTTGGGATGACCGAGTATGGCGAATTCGGGAATCATGGCTCTTTCGCTCCTGCCGAATCCGGCGTGGTTAAAAATGAGATGCCGGTACAGCATTCGTCGATTTTCCGCCGCCAGAGAAGATACTCTTGTGGCTGGGGAGAGACAAACGGCCGGTCAGGGCCGGGCCGTCCGACGAGGCAGATACCCAGGGAAGCCTCCTGTCGCAGTCGGCAGGCCAGTTTTTCCAGAAACGAGAGCTGCTCTCTGATCGGCGCCATCCAGGCTTCGAACACCACTACTACCGCCTTGTCAACATCGGTCATCTCCTCGAGCAGAGACCTGTCCTCCTCATAGCTCCTGAAAATAGCTTTTGACTTTGAGACCCTGAAGCCCTGGGGCATAAGGTATTCTTTCAAAGAAGCAAGGGTGTTGTCATCGCAGAGGTCCACCGGAATCAGTATCAGGGCTTCCCGTACGGATATCGGCTGACTGTCTGCCGGTTTCTCGGGGGTCTCGGCAGTCGATGGTCGGTTGTCGCGCCGGTTTTCCTCCGGTTCGGCCTGAGTTGAGACGAGAGGAGTGAGCATGCGTCTGCTGATCGCGTAAAATTTTCTCTGTCGCAGGTAGCGTTCCATGCTGCGTCTGTACATGATAAAGCCTGCGAGCAGTAATATGAGGCGCGGCAGCAGCCCGTAGAAGAGCAGACAGAACAGCAGGAAGGCTTCGATGAAATACAG
>CAKZOA010000283.1 GCA_937132035.1 uncultured Desulfobulbaceae bacterium | reverse complement strand
TTACCTAATAATCCGGCAGCAAATCCCATGGCAGAGCCCTGTCCTCGATACGTGGTAGCAAGAGAACCGTTCGGATCGAAGGTAACAATTGCTTCAACGGGATTTTCTCCCAGCAGTTGCCTACTGAGGACTCCGATCCTTACTGCGGCAGCAGTGTGGGAACTGCTTGGTCCCCGCATAATCGGGCCAATAACATTGTTGAAAATAGAAGGATATTGTGCAGGCATAAAATTTTAACTATCAATCAAGTTCCACCACCATACCATTGGCCACCTCTTGTTTCTTCTCCTCACCCATAACGAGCCCAAGCAGTTCAAGAGAAAAATCAATCGCCGTTCCTGCTCCCCTGCTGGTAATGCAGTTATCATCAACGACTACCTTTTCGGCTGGGTCAGCCCTGTCACTCAAATCGGCGACAAAAAGTGGGTGCCCAGTTGCTTTCCTTCCTTCGAGCAGACCGTGATGCTGCAAAACTACTGAAGGAGCAGCACAAATTGCACCATAGAGTTTCTCCGCTTTTGTATGTTTTTGTAGAATCTCGATCAGTGTTGATGAATTCCTCAGATTTTCAGCACCTGGGATTCCCCCAGGTAAAGCAATGAGATCGTAACTTCGATCGATGCAGTCTTGAATAAGCACATCAGCAGAAATTTTCACATTATGTGATGAAGTGGTTACCAAATCGCCAACTGAAGCTAAATCAACCACAGCACCAGCTCTCCTGAAAACATCCACTATACTCAATGCTTCAACCATCTCAGTCCCATCGGCTATAGGAACCAGTATTCTTTTTTCCATGGTCTCCTCCCTGAATGTTTTCTATACCATAACAATATGCTTCTACCTCTAAATATCCACGACACCATCTCACTTCTGTATAGCAATTTGCAATACAAATGGCCAGAAATTGGTTTCCATACCTAATAATTTACACAAACCTGTAATATTTTAATTCCGCTTGAGGATTTGCTCAATTTCAATACAATGAAGCATGACCATATATCCTGACCACTTTACTGCTAATATTTGAGGATATGGTCAAACTTATTCCATGCAATTGCTGGGCGTTGAAAGCCACCAAAAACATATGTTTTGCAATATTGAATTTTTTACAAATATTTTCAGCATGATAAAACTTTGTCTACAATTATTGCACACAAAATTAACATGGCACAATGCTTGCTTTAATGTACAGAAATATTAGTCTTCCAATATGGGAAGCAAATGCTGGTGAATCTGCCACTTTCGGTAGATAATATGAGATGAGACAATCACAAGGAGAACGCCAATGGGCAGCAATTTGGACGTCGTATTAGACAGAGACCCGCATGAGTTAGAATTTCATCAGGCTGTTGGAGAAGTGCTCGATTCTATCGAACCAGTGCTGGAAAGAAATCCTCATTATCGCCACGCTAAAATAGTCGAGCGAATTGTTGAGCCGGAACGCGTCATCATGTTCCGTGTCCCCTGGGTTGATGATCAGGGCCAAACCCATGTCAACCGAGGTTTTCGCATAGAGATGAACAGTGCCCTCGGTCCTTACAAAGGCGGCCTGAGGTTTCACCCCTCTGTAAACCTCTCTATTCTCAAATTTCTTGCGTTTGAACAAACCTTTAAAAATGCACTGACCACCCTGCCTCTTGGTGCCGGGAAAGGTGGATCCGATTTTGACCCGAAAGGAAAAACAGATGTCGAAGTCATGCGCTTTTGTCAGAGCTTCATGGCAGAACTTTTTCGTCACATTGGCCATAATACTGATGTTCCAGCTGGTGATATTGGCGTTGGCGGCCGTGAAATCGGTTTTCTTTTCGGTATGTACAAAAAACTTAAAAATGAGTTTACTGGAGTACTTACAGGTAAAAGTCTCAACTGGGGTGGAAGTTTAATTAGACCTGAAGCTACGGGTTACGGCGCTGTTTATTTTGCCAATGAAATGCTTAAAACCCGCGATGATTCAATTGAAGGAAAAACCTGCCTGGTTTCAGGTTCTGGAAATGTTGCTCAGTTTGCTACTGAAAAACTTCTTGAGCTTGGCGGCAAGGTCGTAACTCTCTCCGATTCAGGAGGCTACATTTTTGACGAAGCAGGTATAAACGAAGAAAAACTGAAATTTGTTAAGATTCTCAAAAACTACAAGAGGGGGAGAATCTCCGAATACATCGAAAAGTACCCTGAAGCTGTCTACACCCCAGCTGATGGCAGGGATGCCCATAACCCTCTGTGGGACCACAATGCCGATTGTGCATTTCCTTGCGCAACAGAAAATGAGATCAACGATATAGACGCTCAAAATCTTATAAACAATGGAGTTTACCTGGTAAGCGAAGGTGCTAATATGCCAACCACACAGGCGGGCGTTGATATCTTTCTCGAAAACAAGCTTCTCTATGGACCTGGAAAAGCTGCCAATGCAGGCGGTGTTGCCGTATCTGGTCTGGAAATGTCGCAAAACAGTATGAGGGTTAAATGGACCCGGGAGGAAGTCGATGCTCAGTTGAAAAGGATCATGACCAATATCCATTCGACATGTCTGGCCTTTTCAGAGGAGTATCATGTTCCTGGCAACTATGTTGTTGGGGCAAATATTGCAGGATTCGTCAAAGTTGCCGAAGCGATGATCGACCAGGGCGTTGTCTAAAAAAACTGGTTTAGCTGCTTTTCTATAGTATGGGGCTTGCTGACCTTTAAACAGGCTCATGCCCCATCTTCAATATCGTTTTCCTCGTAATGACCAGGCGTAAGGATATTATGGATAAAAATAACTTCACCGATCAGGAAAACACCCTAAAGAAATACACCTTTAAATCCTTCCATGAACTCATGACCAAAAGGATCGCGGAGATCCTGCTTGTCTCGAGTACCTATGACGCCTACATCATGCAGGAAGACGGGCCTCTCGCTGAAAGAATTATCCATGAATACCGTGGTCTTAATCTTAGCAGACCGCCTCGCCTTACCTGGATCTCTAAGGGTGCAGAAGCACTAAAAGAAATTCGCAAAGGCGATTTTGACCTTGTCATTGTCATGCCACATATTGGCGACATGGACTCATATGATCTGTGCGCCAGGATCAAAGAGATTAAAAGCGACCTGCTTGAAGTCAGCAGTACCGAAATGTTTGATGGTCTAAAAAGCGGTGGGGCCCTCAAATCGGGCACCCTTTCAGCCGACGGTCTTTCTCTGGAACTGCTCTTCGAATCCGCTCGAATGATTCTCCGCCCG
>CAKZOA010000282.1 GCA_937132035.1 uncultured Desulfobulbaceae bacterium | reverse complement strand
GACGCTGAAGGGATGGTAGGCATACCGACCGGCATGGAGTATCTGTAGACAGATCTTGCCGCCGGCTTCATGAACCGTCTCGGTGAGGGCTTTGTGTTTGCCGGTCTGCCAGAAAAAACTGAGCTGACAGCCAAAAGGGGCCAGCCGACCGCGAAAATTTGGGGCGATGCCGCCGGTGACAATGAGGCCCACACCGCCTTCGACACGCTCTTTGTAAAATGCCGCCAGCTTGGCAAAGCCTCCGCGCTCCTCCTCGAGTCCGGTATGCATCGATCCCATGAGGATCCTGTTTTTCAGTCTGGTAAAGCCAAGGTCGAGTTCACTGAAAAGATGGGGATAGCGGCTGTATGTCATGGCGTGATGTACCTACTTTAAGTTTGCATATGGTGCTTGAGCCGTTTTCTGCCTCTGCTGCAGCATGGCCACGGAAGGCGCGGTCAGCAGTATTACCGGGCCTGCCGCTACTATACCAGAGAGTGACTGCACGGGGCAATGAATTTTCGTTAACGTAAAGGGAAGACCTTGAAGGGAGAGGGAAGAGGGGCGCTGTGGGGGGTTGGGCACCATGGCGCTGGAGATGGAAAGAGACGGAAAATACTGTTTTACCGTTAGAGAGCCTGGCATTATCCGAAGAAACAAATTTTTTGATAAAACCATTTTCATGTTTAGTATCGTAGCAGGTACGAAATCATTTTTGTGTCTTAATGTGTTAATAAGGGGAAGAAGATGAAAATTTTTATCACAGGTGGTACCGGTTTTGTCGGCACCAGGCTCACCCAGCGGCTGCTTGACCGTGGCCATGAGGTAACGGTGGTTTCCAGCAGCGGCAAAAGTCATCTGCAGAACAGCATTTCCACATTCCACAATCTGCAGGCCAATACCACCGAGAAGGGCAGCTGGCAGGAAGATCTCGGTTCCTACGATGTCATCATCAACCTCGCCGGCAGATCTATTTTCAACTACTGGTCGGACTCCTACAAGAAAACGATCTACAACAGCAGAGTAAAGACGACGCAAAATGTGGTCGATGCCCTGCCGCCTCAGACTTCAGCCGTCCTGCTCAGCGCCTCTGCCGTCGGTTACTACGGTGACAGTGGCGATACAGAACAGGACGAGAGCGGATCCCCAGGTTCCGATTTTCTTGCCAAGGTTGGCGTGGATTGGGAAAAAGAAGCTCTTCGGGCCAGAGAAAAGGGTGCCAGAGTGGCGGTGATGCGCTTTGGCATTGTTCTCGGTGAGGGCGGCGGCGCTATTGAGACCATGAAGACCCCGTTCAAACTCGGTATGGGCGGTCCCATAGGCGACGGCAGTCAGTACTTCTCCTGGATACATGTCGAGGACCTCATTGAAGCCATCCTCTTTCTCATGGATGGCGGGGCTCTGGAGGGACCGTTCAACTGCACGGCACCTGAGCCGGTGCGGCAAAAAGAATTCGCCAAGGAACTCGGCAGCGTTCTCCACAGACCGGCGATACTGCCGGCTCCATCCTTCGTGCTCAAAACCTTCGGCGGAGATTTTGGAGAAATGCTTCTCCAGGGCCAGAAAGTCGTCCCCAAGGCCCTGCTCGATCATGGATTCACTTTTCGCTATCCGAAGATCAGACAGGCGCTCGAAGCGATTTTCTTCTAAATCCAGGTATTTCTTTCTGAATCAGATGTTTTTCACCACTGGTGAGCCCTTGAAGCGGGGCTGCGGACGCACAGTTGCGGAAAACCTTTTTCCTTTTTGCCAACCGGCTCTGCTAGGGTCTCCGATCGCCGTCTGGATACTGCAATTACGGTTGCACTCCGCAGTGCTCTGGGGTATTTCTAGGGCAGTATGAGACACGCTTTTGCAAAACGTCCGTCAGGTTTTAGGGGAGACGGAGTAAGAAGGCAACAGCACCTCCACTGCTGAACAGGAAGTTGCGTTTCCTAGGTTTCATAGGTAATCAAACAAAAAAACAAGCTGTAGCTGCGTCGCTGCCGTGTATTCAGCTATCCCTTTGTGGCGCCCCGCCGGCGTATGCCGGCAGGCGCAGATGTGTAAGGCATACGCCCGGAGTTGTCATGATTGAGACGAAAACAGAGTACAGGAAGACAATCTGCCCCCTCGACTGCCCGGACAGCTGCGGGCTTGTCGCCTCGGTAAAAAACGGCAAGGTTGTAGCTCTTAACGGTGATCGCGATCATCCCTTCACCAGAGGCGTGATCTGCCGCAAAATGAAAGGCTATCCAGCCAGGGTTCATTCCAAAGACCGTATTCTGTTTCCGATGCAGCGCACCGGCAAAAAAGGCGAAGGTCGCTTTCAACGCATTAGCTGGGATCAGGCCTTTGCAACGCTGTGCGAACGGCTATCATCAACAGTTGAGCAATTTGGCGGTGAGTCCATACTGCCTTTTGCGTATGCCGGTAACATGGGGGTTGTCAATCGATTTGCCGGATATCCCCTGTTCCATAAACTTGGAACAACCCAGCTCGACGAGACAATCTGTTCCACCGCCGCCAAGGCCGGCTGGCGGGCCCATTGCGGCGACGTACCGGGTACGGCGCCGGAAGTCGCCGAAGAGGCGGAGCTGATCATTATATGGGGCAGCAATACCAGGGTAACCAATATGCATTTCTGGCCCTACGTGGCCAGGGCCAGAAAGAAAGGGGCGCAGCTGGTGGTCATTGATCCCTATCGTAATGAAACCGCGGCATCGGCCGATCTTCACCTGAAGATCGAGCCCGGCGGTGATGCGGCCTTGGCCCTGGGGCTTTTGCGCAAACTGATGGCCACCGGCGATCTCGATTATGATTTTATTAACACCCGAACCGAGGGCTTCAATAGCCTCAGGGATCACCTGGAAAACAATTCAGACAACGTTTTTGCCGCTGGCTGCGGCATTGATGAGGGCCAGATGGAGGGGCTGGCCGGGCGCCTGCGAAAAACGCAGCGAATCTATCTCCGCCTCGGCATAGGCATGACCCGCAACAGCAGGGCGGCTGTGAATATTCGCGCCATCACTTCTCTGGCCGCCGCTCTCGGTCTTTTCGACGGCGGCAGAGGCAGGGGGGTTCTTTTGACCTCGGCGGCATTCAGCGGTGACCAGAGCAGGTTGACCTGGCCTTCTCTGGCGACAAAACCTGGCCGCCGCTTCAATATGGTGCAGCTGGGGAACTGTCTGCAGACCGCCGATCCACCGATACGGATGATGTTCGTTTACAACGCCAATCCTTTGTCAACTACTCCAGACGGCAGTCTCGTGCGCCGGGCCCTGGCCGATGACAAGCTCTTTACCGTTGTCCACGAGCAGGTTATGACTCCCACGGCTCGCTATGCCGATCTGCTGCTGCCAGCCACCACCTTCCTGGAAAATCGCGATCTTTACACCTCTTACGGTCATTTCTATCTCGGTTTTGTAGATGCCGTCATCCCTCCGTTGGCAGAGGCCAAAAGCAATTTCACCTTCTTTCAGGAGCTGGCGCAGAAATTGAAATTCGATGACCAGCCCTTTCAGCAGAGTCTGGATGAACGTCTCTACAGCTACCTGGAAACGCTCTCCGGATTGCCGCCCGCGGTCAGGCAGGAAGGAATACCCTATGGAAAAGCGATCCGTTCGACCACGGGCCTGCCGCATACCCCGCAATTTGCCGGTGACGGGCCCCGCTACAGTTTTCTCCAGACGACGGAGCCGGCGCTGCCGCAGACCGCCTGTCTGGCGGCGGCCGGTGAGTTTGATGATGCGGACTACCTTGCCAGGTACCCCTTCAAACTCATAACGCCTCCACACAGGTATCTTCTCAATTCTACGTTTGGCGAACAGTATGACGACTATGTTGGCGAAGTGCTGATCCACCCGTTGGACGCCATCAGCTATGATATAGAGGAAAGCGAATTTCTGACGCTTTTCAATGGCAGAGGCTGGACACGGAGGAAGGCCAAAATAAGCGATGCCACCCGCCGGGGACTGCTGGTGGCTGAAGGAATTTTCTGGGAGCAACAGCAGCGGCCGGCGGGTATTAACGATCTTACCTCACAAAAAATCACCGATATGGGTGGTGGCGGCACTTTTCATGAGTCCAGAGTGGCGCTGATGAAAAGCAGATGACAGCCATCCTGCAGAGGACCTGTACTATGAAGACCATCGGTTTGCTGGGCGGCATGAGCTGGGAGTCGACCCTTGAATATTACAGAGCCTTGAACCGCGGTGTCCAGCAGGCCCTCGGTGGGCTCCATTCGGCAAGAATTGTCATGCACAGTGTTGATTTCGCGCCTCTTGAAAAGCTGATGCAGGCGGGACGGTGGTACGAACTTGCCCAGCTTCTGGGAGATGCCGCCGTCGGCCTGGAGGCGGCCGGCGCCGATTTCCTGCTGATCTGCACCAACACCATGCATAAGATCGCCCCGGAAATAGAGGCGCGGCTTGCCATCCCTCTGGTGCATATAGCTGATGCCACCGCCGGGGTTCTAGTGGCGAAAAAGATCAATAAGGCAGCACTTCTAGGTACGTCTTTTACCATGGAAGAAGGGTTCTACCGGCAAAGACTGACAGAACGCTACGGCCTCGAGGTATTGACTCCCGATGCCGCAGCCAGAGAGACAATCAACAGGGTCATTTTCGATGAACTCTGTCGTGGAATTGTCAGCGAGCGCTCCAGGGACGACTACTGCCGGATCATCGATCAAATGATTGCCCGGGGAGCCGAGGCCGTCATACTCGGCTGTACGGAAATCGGCATGCTGCTGGGTGACAGGAATTTCGAGATTGAACTGGTCGACACCACCGCCGTTCACGCTTCCCGAGCGGTAGCCCTGGCTCTGGAGGGGGTGTCCCCAGTAGCAGAATAGAGTATGTAGATTGATACAGCCGCACCCCTAATGAGTCGACGACGAGGCCAGCAGGCACCAGAAATATCGGGACTGCTATACCGTTACCAAAGGCATCTGATCTTGCAGGAGTTTGGTAAGCGGTTCGCCCCAGTAGATGACCTCAATGCCCATTTTCTCTAGTTTGTCAGTTACCTCTAGCTGATCGGCGCAGGCCCGGCAGGCACTGAAGTGAACTCCTTCGGCCTTCGCTTCTTCGATTTTTTCGAGAATTTTAACATCTTCGCTGACCAGCAGGGCCGGAGCACCCCAGATAATGACCGTCACCTTTTTCCACCAGCCCCGGCGCATGCTATTGGTGGAATACATAAGAATCATTTTTTCCGCAGTAATCTTGCTGTCGCTGGTCCAGAGGAGGTGCAGGTGCTCTTTGTCGCTCATGGGGATATCTCCTTGCTGAAAATACGCATCGGGTTGGCTTTTCTTGGTTTTCTACCTTTTATCGCTATAAAAATTGAAGTATCAGAGACGATTCGACGCCTTCTGCTATTGGCCACCTTGAAAAATGGCCTTTTCACTCAATCTCTTCGTTGTGTCAGGAAATTTTATCCTCGGAATATTAAGTATATGCCTCCGGTAAAATTTCCTGCCACGCCTCGACCTTGAGCGAAAATCCCTATTATTCAAGGTACCCTATTGTCTTGAAATACTCTGCTCATGTCAAGAGCAAGAAAGGAGGAATCCCTGGTATATGCCGCTGGTTCTCAACCGAACCGCTTCGTGTAAAAGATGTTTCACCCATCTCATGTGGATGTGAGCGGAAGGTCTCAGCGGTTCTTTTCTTTCAGCCAGTCGTGAAACTCAGAATATTTCCGGGCGAGATTGACCTTGAGAACTTCCCAGTAATTTCTGCCATCCCGTTGCATGCTGATCCACTGAGCTATTTCCTGCATGCATCTGTTCGGCAGCTGCGGGTGCTGTTCCTCGCCTGTCAACCAGCGGATGGAGACACCGTTGGCGACGGAGATTTTCTCGAGATTTTTCAAAGTTGGCAGGTTGGCTCCAGTACTGTTCGGGCTAGGTCGCGAGGCGTTCAGCGTGGTTGCGGGCAGCTTTCCGCTTATGCTTGCGTGCCAGGATCACCTGTTTGAAGGCCTTCTCCCGGTATTTGGAGGAGGCGTCCCTGCCGGGAAATATTGAGAGATAGTCGATGATCTCGTCATAGGGACCGCTGTAGTTGCCGGTTATCCGGCAATAGGGATTAAATACCAGAGTTATGAGATCTTCACCACTGAGGTGATGTTTATTCATCAAAGCGGTCAATTTGGCAAAGGCGCCTTCGTGGCTGAACCAGAGACAGCCTATGCCGGTCTGACGCTCGAAGGAGAGAAACTCGTGATAGCTGCGCACATCCTCGCGTTCATAGTTCATGGGGATGACGCGGGTGATGTTGACCATAATTCCGGGAAGATCAAGATATCGGGAGACGCTTGCCCGTTTGTTGCCCTCCTTCACATAATATTTGTGGAGGAACTCAAAGCAGTCGATGGGATAGTCAAGCCATCTTTCGGTTTCCCGCATGACTCGTGCCCATTTATGGGCAAAATCACCGGAATCGAAGTGCGGCAGTGGATAATAACTTCTGGAAAAGCAGTAACGGCGATCGATATTGATGGTACCGGTCAGCCTATGCGGCCAGATATAGCCGACCCAGTACGGTGTCTTTTCTACTTCGTAGGTATATGGATCCAGTACCTTTTCCAATGTCGGAATGCGGACGTCCTTGCGAAGAAAGGTATTGAAAAAAACTTCGAGTCTGCCTTTATCCCTCGCTCTGTTATACACATCTCGGGGGACTTGACGAGGAGGAACACCAATCATATACAACACCAAGCCTGGTAAAAAGAGTCCATCCGTTCCTATTTACAGGATACAGTAAGTATTTTTTGCTTTACGTACCAGATGTTCTCGCAAAAAGGAATCATTTCTATTCAGGAAGGCGTAATAATTCAATGTCACCGGTTTCCTGGTCATAGGAAAAGTACTGGAAGGGGCAGGCGTTGATCAGATTCAGTGGAGCGCCGTCACGGGTTAGAAAATTGAGGTCGCAGTTCGTGTATCTTCGGTGGATATGGCCGTAGAGCCAGAGTTTGGGGCTGAGGTGGTCATTGAGGGAGGCAAGTTTTTCCGATGGCTTGTGGTTTCCCTCGCCGCAAGCAATCAGGCCGAAATCGGGTGGGGCGTGGGAGAGCATGATATCCACGCCGGAAAATGAGGAAAACCGCTTCTTCATAATGACTTTGGTCTTGAACTGGGTCAAATTGAAGTCGGTATGGTAGAAAGGCTGCTCTCCGTAGGCGGCAATACCGCTGAATCCGCCGATGGCAAGATCCTCGTCGAGAAAGTCATAGTCATCACAGGAGAGGACATGGATACCGTTGACAATGCTGAACATGCCGGCAAACACTTCTGAGTATTGAAGATTCACCGGTTCCTGTCCTTCGATGAAATAGGTGCCGTCATGATTACCATGGACCATGATGCGCACCGAAGGCATGTAGCGATCGACCAAAAAACTCAGATAATAGGGGGCAAGGTCGCCGCAGGAGAGCAACATGTCGACTTGCGGAAAATCTATCGAATTATTGTAGAGTTCGGGTTCGTCTGATACTGCTAGGATGTAAATCATAAAAAGATATGGAGAGTAGATGGCTGTGATGTGGCGCGATGATGCGCAAGAGCATGATGGAGTTTCCAAGAATAAACTGTTCATGTTTATCTGACAACCCCCTCTTTACAGAGATCCTGTTCGGCACTCTCCATCATACCCGCAGTATGTATGGGCGGCGTACCAATCAAGATAGTTTACCCCGTAGCTTTGCGGCTATGTCTTCCAAAGAAATGACCACGTCAACTTGTTTTGTGTACTCAGTGAGCTGCTCTTGCAATATATTCTTGAAACATGATTAAAGGTTGACCAGAGGAATCTTTTTACATATTATATTTAGATGTATGGCTAACTATGCAATTGATGAGGGCTCGTATGGACAACCTAACAGCGCTGTTCAAGGCATTGTCGGATCGGAATCGTCTCAGGATCGTTACGGCGCTTATGGAATATGAAGAGCTCTGTGCCTGTCAGATCATCGAGTTTATGCAGGTAACTGGGGCTACCGTTTCCCGGCACATGGGCGTATTGATTGCATCGGGCCTTGTCGATAGCAGGAAAGAAGGTCGCTGGGTTTATTATCGTTTGCGCCGGGAGGCAGTTGAGTTTGCCGGTCTTGTCCAGTGGATAGAAAAACAGCTTACCAGCGATTCGGCCGTTGCCCGTGATGCAAAAACGCTTGCAGAGATTTTGAGCTGTGATCCGGAAGAAATTAGCCGGAAACAGCGTAGCGATGCCTGGTGCGCCAACACTTAAAAGTGCAGTGAGGAAATACAAAGTGGACAAAAAGTTAAAGGTACTCTTTCTGTGCACCGGAAACTCATGCCGCAGTCAGATGGCTGAAGGCTGGGCAAAACAGCTGAGAAGCAATGTAATTGAAGCCTATTCCGCAGGCATTGAGCTCCACGGTCTGAATCCACATGCCGTGAAAGTAATGGCGGAAGCTGGTGTGGACATTTCCGGTAACACCTCAAAGCACGTTGACGAATTCAAGAATGTCGGATTGGATTTCGTCGTCACCGTCTGTGGTCATGCTCACGAAACCTGCCCTTTGTTCACCGGAAACTGCAAAGTAATTCACGTTGGTTTTGACGACCCACCGGAGAATGCCAAAAAACTTGCCGAACAAGGGGCATCCGAAGAGGAACAAATTGATTGTTATCGTCAGGTAAGAGACGAGATTAAAATATTCGTTGAAACCTTGCCCGGTTCATTGAAATACAGAGGAGAAATATGAAAAGTAGGGAGAGTGATCTTGTCCGGGAACAGGTACGGAGTCGTTACGCGGATATAGCAGAATCCAATGAATCCTGTTGTTCAAGCGATTGCTGCACGCCGACATCGCTGGGTGACGGCACTTTTTCAGCTCGGTTGGGCTACTCAGAAGATGAGCTGGCAACTGTTCCGGTTGGCTCGAACATGGGGCTCGGCTGCGGCAATCCCCGGGTGATAGCGGCGCTGCAGCCAGGGGAAGTCGTTCTTGATCTCGGCAGCGGCGGCGGTTTTGACTGTTTTCTGGCGGCTCGTCAAGTCGGTGCGGAGGGGAAAGTGATTGGGGTAGATATGACCCCGGAAATGATTGCAAAGGCAAGAGCGAATGGTAGAAAAAGTGACTTCGAGAATGTGGAATTTCGGTTGGGGGAAATAGAACATCTGCCCGTCGCTGACAGTTCAATCGATGTTATCGTATCCAATTGTGTGATCAATCTCTCTCCTGAAAAAGACCAGGTTTTCCAGGAGGCATATCGGGTATTACGGCCCCAAGGCAGGCTGGCTGTGTCCGATGTCATCGCCATCAGGCCGTTACCGGAGAGTGTAAAGAAGGATATGGATGCCCACTGCGGATGTGTCGCGGGAGCGGTAACGGTGGCTGAAATAGAGCAAATGCTTCGTCGTGTCGGTTTTGCGAAAATATCGATTGAGGTGCAGGAAGGCAGTGATCAATTCATCCGTGACTGGTTTCCCGGGACAAGCATTGAGAACCATGTCCGGGCGGCTGCTATCACCGCATATAAATGACAGGAAGGTATTGATATAATGAACAGTCAACTTGCTCCCGCTGGTGATCGGAAAATGACCAGCATCTTTGAGCGATACCTTACCGTTTGGGTAGGTTTATGCATTGTCACAGGAATCCTGGTAGGAAAAATGGCCCCAGATCTGGCCAAAAGCCTGGACGGTATGGCAATCCATGTCAATGGTGCACCGGTCGTTTCTATTCCGATTGCGGTCTGTCTCTTTTTTATGATGTACCCGATCATGGTAAAGATTGACTTTACCAGTGTTATACAGGCCGGGAAAAGCGGCAAACCAGTACTTCTGACGCTTTTCGTCAACTGGTGTGTCAAGCCATTTACAATGTATGCGATTTCCTTATTTTTCTTAGGCTTTTTGCTAAAGGGTTTTATTGGTGTCGAGGCCATCGATTTTGTCAAAATGCCTTTCGGCCTCGACTTGCCCCTTGGTGCTCAGCACGGCGCGGGAACCGTGGTGCTCCACGAGGGTGTGAAAATGCTGGAGATTCCACTTTGGCGCAGTTATTTTGCCGGTTGCATTCTGCTTGGTATAGCACCCTGTACAGCCATGGTGCTCGTTTGGGGGTATCTGGCACGCGGCAATGACGGTCTCACCTTGGTAATGGTAGCCATTAATTCGCTCACGATGCTGGTACTTTATGGTATTCTTGGTGGTTTATTACTCGGTGTTGGCAAACTTCCCATTCCCTGGCAGGCATTAATGCTTTCGGTGGCCATCTATGTGGCGCTTCCTTTGGTCGCTGGATATTTCTCGCGCAGATGGATTATCAGAAACAAGGGTGAAGCGTGGTTTAAGGAAAAATTCCTGCAGGTGCTCACTCCGGTCACTATCAGTGCTTTACTGCTGACACTGATTCTGCTGTTCAGCTTCAAGGGAGAGACCATCCTGGCTAATCCGCTGACCATTTTATGGATATCCATCCCGCTCATTCTGCAAACAGTTGTGATTTTCGGGCTCGGCTATGGTGCGGCGGTGGCACTCAAACTCAACTACGAAGATGCTGCCCCTGTTGCCATGATTGGTGCCTCAAACCATTTCGAAGTGGCTATTGCAACCGCGGTAATGCTTTTCGGACTATCTTCAGGGGCGGCTCTGGCAACCGTTGTCGGGGTGCTTATTGAAGTTCCCGTAATGTTGATGCTGGTCGGGTTTTGTAAAAGAACTGCCGCATGGTTTGAGTAAGAGAGAACTCTTCAACATTGTCCGTAGAGATCCTGCCGCCACTGAATGGATATGCCCCCTCTTGTGTGATGAGCCGTACTGCTATAGAGTAACGCCCCTGCAATTATTTCACTTCTCACTACCACATTCGTAAGGTTGTGTATTCGTGTGCCACGTAATCTCAACGAGCAGCGGATCGGAATAGATCTTTTCATGGGACGCCATAGACCCGTCTTTGGGTACCCCTCTGCAGCCGTCCTGGCTACGGACATCCGCGAAATGAGCAACCCGGACCCTTTGGCAAGAGGCCAGGCTGAGTTTCATGTGTAATCAATAGTATTTCTGGGTATAAAATATTTTTTTAATGGTATTTGGGCTCAACGAACCAGTATCATGTGAGAATGTCATAATATCATTTATATTGGAGGCACACAGCAGGGCACAGTAGACGGATCAACATTTGGACCCAGAAGATGGTCACTTGTAAGCAGCATAGATAACTATTTCGAAGCGTTGCATTGAGGAGCTAACATGATGAATTATTCTTATCTTGGATCAACGGGTATTC
>CAKZOA010000281.1 GCA_937132035.1 uncultured Desulfobulbaceae bacterium | reverse complement strand
TGAGCAGCCCTCCAGTATCCAGGGAAAACGGAGCACATATTCGACCAGAAGGAAAGCCACAACCGGTCTTCTGGCTTGATAGTTGAGGCCATTGAGCCTGATTTTCCGCGGTATCCGGCATACTGACACCTGTTCCGTCAACGACAACCACCCGCCGTCCGTTTAACGTATTTGATGATGGAGAAGCGTTTTTCGACCATTGTGTTGTATGGCGAAAAATTTCATAGAGCGTTGCTTCGTCCAGTTTTTTCCGGGCAGCGCAATATGACGATGTAGACGAAGACGGAAGTTTGAGTCCTCGCATAGTAGCGTATCCCTGCAATTTTCTGACAACTTCTTTACATCCACCGTCGGAATCAAGAACCTGACCAAGAAAAGCCCAGAAAGTGTTTTCCTTGGTAAATAGTCTTCGTCGGCTCATTGCTCCATGCCGCTCCTGTTTGAGGGAAAACACGGGCAAAAAAGATGCGAAAATTTCACCAACCTGCTTAAATGATTTCTTCTTGATTGAAGCAATCTCAGCAGCCAATACCTGCTGCGGTGAGTGTGGTTTTCGACCTCGTTTCGAGAGGAAAAATCCTGGTAACGTTGGGGGTATTCTTGTATGCTTTCTCATGCATAAACATACCAATTTCAGCCAATGATTTCAGGTGGTTTTTGTCAAAAAAAATGGCTTAAACTAGTGCCATTCTGGTCTGTCCCCAATTTCCTCCAATTTCCTCACTGTCGGCCATGCGCACCGTCGAGAATCGATGACTGATGAGCAGGGCCGAGCGCCCTTCAATCAGCTCGCGGAATTTCTGGTAGAGGTGGTATTCGGTATGGATGTCGAGCGAACTGGTGGGCTCGTCGAGGATGATGAACCGGGCGTCGCGCAAAAAGGCCCGGGCGAGGACGATTTTCTGCCACTCGCCTATGCTGATTTCCTCGCCGTCGCGGAACCATCGGCCCAGAGGGGTGTCGTAGCCCCTGGGCAGCCTGGCAATGAAATCATCGGCGTTAGCCTTTACCGCCGCCTGCTCGATGGCGGATGAATCGCTGGGGATATGTATATCCCCCAGGTGGATATTTTCCCTGACGGTGAGAAAATATCTGGCAAAATCCTGGAAGACGACGCTGATCTGGCGCCGCAGGTCCTTGATCCGATAACGGTCGAGGCTCTCACCGTCCAGGCTGATCGATCCGCTTTGCGGGTCATAGAGCCGGCAGAGCAGTTTGACCAGGGTGGATTTGCCGGCGCCGTTGGCGCCTACCAGCGCCACCACCTCGCCCGGGGCGATGGTCAGCGAGACATCATCGAGAACGGCGCTGCGCTCGCCTGGATAGCTGAAGGAAACGTTGTTTACGGCGATACCACTGTCAAAATGATGCGGTACCGGCAAGGGCGTATCCGGATCACGGATCTCGTTTTCGGTATCGAGAAATTCGAAGAAATAGGTGACGAACATATTGTCTTCATAAAGCGAGGCGACGCTTGCGAGCAGTTCCTTGAGGTAGCCCACCCCGCGCTGGAAGGCTTGGTAGTACATGACCATGTCGCCAATGGTTATGGCACCCTGGAGGGTACGCAGGGCGATCAGCAGCAGGCAGCCCATGAGCACCAGGGCGGCGAAGGCCTCGGAGAAGAAGTCGGCTGCTCCCTTTTTGCGGCTGAGCGCCAGTTTTTCGCCGCGCAGCAGGGTGCGCAGGCTGTTATAGAATCTTGAAAAATACCCTCCGAGATCAAACAGCCTGATCTCCTTGGCAAAAGTATCCACAGACAGAATGGAACTGAGGTAATTTGCCTGCCGCTCCTCATGGGTGCGCTTCTTCTGCCAGTCGTACTGCCTGCGGGCGTTGATGATCTGGGCGAAAATGCCGGGAAGAGTGGAGACGAACAGCAGCAGGCCGACCGCCCAGTGGAACATCAAGAGCAGGCCAACCATGGCCGCAAGAGAAACCGTATTCTGCAGCACCCTGGTCAGGCCGTTGACGATCTTGGTCGGCCGATATGGTCCTTCGCGCTGGGCACGGTGAAGGGTGTCGTAATATTCGGGATTTTCGTAATAGGCCAGGTCGAGGGAGATGGACTTATCGTGCAGGCGGCTGGCCACATAGTCGGTGACTACTGCCCCCTGAGCTTCGGCGACGTACCCGCCGAGGATGCGCACGGCCGACTGAAGGATGGCCACCGCTGCCGCGGCCACCACCAGGTAGACTACCCGCTGGAAAAAAGATTCGGGAGTGTCGGAGGCCAGGGCGGAGGTAACGGTGTCGACCAAAAGCTTGATGATGTACAGCGCCGCCAGCGGTATGACGCCCTGGATGACGGTGAAGACGACGGAAAGCAGAGTCCAGCCGGGACTCGCCTTCCAGACGAGCAGCATGGCCCGGTCGATGCGCAGGGCCTGGCGAATGCGTTTTTTTATGGAAGCGGGTGTGTACATGGCACCGGCTGCTCGGGAGGTGGCTGGATAAGGATCATATGCCTTCGATTTGGCACCAGACCCGCGGTGGGACGATATTACTCAGGATAAGCGATGGAAATCAAGGGGTATGTGGTTTTGTTGGGGATTTCGAGTCAAATCACGGTGGGTTTGGCATCATTGCGGTGGAGGCCGCGATTCAGAAATCAGAAACCAGAAACCAGAGTACAGCAGTGAGTCATTGTGGCACCGGATCAAGTCCGGCATAAACTCCGGCCGCAATCCAGATATGCCTTTTGAACAGGCGGGACCGGCGTGGTCCCGCCCTGCCCGTTGCCGTCATCCGGCGACGACGCTGCCCATCTCCACCTTGGCGGCGCGGTTGAGGCTGCTGAGCACCGCCTTGATCGACGAGACGATAATGTCGGTATCGATGCCCGCTCCCCAGTAACGCCTGCCGTCGGGCAGCTCTATCTCGATGTAGGTCACGGCCGTGGCCGACGAGCCGGAGTTGAGGGCATGCTCGTGGTAGTTGCAGAGGGTGAAGGAACCGGTGGCATGCTCCTTGAGAGCGTTGCAGAAGGCGTCCAGGGGACCGTTGCCGGAGGCGGTAAAGGTCTCCTTGATGCCATGGACGTTGAGAAAAGCCTCGATCTCGGCGCTGGAGCGAGAGGAGTCGAAATGGCGCTTGACGACATTGAATCCCTTGAGGTCGTAGGGCTGCATGCAGCTGAGATACTCCTGGGTGAAGGCGCTTTCGATCTCGTGGCCGAGCAGTTCGCGGCCGAGCTTGTCGGCGATGTTCTGGATGACGGCACCGAACTCCGGATGCATCTCCTTGGGCATCTTGAAACCGTACTCCTTGTCCATGACATAGGCGACCCCGCCCTTGCCCGACTGGCTGTTGATGCGGATAATGGACTCGTAGGTCCTGCCGACGTCGCTGGGGTCGATGGGCAGGTAGGGCACCGCCCAGTGCGGCAGATCGGCTTTCTCGAGATTATCCATGCCCTTCTTGATAGCGTCCTGGTGCGAACCGGAAAAGGCGGTATAGACCAGCTCGCCGGCATAGGGCTGGCGTACGGATACCGGAATTCTGGTGATCCATTCACAGATGTCGACCAGGCGGTTGATGTCCTGGAAATCAAGTTCGGGATCGACGCCCTGGGTGAACATGTTCAGCGCCAGGGTGACGATATCAACATTGCCGGTGCGCTCGCCGTTGCCGAAAAGGGTGCCCTCCACCCGCTGGCCGCCGGCCATCAGGGCCAGTTCGGTGGCGGCGACGGCGCAGCCGCGATCGTTGTGGGTATGCAGGGAGATGATGGCGTGGTCCCTGTTTTTCATGTTGCGGCAGAACCACTCGATCTGGTCGGCGTAGATATTGGGCGTCGACATCTCGACGGTGGCGGGAAGATTGATGATCACCGGCTTGTCGACGCTGGGCTCGAGCACATCCATGACCGCCTCGCAGATCTCCAGGGAGAAATCAAGCTCGGTGCCGGTGAAGCTCTCCGGCGAATACTGGAACCTGAATTCCGTCTCCGGATACTTCTTCTCCTCCTCCTTGAGTATTCTCGCCCCCCTGACGCCAAGCTCGATGATTTCTTTACGGCTCATTTTAAAGACCACGTCGCGCTGCAGGGTCGAGGTGGAGTTGTAGAGGTGGACAATAGCCTTTTTGGCGCCCTGGACGGAGGCGAAGGTCTTTTTGATCAGTTGCTCGCGGGCCTGGGTCAGCACCTGAATCTCGACATCGTCGGGAATGAGGTTTTCGGTTATCAGCTTGCGGGCGAAATCGTACTCCACCTGAGAGGCCGAGGGAAAGCCGACCTCGATTTCCTTGAAACCGATCTTTACGAGGAGGTCAAAAAATTCGAGCTTCTCCTCGACATTCATGGGAATGGCGAGCGCCTGATTGCCGTCGCGCAGGTCGACGCTCGCCCAGATGGGGGGAGCCGTCAGGG
>CAKZOA010000280.1 GCA_937132035.1 uncultured Desulfobulbaceae bacterium | reverse complement strand
CCTTGAGCACCCTGGCTATCTTGTCAACCCCATTCTGCCAGTCCTCCAGATGATGGATTATACCAAAATTGAAAACGGCATCAAATTCACCATCGGCGAACGGTAAAACCTGGGCATCACCGCCGAGCAGATGCAGGGGGATGTTTTTCCAGCCCGTCAGTTTGCGGCGGGCGGTCTTCAGCATTTCGACATCGACATCGAGGGCACAGATGGCGGACGGGGAAAAAGCATCGTGGATGATGCGTGCGCCGACCCCGCAGCCACAACCGATTTCCAGGCATTTCCCCCCCGGTGGGAGCCGGTCCATTTTCTGAAAGAATCGGGCCTCCTGCAGTTGTACGAATTTGCGCACCGGACTGTTAACCCAGATTCTCTCCGGCCAGTTGACTTTCATTGTGCCTCCTTGCGGCCCTGATATATTTTAGCGATGCCAAACGTCAGTTGAGTAATCGCCGTCTTCGTAAAACCGGCAGCTTCGATTTCTGCACGGAATCTGGCGTCATCGGGAAAGGTGTCCACCGATTCAGCCAGATAACTGTAGGCGTAATTGGTGCGGGAAATAAGATTGCCGATGGGCGGCAGAATGTAATCGAAATAGAAGCGGTAGAGTTTATAGAGTACCGGCTGGTCAGGATAAGAAAACTCCATGACATAGAGTCGTCCCCCCGGTTTGAGAACCCGATAGAACTCGGCCAGCGCCTGATCCCGCTCTTCGACGTTGCGGATGCCGAAGGAAATGGTCAAGGCCTCGACGGAGTTGCTGCGAACCGGCAGCAAACGGCCATCGCCGGCGGTAAGACTGATCTGTTCCTGCCGGCCGCGATCTTCTATCTTTTTTTTGCCCACCCTCAGCATTGCCGGTGAAAAATCGACACCTATGACGCGGGCGCCGGGATAGCGGCCGCTGATGGAGAGTGCAATTTCAGCGGTGCCGACGGCGACATCAAGGGCAATATCACCATCCTTGAGCTGTAGCATTTCCGCGAGCGCCTTGCGCCAGTAGACATCCCGGCGCAGAGAAAGAAAGCTATTCTGGAAATCGTATCCGGTGGCAATGGTTTCAAACATTGCCTTTACGGCGGTATCTTTCATTTTCTGTTCCCAATGGTTTTAGCCACCCATTCGAGTTCACGAATGAGGCAGTCGGTTACGGAGCCGCCCTGCAGTTCGGGCGGCAATATGGTCCAGGTATAGGTTTCAACCTCGAACACAGGCCCGGCCGGCAACAGCGGCAGGACCTCTTCAAGAAAGAACCTGGTTGAGGTGCATTCATCTGTTTCGTCGAGAAATACCGGCACATGGAAATGTACCCGCCATTCCTCGACACCCTCGGGCGCTGCGGCAATGGCCTGATCAAGATCATCGTAGCGCAAAAGCCGGCCTTCGGTGGTACGGCCCACCGTTTGATGCAGATAGCACTCTTCCTGGTAACGCGACAGAAGGGCGATCCGCGGATCCTTGAGCCTCAACGCCGATGACACCTGTACATGGCCTATTGAGATGGCGTTGTCGGCCAGCAGCTCCAGCGATTTTACCGGATCCTCGAACTGCAGGGACTGGTGGCAGCAGTCGTAACAGATCGCCAGTCGCTGCCGCTGGGTATCGGGCAGATCGAGTCGGTCAAAGAAGGCGACGACATCATCAACGCTCTCAAGAACACAACCGGGTTCCGGCTCCATGGACAGCAGTATGTTTTTGCCGCTCTGGTCGGCCAGACGATGGAGAAAATCGAGGGCCATGATCAGGTTTTTCCTGACAATGCCAAAATCTTCGTCTCTGATGTCGGCGCGAAATCCCACCGGCACCGTCGATATCGATCCGACCATCTCCCCGGGCAGCCAGATGCTCAATAGTTGCGCAAGTTTTTTGGTGTATTCCAGTCGTTCGCCCTGAGTCCAGTCCGGCAGATACACCTCCTGCTTTACGGGAGCATGGTGAAAGGTGCCGTAGGGAAAGCCGTTGATACTGGCAACATACAGTCCCTCCTGTTGGCACCAGCGATGAAATTCATTTGCGGCATTACCATCCATTTCCCAGGCGGCCCTGCCGGAGAGCCGCAGCCCCAGTGGAAAAGGGCGATGCGGCGATATTTTCTTTTTGACCATCGGCGCAGAGTGGCGGACGGCTGCAAAAATCTCCTGCCAGCTCTCTCCGGGGTGGATGTTTGTGCAGTATGTCAAAGGCCTGGCAGCAGCATCTTGCCGCCGCCCGTCGCCATTGATTGCCAGGTGATTGCTGTTGGTCATGACCGTAATCTACAGGACGAATAAACTTACTGCGGCCGGCCTTCGACCGTCGCCGCTGTTGTTAACGGATCTGCAGCACCCAAAGCTTCATGCCGGCAGTGCACCAGCTTTTCCAGACACTCTCTCATTATAGCCGAATCTATATAGTTCACTTCTTTTTTGCTGCCGATTCCGGTTAAAAGCGTTATCGCCAGGTCGCCGCCGAGGTGTTCCTGAAAAGCCCCCAGCGCACCTTCGAGGTCGAGCCGGGCCAGCGAGGAATGCCACAGCGGCAGACCCAGTTGGGCCAGCAGCGAGAGAATTGTCCGCAGATCTTCCTCGCCAATAAGCCCTATGGCCTGGGAGTACAGACTGTCAAGCGCCATGCCGATGGAGACGGCCTCGCCATGGTTGAGGCGGCCGTCGGTAATTTCTTCGAGGTGATGGGCCGACCAGTGACCGAAATCCAGGGGCCTGGCTGATCCCAGCTCGAAAGGGTCGCCGCCGCTGCCGATATGGCTCATGTGCAAGGCCGCGCATCGATGGATCATCTCCTCCATGGGACCGCTCTTGAAGGCAGCCAGCTCGGCCCGGTTGTCGTAGAGATAGGTAAAAAAATCGTCGTCCTTGATGAGAGCGACCTTGACGGCTTCGCTGATGCCGGACCGCATCTCCCGCGGCGGCAGAGTTGCGAGAAAATCGAAATCATTGATAACGGCAAAAGGCGGAGCAAAGGTACCAATGAAATTTTTCCGGCCGAGTCCGTTGATACCGTTCTTGACCCCTACGCCGGCATCGTTCTGGGCCAGCACCGTCGTCGGCATGCGAATAAGGCGAATGCCGCGATGAGCAATGGCGGCGCCGTAGCCGACGGCGTCGATAACCGCCCCGCCTCCTATGGCCAAAACAAAGGAATGCCGGCAGAGCCGATAATCCTTGACATACTCGACCACCCTGTCGACGACCGTCGAATCAGCCTTGCTGGCCTCACCCCCCTCGACTCTGGTAACCGGGCCGCACAGCTGCATCACCTGCGAGTTGTGCTGGGTATATTCCTCAATGCGGCGTATCAGCCCCGGGTCTTCCTCAAGAACGCCGGAGTCGATGAAACAGGAAAACCTGTGCGGCGAGGTTCCGGCCCGTGCAAAAACCGAGGCCAGCAGCTCGTCGTGGCAACGGAAAACATTTCTGTGAAAGAACACCGGAAAACGATAATGAATACTGAAACGCTGCTCGAGCGTAGGCATTGAGAAATTTTGCGATTTTTTCATGTGTCTCGATAGGTTCTATTATAATCAGCCATCACCACCAGCAACCGACTCCAGGCCAGGGCCGCTGATCCCGTCTGCCGAAAAGAGAAGATGCCACCTGTCTTGCACCATACCCAGACAACCTTGCCGTGGGGACGGTGACGGTTTGACCACCATTCTCCTCCTGGACGCACATCCCTGCCCACCTTCCTCTTCAACAGCAGTCTCAGCCGCTACCATCATATACGAAGGGCAAAGGGGAGAACAAGCCATTTATTCCATGATAACCACATTCCACTTCCCCCGCCTCCTTCTTTGTGCCATCCGCCGTTTTTGCCAAGCCCCCTGGTGCAATGCATCCAACTCACCGGGATCTGCGCCTGGACAGTGTCACTTATATGGTTAAGATACTTTTTATCACAGACCAGTACCTCCTGCTCCGGTGTCGCTTTGACCCTAAGAGACAGGAACCATTCATCATTTAATGGAGAAACAGTGAGTTTTGGAAAAACGCATAACCTCGGTATCGCAGATAATCAGCGCAAGCGCATAGTCATCGTCGGTGGCGGCTTCGCCGGATTGAATCTGATACGGAAACTGAAAAACAGCGACTATCAGATCGTTCTTCTTGACAGTAGCAACCACCACACCTTCCAGCATCTGCTCTACCAGGTAGCGGCCTCCGAACTGGAAGCCTCGGCCATCGCCTATCCTCTGAGAAAACTGCAAAGAACCCATAGCGACTTTCACTTCCGTATGGCCACTGTCGAGGAGATCCGGGCCCGGGATAGCCATGTCGTCACCGACGCCGGTAATCTGCGCTACGACTACCTGGTACTGGCCAGCGGCGCCATAACCAAATTTTTCGGCATGGAATCCGTGGCCCGTCACGCGATGCCTATGAAAACCATTGGTGATGCGCTTGAAATCCGAAACCGGCTGCTGGAAAATTTGGAAAAAGCTCAACTCACTGACAATGAGGAAGAAATCAAGAAGCTTGCCACCATAGTTATAGCCGGAGGAGGCCCTGCGGGGGTGGAGACGGCAGGTGCCGTGGCCGAGTTCAAAAACTATGTGATGTCCTCTGATTACACGGATATGGATTGCGATCTTTGTTCGATATACCTGATCGAGATGCTGCCCCGCATCCTCGCCCCCATGTCGGAGAAAGCTTCGCAACAGGCACGGAGCTATCTCGCAAGCATGGGCGTCAAGGTACTTACTGACACGAAGATAGAGCACTTCGACGGAGAACTCACCGCCACCGATACCATCGATATACCCACACAGATTTTGATCTGGACCGGAGGTGTTGCCGGCGCCGCCATTGACGGACTGGCAGACGAGCTGGTGGACAAGAAGGGCAGAATAGCCGCCGACCGATACGGCAGGGTAAAAGGGTATGACAATATCTACGCCATCGGCGATGTCGCCCGTTTTGACAGCGATGTCTATGCTGAAGGCCATCCCCAGCTTGCCGCCGTCGCCGTACAGCAGGGCAGCTATCTTGCATCCTGCTTCCGGAAAATGGCAAAGGGTCGACTCCCCAAACCCTTTTCCTACAAGGACAAGGGAGTCATGGCCAATATCGGCAGGAAAAAGGGTATTGTCCAGTTGCCAAACGGCACAACCTACAAGGGCTTTTTCCCCTGGCTCGGCTGGCTCGGCGTCACCCTGGACTATCTCGCCGGTTTCAAGAACAGGCTCAACACCATTATCACCTGGCTGTGGTTTGCCCTGAGCAAGGACATGGCCTGCCGCATCATTCTCAACACCTCGCGCAAAAAATAGCGGCAGCCAGGCACCGTTCAGCCACCGCCTGCGTCCTCCGAGTGCATACAACATACCCCCGCCGATTCCTACCATATGGGGTTTTGTCTTCATTTTTGTCATTTTTATACCGGCACCTTACCGTCGCAACCGTCGGCCGCTTTCCTCTACCGTCCCCTCTTCTCCTTGGTATAACACCATATTTTAAAATTTATCTTACTGGCACAGGGCTTGCTGATCAGCAGGGAACAATAATGGTTCTCAAGTGAGGTGTACCTATGAAAACAGCAGCAATACTTGACCAGCGACAGGCGCAGATTTTTCGCAAGGGCAAGGATACCGGCAGCATCGACTGCAACAAGGACAGCCTGGCCGGGGCGGTAAGCCAGAGGGCGTGCGTCTTCTGCGGCTCGCGGGTGGTTCTCTATCCCATCGCCGATGCCCTGCACCTGGTGCATGGTCCCATCGGCTGTGCCGTCTATACCTGGGATATAAGGGGAGCCTTGTCCTCCGGCCCGGAGCTGCATCGTCTGTCCTTTTCCACCGACTTGCAGGAACTCGACGTTATTTTCGGCGGCGAAAAAAAACTGGAAAAGGCTCTGGACGAACTCATCGACCGCCACCAGCCAAAGGCGGCCTTCGTCTACTCCACCTGCATCGTCGGCCTCATCGGCGACGATCTCGAGGCGGTCTGCAAAATGATGGCGGCCAAAAAGAACATCCCGGTACTGCCCGTCCAGTCCGAGGGGTTCAAAGGAAACAAGCGCGCCGGGTACCGGGCTGCCTGTAAGGCAATGGGGGAACTGGTGGGCACGGGCGATATCAGCAATATCTCCAGGTATTCAATAAATATCCTCGGAGATTTCAATCTCGCCGGCGAAATCTGGCTTATCCGGCAATATTTCGAGAAAATCGGCGTCGAAGTCGTCGCCAACATCACCGGTGACGGCCGGGTTGACGACATCCGCCGCAGCCACGGCGCCTCTCTCAACGTTGTCCAGTGCTCCGGCGCCACCATGGACCTGGCCGACATGATGTCCGTGAAGTACGGCATACCTTCACTACGGGTCTCCTATTTCGGCGTCGAAGATATGGCAGAAGCGCTCTATTCGGTGACCGAACACTTCAACGATGCGCGTCTTGTAGAAAACGCCCGCAACCTTGTCAAAGAGGAAGTCGAAAAGCTCACACCGGAACTCAAGCGCTACAAAACTGCCCTGCAGGGCAAAAAGGCGGCCATCTATGTCGGCGGCGCCTTCAAGGCCTTTTCGCTGGTCAAGGCATTCCGGCTGATCGGCATGGAAGTGGTCATGGTCGGCTCCCAGACCGGAACCCCCGAAGACTATATCGAACTCGAGGAGATAACCGACGAGGGCACCATCATCGTCGACGACGCCAATCCTCTGGAACTCTCCGCCTTTCTCAAGGAAAAGGAGGTCGACCTCTTTGTCGGCGGCGTCAAAGAGCGCCCCATCGCCTATAAACTCGGCGTCGCCTTCTGCGATCACAACCATGAGCGCAAGGAGATGCTCGCCGGCTTCGAAGGCATGCTCAATTTTGCTCGCGAAGTCTACTCTTCGGTAATGAGTCCGGTGTGGAATTTCGTGCCGCGGCGGACAGAGGAGAAATAATCATGTCAGCAAACTACACCTCCACAACCAACGCCTGCAAGCTCTGCAGGCCGCTGGGCGCCTCGCTGGCCTTCCGCGGTATCGAAGGATGTGTTCCCTTCCTGCACGGATCCCAGGGCTGCGCCACCTACATGCGCCGCTACATCATCAGCCATTTTAACGAACCCATCGACATCGCCTCCTCTGCGCTTGGGGAAAAACAGGCGGTATACGGCGGGGCCGCAAATCTCAAGCTCGGCCTGGTAAATGTCACCAGCAAATACGCACCGCAGCTCATCGGCGTCGCCACCACCTGTCTCACCGAAACCATAGGCGATGATGTCGCTCATATTCTCAAAGAGTATAGAGAAGAGTTCGACACCGAAGATTCGCCGACCATCATCGAAGTCTCAACACCAAGCTATGCCGGGACGCATATGGAAGGCTTTCACGGCGCCGTCAAAGCCGCCGTCGAGCAGCTGAGCGAAGTGGCACCAGCCAACGACAGCGTTAATCTGCTTTCCGGTTTCATTTCCGCTGCCGATATTCGCTACCTCAGGGAGGTCTTCGAGGAAATGGGCACCGACTGCACCCTGCTGCCCGACTACTCCGACACGCTCTACGTCGACGAGCTCATCGGTCCCGACACGGTC
>CAKZOA010000279.1 GCA_937132035.1 uncultured Desulfobulbaceae bacterium | reverse complement strand
ACGCCTCGAGCAGGGCTATGTGGACGCAGAGGTGCGCGGCACCATGGAAGGCAGTGTTGTTTATTTCGATATCCCCTCGGTTACCGGAACGGAAAACATTCTTATGGCGGCAACCCTTGCCCTGGGCACGACGATTATCAAGAATGCCGCCAAGGAGCCGGAAGTTGGCAATCTCATTGATATGCTGAGAGGGATGGGCGCCGATATAGAGGGCAAGGACAGCGACAGAATAACCATACGCGGCGTCGACAGCCTCAGTCCCGGCAGCTGTGATATCATTCCCGACAGGATCGAAGCCGGAACCTACCTCATAGCCATCGGCGCCACCGGCGGCGAGGCGACCGTTGTTGACTGCATGCCTTCTCATTTGCCGAGTCTTATGGAGAAGCTGCGCAAGGCGGGTTTTCTGATAGAGGAATCGGAACGCGCCATCCATATAGCTTCTCCGCGGCAGGACAACTCTCCCTTCACCATCAACAGTGCCAACATCAAAACCATGCCCTACCCCGGATATCCCACCGATCTGCAGGCCCAGTTCATGGCCTTGATGACGCTTGGCCGGGGAGTTTCGGTCATCAATGAAACCATTTTCGAAAACAGGTTCATGCATGTTGCCGAGCTGCGGCGCCTGGGCGCCGATATTCAAATCGATGGTTCTACGGCGGTAATAAGCGGTCGAGGAGCCACAGGACTGATAGGCGCGCCGGTGATGGCCACTGACCTGCGGGCCAGTTCCTCTCTGGTAATAGCAGGCCTGGCGGCATCGGGACGAACGGAAATCTCCCGGATATACCACCTCGAACGTGGCTATGAGAAACTGGTAGACAAGCTTTCCAACCTCGGAGCGCGGGTCTGGAAGGAGCAGGAGTAGAGCCATAGGCGCTGCCGTCCTGGCTGGCAGCAATGGCTTTTTTTCTATCCGTCTACAACAGTGGCAGGCTGATGGTGAACCTGGCGCCGCCGAGAGGGGAGGAAGCAACGGCGATCGTTCCCTTATGGCTTTCGACTATCTGTCTGACAATGGCCAGTCCCAGACCCGTCCCGTCTGCTCTGCCGGTATAAAAGGGTTCAAAGACTTTTTCGTACATCTCCTTTTTAATGCCGACACCATTGTCTTCGATAATTATGACAATGGCTTCGGTGTTTCCCGATTCTTTTTCTTCAACAGCGGTGATGCTGATGATTTCACGGTCCGGAGGACAATAGACAACGCTGTTCTGGATCAGGTGATTGAGCAGGGTAAAGAACTGTCTTTCATCCGCCCAGAGGTCCGTTCTCGGATCAATGTCGAGCTGTACTGAGCAGGTAGACGGCCAGTCAGGGTCGGCACGGCATACCTGAAGGACTTCCCTGATACAATCGACCAGCGGGAACCATTTGCGTTCGGCTCTATCGGGCCGGGCGAATTTGAGAAAATCGGCGATGGTGACGATCAGCCGATTCGACTCGCGGAGAATGATTCGTGTCAGTTCCAGGTTTTCATCGCTGTTGGCGGATTCGGCCAGACTGAATTCCTCGGCCAGAATCTGGGCCGAACCGGATATCGCCGTCAACGGATTTCTGAAATCGTGGGCAATGCCGGCGCTCATCAGGCCGATAGCGGCCATTTTCTCTCCCTGCCGAATCTTACTCTCGAGTTTTTCTATCTCGCTGATGTCCTGCAAGGTGATCAGTTTGCTATCTTCCGGGTCTAGGGCCTCGTGGCCTGTGTTTTTTGTAGAACTACCGGTATTGAGCGAAGTGAGGGAATAGCCTATGCGAATTTTGCTGCCGTCGAGCTTGGCAAAATCCATGGCCTTGCGTGTCGCTCGGCTGGAGCGCTCAAGGTCGGGAAAAAATTCAATGAGGTTGCGGCCGATCAAAGATTCGATCGGATAGCCGGTGATGGAGTGGGCGGCGTTGTTGGCCGAGGTGATACTGTTTTTGTCGTCGGTGGTGATGATGCCGGTGGCGATATTGTCGAAAATTGTCTTGTAGAGATGCGAGAGCTTATCGAAACTCTGGATGGTATCGGTCAATACCTCTTCGGTCGATACCAGGCGCATGCCGAACATGGCGCTCAACAGTGCCGCCAAAAAGAACGTCAGGCCTTTAACGGCGAAAATGTTAATAAGTTCCGGTGCGTTCTCCATGGCGATAAAGTCGAAGGTACCGAAATATCCTGGGATATAACCAAAATATTCGAGAGAGAGTATGGCACCGTAGAGCAGAGTCGAGGCTGAAGCGGCTATGAGGCCTCCCCGCCGTGGCAGAATGAGACCGCCGGTGATGATGGCGAAAAAGTAGACTGAGGTGAAGATAGAACTGGAGATGCCGGTGAAATAGATGAGTATGCTGGCGAAGACGGTATCGAATATACTTTGTAGGAACCCGAACTTCTGTATGTTTTTTTCAAGGCGCAAAAGGATGAGCGCCGAGATGATCGAGATGGTGTAGACGGCCAGCAGTAGCAGTATCAGGGCGGAGTTGGGAAGGATGATGACGCTGAATTCCAGCTCGCTGATAATGTAGGATATTCCCAAAAGCAGGGTATAGAGAATTATCCGCAGCAACAGCATCCACAATAGCTGTTTCTTGAGGTTAGCGGCGACATCCCTGGTGACGGGAAAGGAGAGACCGAATAACGTGCCGAGGTAAGACATCTATCAGCCGATACCGTATTTTTTGATCTTGTACCGCAGAGATCGAAAACTTACCTGCAGAAGATCGGCGGCCTTCATCTTCGAATTGCTTGTTTTCTCAAGAGCATGTTGTATAAGCCGTTTTTCCAGGCGGGTCATGACGTAATCGAGACCGGTATCGAAGAGCTCCTGTTCGTTATGCACGGCTAAAAAGAGCTCAAGGTCATTGTTTTCGATAGTGTTTTGCTGTCCGCGGGGTTGCGGTGTGAGTGTCAGGCTTTCCGGCAGTATGATGTTGGTGCCAGCCAGGGCGACGCCGCGCTCGATAATGTTTTCAAGCTCTCTGACGTTGCCGGGAAAGTCATAGTTCATCAGCACCTGCAGGGCATAGGAAGAGATCTTCTGCACCTCTTTGCCCAACAGGCGAGAATACTTTTTGAGGAAAAAGTCGACCAGCAGAGGAACGTCGCTTTTTCTTTCACGCAGGGGCGGCACTCTGATGGGAACCACCGCCAGGCGATAAAAAAGATCTTCGCGAAAGCGGCCGGCAACGATTTCTTCTTCGAGAATGCGATTGGTGGCGGCGATAATGCGAACATTGATTGGTTTGATGGTGCTCGAGCCCACCGGTTTGATCTCTCTTTCCTGGAGAACGCGGAGAAGCTTGGTTTGAATGATGGGGGTGAGCTCACCGATTTCATCGAGAAAGGCGGTGCCCTTGTCAGCTTCCATGAACAGTCCCGACTTGTCGCCGATGGCACCGGTGAACGAGCCCTTGACATGGCCGAAAAGCTCGCTTTCCATGAGCTCTTCGGGGATGGCGCTGCAGTTGATGGGGATGAAATACTGCGACTCCACCTTGCTGTTCATATGAATGGCTTTGGCTACCAGCTCCTTTCCGGTCCCTGACTCGCCGTAGATAAGAACATTCGCAGGGGTAGGGGCGATGCGTCGGATAAGATCGAATATTTTCAGCATCTCCCGGCTGCGGCCGATAATGCCGGGAAAAGAATCGGATAGCTGCTCGCGGGAGTGGGTTTTTTCCTTTTGGCTGGTGGCCGACTCTATCACGGACTTGATCTCATCGACATTGAAGGGCTTGGAGATATAGTCGAAGGCGCCGTTTTTCATGGCGGTGACGGCATCGTCGGGTGATGCG
Organism: uncultured Desulfobulbaceae bacterium; assembly: GCA_937132035.1. Lineage (GTDB taxonomy): Bacteria > Desulfobacterota > Desulfobulbia > Desulfobulbales > Desulfocapsaceae > Desulfopila_A. The sequence goes on along the minus strand of CAKZOA010000279.1, from coordinate 3,724 downwards.
AAGGCGGTTATCATGATAACGGGCATTTCAGGATAGGACTCTTTGACGTTGCTGAGCAATTCAAGTCCGCTGATGCCGGGCATCCGAATATCACTGATAATAAGGTCGAAACTGTTCTGCTGCAGCTTCAACAGGGCATCGTCGGCGTTACTGCCGGTTTCGACGCTGTATCCTTCTTTCTTGAGAAGGATTTTGAGGAAATCACGCATACTCTTTTCATCGTCAACGACTAGGATAGTGGTCATATCGGTTCCCAAAAGAGTGTATCGTCGGTTCCCAGATAGTTCCGGGAGGAGGTTAGGAATGGACAACTATATCATTTCTTTGCAAAATATTGAGTAGAATTTAGGATATCCTACCATAGAAAGAGTTGCACTCCAATGGTTTTTCAAGCGGTAAGATGATTGAGTGATCAGATATTCAAGAGATCAGCCGAGTTCTTCACAAGGCGGCGTTTGGCTTTGGCGTCCAAACCCTTGATACAGGCTTCCCGTTTGCCAGCGGCCGATCTGGTTGGGTGTTCCTCATAATAGGCCAGTCGCACCGGCTGTCTGCTCCTGGTGTATCTGGCTCCCTTACCATTGCCGTTGTGCTCCTTGAGACGTCGTTCAAGATCCGTGGTTATGCCTGTGTAGAGTGTATCATCGGCGCAGAAAACCATATATACGTACCAGGGAGTATCGGCAACAGTGGGGGCGTGTTCGTTGGTCTTAGCGCTCATTATCAGCACATCCGCTGGTGGGAGGAGAAGGCAGGGGATCTTGAAAAATGCAGCCGTAACGGACATTATACCACTGTTGGCCTCCAGGAGAGAGCTATTTATTGCAATACCTGCTGACAGCTGGTAAACAGGAGCTGAATATTCACGCCGCCAGCCGGCACCAGCATGCACAAAGACATTATGGAAGAATCGAAATCGAACAATCAGTTTGAAAATCAGGCGTTGACCGATCATTTGCGCGAACTGCGGTCCTGCCTCATTGTTTCCTTCACCGCCATCTTCATAGGCTTCTGTATATCCTATGCCTTCATCCGTCCGGTCGGCAGCTGGTTTTTCAAACCGCTGGTAGATGTGCTCCCGCAGGGGACCTCGTTGATCTTCACCTCGTATCAGGAAGGGTTTTTTTTTATCTGAAGCTTGCCGTTGTCTGCGGCATCCTCCTGGCTTCACCGGTTATTTTCTCCCAGATCTGGCGGTTCATAGCGCCGGGACTATTCAAGCATGAAAAGAAGGTGGTGATGCCCTTCACTCTGCTTTCAACCATATGTTTTCTTGGAGGGGCGGCTTTTGGCTATCTGGTGGTCTTTCCTCCGGCCTTCAAGTTTCTGGTGGGCTACAACAATGAGTATCTGACCTCGCTTCCGGCGGTAAGTGAATATTTTTCCCTGTCGCTGAGGTTGCTGATCGCCTTTGGGGTTATCTTCGAAATCCCCATACTCATGGTCTTTCTTGCCAAGGTAGGACTGATCGACGTCTCCTTTCTCAACCGACACCGGAAATATGCCTTTCTCATCAATTTTGTCATCGCTGCCATTCTCACGCCGACGCCCGACATTGTCAATCAGTTGATGATGGCGGGACCGCTCATTATCCTCTATGAGATAAGTGTTGTCGCTGTCTGGATCTTCGGCAAGAGAAAATTCAAAGATTTCGATAGCACCTCTCTGCCTCCCCAGAACCGGTAGGAAACAGCAGCTGATTTGCCTCTTAGACCAACGGTACGGCTGGCACCGCTGCCACAGGCGACGGTATGTATCGGTTCGCGGTTAGCCCCGCCCGGACATTTCATGCCACACGGACGGAGCCCCATCTTGAATGTTTACTCTCAACGCTTTTAACTTTTTTCCGGGAAGAGCGGGTATATTCCAGTGTGTACAGTGAATAAAGAATGATGGGTATGAATTTTCATTTCTGGGCGAGTCGATAGAGTCCGCTCGTATTCATCGCTTCTGTGAGTGCCAGTCACGGCTCTTTTCGTCGAGCAGGTTATCTCAACCGGCGAACTCTGTTGGCTGAGCCTGTCCTGTGAAGCTTTTCGATGGCGTTTTGCTTTAAAAAGCCCACTGGATTTCTGTCCATGTGTGCATTATAAGGAATACTAGGAGTCTGTCGGAGAAAGCGGACAAAGGATGGAGGGTATGTATTTACACTCTTCGAGCGAACCCAATATGGCCTGTTATCTGGCCTGTTATCCTTCGTCGCTTCTGTGATTGCCAAGCACAGGTATCCTTGTTGGGCAGACTATCTCAACTCGAGAAATATTCGGGCTAACAGGTTTGTCGTCGAAGCCATTGAGTCGATGAATAATCAGGGGATCAAAACCGCAACGTCAAAACGGAGGTCAATATGAGCGACAGCGCTTTTCAGAGGGTACTCGAAATAGGTCGACCGCCTACTATCAAACAATTGTTTCCGCATTCGCATGCACTCATCGTCAGCGGCAAGGTGATTGACAGGGCGATGATGGAGAAGGGCAAAGCCATCTCCATAGCAGCAAACGGCAGGTCCTATTTCGTGCTGCGGGGCGCGCTCCAGGCTGCGCAGAGGGCCAATTCGGCCATTATCATAGAAATAGCCAAGTCCGAATCGACCTACTGCGCCGTTAATTTCTGGAATATGGCCAGACAGGTGGACGCTGTCTGCAATGAATTGGGCATCACCGTGCCCGTGGCCGTCCACGCCGATCACTATGGCATCAAAAAGCCCGAGGACATTGCCTCGGCCCGCATAGAGATACCATCGATGTTCGAAGCAGGCATTACTTCCATTGCCATCGATGCATCTCATATGCCCGATGACCACAATCTTTTGGCCAATATCGAACTCTATGAAGTCGTACCCGGCTGGGCATCGCTGGAGACAGAGGTAGGGGAGATAAAGGGTGAAGAAGGGCTGTCAACCGTTGACGACGCTTCTTTTTTGATCAAGGGACTCAATGCCCACGACATTTTCGCCGACTGGATAGCGCTGAACAACGGTTCCGTCCACGGCATCGAAGCCAGCGGCCAGGGGATTCAGGTCGAGCTCACGGCAGATATTCACAGGGCCCTTGAGCCCTACGGTGTATCAGGCGCCCAGCATGGTACCTCCGGCAACAGTTCCGACAGGCTGCGTCAGATCGCCGAGACGACACATACAACCAAGGCTAATGTGGCAACGGCACTGCAGATGGTTTCCTGGGGGGTGGAGGTCAATGATTACGGCAATGCCATCCTGGATGAGGAGGGCAACTTCAAGAAGGTTGAAGGAGAAGGCGTCACCGAGGAGAACTGGCAGAAAATGGTGGATTATGCCGCCAAACAGGGCTGGAAAAGCGGTAACTTCAAAAAGCTTAACCTGCCCTTCGAAAATGCACTGCTCGGGCAGTCCCGTGATGTGCGTGAGCGCATGTGCAAACGAGTGGAGAACTTCGTTTACACCATGATGGTCGACGTCTTCAATTCTGCCGATACAGCCGATATCGCCAAGGAAATCATAGCCAAAAACGGAACTCACGATCTCGGAGCCAAAGCAGAGCGAATTGAGGAGCCAGGTGAGTGGACCGAAGAAAAGATCATCGAACGGGCAAAAAGCCTCGATGTCAATACGGGTCCGGCGGGCGATTTCGACGACTAGATAAATTTCTTTGACGATTCATCTGGGGCAGCCCACGCCTTGAGAGCTGTATCGTGCTTGAACAGCGTTTCAGGGAAAAATGCTGCCCGGCATTTTTTTTACGGGATG
>CAKZOA010000278.1 GCA_937132035.1 uncultured Desulfobulbaceae bacterium | reverse complement strand
GGTGAGGCGGTTTTTCAGGGCTGTATCGCAGGCCGTTGACATGATTAATACCTCGCCGGAATCGTTTCGTGAACTGTTTGTTGAGAAAAGCAGGGTCCCTCCTTTTTTGGCAGAAGAGTATGTCATTCCCCGTTACCCCAAACCGCAACCTTTCGACCGAAAGCTCTATGGTCAGGTGAGCGACTGGCTGGTCGCCAAGAAGCTGATTCAGCCGATTCCCTACAGGTTCATGGTGGCAGGAGATGTTGTTCCGGAACCGGTAAAGAAATGATTCGGGTGAATGGGGTTTCGCTGGCTTACAGCAGAGACGGCTCGAAAAAGAACGTTCTCGACACTGTCTCCTTTGAGGTCGGCGCCAGAAGCAGCTGCGCCATAATAGGACCCTCGGGCTGCGGTAAAACCTCACTGCTTTTTCTGCTGGCAGGACTGCTGCGGCCGGACAGCGGTACTGTTATAATAGAGGGCAGTCCCCGCTGTGGGACGATCCTCCAGAATTACGGCCTGTTTCCCTGGAAGACGGTATCCCAGAATATAGGCTTGGGACTGATTTTGCAGAAGAGGCCGAAAAAGGCGATCGAGGCCCGCATTGCTGAACTGCTTGGTGATATGGGGTTGCGCGGCTTCGGCAATCACTATCCCGGCGAACTCTCCGGCGGCATGCAGCAGCGCGTCGCTCTGGCCCGCGCTCTGGCAATAGAACCGCAGATTCTGTTTATGGATGAACCGCTATCGTCGCTGGATGCCCTCACCCGTGAGCGCCTACAGAACCTGATTCAAGTCATCTGGCGATCGAGACGCATCAGTATGGTATTTGTCACCCACTCCATCGAGGAAGCCGTTTTCCTCGGCCAGACCATAATTATTCTCAGCAACCGGCCGGCCAGAGTACTGCATGCGCTCGACAATCCCGAGGCGGGTGAAGAGGGCTACCGACAGAGTGATAGGTTTTTCCAGCTGTGTACGGCTGTTCGCACAATTCTAGGAGGTGAAGACAGTGGGCAGCAAGCGTGATATAGTCCTTGCCGCCCTGGTACTTCTGCTGCTCTGGGAGGTTGCGGCGTTGCTGCTGGATACCATGGCACTTCCCCAGCCCTGGCTGGTGTTTGCCAGTGTCATCAGGCAGCTCGTCGATGGCTCTCTTGTCGATGATTTGGCAATAAGCGCGGTACGGGCAGTATGCGGGATTCTCCTGGCTCTGGCGACGGCAGTGCCTTTAGGCCTGGCGGTGGGTGCTGAACCGTCCTGGCGCAAGAGGCTTTCGCCCTTTATTTACCTGCTGTATCCGATACCGCATGTGGTGCTTCTACCGCTTATCATCATCCTCTTCGGCATCGGCAACTTCTCCAAGATTTTCCTCATTGCCCTGATCGTTTTTTTTCAGATCCTGGTAACCACCAGGGACGCGGCCAAGAATATCCACCGCAATTATTACTACTCCATGCAGACCCTCGGTGCCACCAGAATGCAGATATACCGTCATGTTATTCTGCCGGCCTCCCTGCCGGAGATATTGACGGCCATGCGTATTTCCATAGGTACCTCGGTGGCGATCCTGTTTTTCGTTGAATCCTTCGCCACCACCAGAGGACTGGGGTATATCATCATGGACTCCTGGGGACGAGCCGATTATGTGGCCCTGTACGCGGGCATAAGCTGCATGGCCCTGCTTGGCTTCTGTCTCTATCTGCTGCTTGATATTCTCGAAAAGAAGCTCTGCCGCTGGAGCACCTCCGGCTGAAAATGCTCTGCCTTGTCGGAATGCGGAAATTTCCAAGGGGTAGCTCAGCAACCAGGTTCGAAGGGTGAAAAAACTGGTTGCCTGGTATCGACCAACTGTTTTCAATACACTCTTCCTGAATACCTGTAAACTCTGAAATATATTGATATGAATGGGAAATACGTCCGGTTTGGGTGGTGTGTCGTGGTGAGTGCATTTGCAGAAGTGGCGGGCAAGACCCGGCGAATCGGGGGGCGGAGGGCCTCTTGTGCCAAAACCCGCCCGCTGGAAATCCTCCAACGGACGGGCTGGAAGGGATGGCGATCGAGGGAGCTACTGCTTCTTCTTGTCAGCTTTCTTCTCGTCCATCGTCTGGGGGGATGATTGCTTGTCGGTATCGCCGGCTTGTTTTCCCTCACTCTTTTTCGAGAAAGACTTTTTCGAGGCAGCACCCTGAGAGTTCTGCTGCCATGCCGGAGATATGCCATAATAGGATTCTATATCACGGGCCTGCTGCTGCTGGCTCAGCTGCATGATTTCACCTCTATTGATCGCCGGAGACTGGGCAAAGCGTTGCTTGTCAACCTGTGCTTCCAATGCCACCTGCTTGTCCCCCTGCTTCACTCGAACCAACTCAACTGGAAGTGGATGGAAGGTGTCCTTTTCTCCCTTGACGACGAGATACTTAACCGAATCACTCTGCATATCGGAAAAGACAAACTGCTCAACCGTACCGAGTGTTTCGCCATTTGTGCCGGTGATCTTGCTGCCGAGCAGCGTTGCTGCAAGAGCCGCTTCTATTTTTCCCTGGCCATCAGGTGACCGGTTCTGCTGCTTTGCCATCTGGTCGTTCTGCTTGACCGGTTGCCGGTTATCCTGCTTAGTGGCACGGGTATCCTTCTCGGATGCAGGCTTTGATGGGTCCTGCTGCTTTGCCATTTTGTCGTTCTGCTTGTTCGGTTGCTGGTCATTCTGCTGTGTGGCAAGGAAATTCTTCTCAGATCCTGGCTTCGACTGGTCCTGCTGCTTTGCCATTTGGTCGTTCTGTTTGTTTGGTTGCTGGTTGTTCTGCTGCGTGGCGAGATAATTCTTCTCAGAGCCTGTCTTTGACTGGTCCTGCTGCTTTGCCAGCTGGTTATCTCTGTTCTTTTCACCGCGGTTCGTTTCGTTCTCAGCCGGTTGTATGGAATCGTTCATCTGCGCTGGCTTGGTGGCAAGGTCCTGTTGGGGCGCAGCGGTCTCCGAGTAGATAAGATACTCGTTGTCCGACGGTTGCGACAAGTTGTTCCAATCTATCCTCCTCTCCTCGCCGCCGATGCCCAGAAACCCGCCTTCCTCAACGACAACAGCTTCGATAGTCCCCTGAGGATTGATCAGCACATCTTCAATGGTACCAATCTCTTCTCCCTGTTGGTTGCGTATTTCCTTGCCCTTCAATTCATCTGCAGGTTGCATGGCCAGTACGGGACTGGACAGGGCGAGGGTGACAACTCCGACTGCCAGTAGTTTCGTGCCCTTTTTCATGGTATTGCCTCCATTGATGGTTGGATTGCTTGTTTTCTGAAGTGTTTGTACCGTCGCTGTCTCCTGCTCTTTTTTCAGCATAGACAAGACACTTACAAACAGTATAGGGTATGACTATCAAATACCGTTCCAGATGCGTTACCGGTGGGAATCCGGCCACAGGATGGGTGGATGAGCATTGTTAACGAATCGGAATAAGAGTGAAAAGAAAAACAAAATATCCAGGCATACCAGCTCCGATGAGCTAATAACCGCCATCGGGCGGGCTGTCCAAATCCGGTGGTGCCGGACGAAATAGTCTTGTAACGTAGGAATCACTGTAACCGGATGTGCTTTCGTGTTTGAGGGAAGGGTGAAAAAACGAGTGTAAGGTGTCACCTCACTGAGGAGGATCTGGCTGCCGCCAGTGTCAGTTGAGTACCTGCTGAAGAGATTGGTCAGAGACTGATGAGCCGGTATCCCTTTTTGAAACCTTAATACCCCTGAAACTCGGCCAAGCCAATTATAAGAAGACAGGGGGTGCTCCTTTCACGGGCGTCTGCAGCCTTGACGGCTGCAGTCGAGCCCCCTGGGATGGGCTCATGGCGTACCGGGAAAAGAGTATTTCTGTCTCAGGCCGAGTTGCTGAGAATAAGGGGTGATCAAATTTTGAAAAATACAGAGAGTGTCACAGGACTTGACAGTTCAAAATTATTAGAAAATGAGAAGAGTAAGCAGCTTTATTTCCAGGATGAGTTCCGTAATATCGGGGAACATTCAAAAGCTCTTGAATAGGCAACTGAAACGAGATAGGCTTCAAGGAAGTGTTGATGTATCAAGCAGAATCTATGGGATAATGAGGACGGCTTGTGCAGCGATCACCCATAACCTGGCATTTACCATTGAGGAAGGCCGAAGGCGATTATGACTCAATCCCGAAAATCCGACGATAGCCGACTTGCCGACCTTTCCGCGCAGAACACTCGGCGTGCAGCTTTGACGATCACACTGTTCGTCATCGCCTTGGGCACATTTCTGTTCATGGTCCACGAGATGCTCGTAGCGGGG
>CAKZOA010000277.1 GCA_937132035.1 uncultured Desulfobulbaceae bacterium | reverse complement strand
ACAGGTATATCCGGAGTCTGGCGTCCAGGAACCTGGTCAAACTCCAGAAGAAGATATTGAAAATGGTACATCTGAAGTTGAAGAAAAAGAGGGTGAAGACCTTGAAAGCTCGGATATTCGTGAAAATCCACGCCGCCGTGTTATCACTTAAGAATCTGCGGGTTCAGAGGGTTGAGCAGGATGAGTCGTGGTGCAGGAACCGATCACTTATAGTTTGCGTTGGACGTTTTTGACAAGAGAAAAACACACGGTGTGCCGCGGTGCTCGCCGGACACTCTCCACAGGGATTAGAAACAGATGCAGAAACAACAAATTGCTACACTGCTGAAAGTGTCCATCCTCCTGATGTCGTTGTTTTTAACGGCGCATACGGTTACCGCCCAGGAACCGGCGCCCAATAGCCAACGGTTTATCACCATCGATTTTGAGAATGTCGACATAAATCTTTTCATAAAGTATATCAGCGAACTCACTGGTAAAAATTTCATCGTCGATAAGACGGTCAAGGGCAGCGTCACCATCATCTCGCCGACGAAGATTTCCGAGGAAGAAGCCTACAGCGTCTTTCTTTCCGTGCTTGACGTTCATGGCTATACAACGGTGGAGTCGGGAGCCGTCATCAAGATCATACCGGCGGTGAAAGCACGTTCGGAAAATATTCGTACCTTCCGTTCGGATGTGGCCATGGATCCGCAGGACAAAATAGTCACCCAGTTGATTCCCCTCCAGTATACGACCCCCGAGGAAGTGAAAAAAGTGCTGGCGCCCCTGGTTTCGAAAACCTCGGTGATGATAGCCCATACCCAGTCGGGCATGCTGATCGTCACCGAAACCCTGTCCAACATCCAGCGGCTGATTGCCATTATCGAGGCCATCGACGTTCCTTATGCCGGCGAGGAAATTGTGGTTCTGCCCCTGGAGTTCGCCGCCGCTGATACGGTCAGCAGGGTCCTGACCACCCTCTTTCAGAAGACCAGCCGAACGAAGCAGGGCGTGCGAGATCAGAGCTCTATCAAGATCGTACCCTATGAGCGCATAAACGCTATCATTGTCGTCGCCACGCCGGGAGATATCGAGCGGGTCGACCGGCTGGTAAAAACACTTGATTCGCAGATGAGAAAGGATACAGGCAATATTCACGTGCACTATCTCCAGCATGCCAATTCCGAGGAGATGGCCAAGGTTCTCAATTTTCTGCCGGCCCAGGCCAGCGGCCCGGAGGCCAAGGGCAAAGCTCCGGCCATATCCCAGAATGTCAAGATCATGGCCGATGCTGAGACCAACTCGCTGATCATCAATGCCTCGCGCACCGAATATGACGTTCTTGCCGAGGTTATCAACAAACTCGATATTCCCCGGCGCATGGTGTACCTCGAAGCTCTTATCCTTGAAGTCAATACCACCAAGGATTTCGAAGTAGGCGTCGAGTGGGCCCTGGGCGGCAAGTTCTCGGACGACACCGGTTCGCTGGCGGCCGGTTTCTCCGATTCCTCCTTCGGGCTGCTCGAAGGACTGGGCGAGGCTCGGCCGGTGGACGCCACCGGCGTCACCTTCGGCGTCATCAAGCAGGGCATCAAGATCGGCGGCATTACCTTCCCCAACATCGGTGCTGTACTCCGGGCCTATAAAAACGATTCGGATATCAATATCGTCTCGACGCCGCAGATATTGACCACCGACAATACCAAGGCGGAGATCAGCGTCGGTGAAAACGTGCCCTATATCACCAGCCAGAACACCACGGCCGGGGAGCAGGACTACACCAATTACGAATACCGGGATGTTTCCACCAAGCTGACCATCACCCCCCAGGTCAACCAGGCGGAAACCCTGCGCCTGGAAATCGCCACCGAGGTCATCAAGCTCAAGTCCAACGTCGACTTCCGGCCGACGACCTTCAAGCGCACTGCCAACACCACGGTTATCGTCAAGAACAACGAGACGGTGGTCATCGGCGGCATTATCGGCCAGGATACCACCAAGAGCAATACCCGGGTGCCGCTGCTGGGCGACATTCCGGTGCTGGGGCGATTGTTCCGTTCGGATGCCAACAATCAGGTCCAGACCAATATGTTCATCTTCATCACTCCGCGCATCATCAAGAATCCTGCCGATCTGGCCAGCGTCACCCTGCAGAAGGAGGAGGAGATCGGCGAAGTCATGCCGGAGGTGCGCGAGGACCTTGTCTATGAGGCGGGGGCGGCCCATGCCGTCCATCTGGCCGAGATGGGTTTCGATCGCATGGAAGACGGTCTCTATGAGGAGGCCAAGGACTATTTTTTCAAGGCGCTTGAAATCGATGAGAATAATCCCTACGCTTTGTATAATCTTGGCCGCATCTACGAGAGCGAGAACCAAGTTGATCTGGCCTATAGAAATTATCAAAAGGTCATTCTCAGCGGCACGACCATGACCGCCGTTTCCGCGGATCCCGGCGAGGGCGGCACGCCGCTGATACAGTTGGCCCGCGAGCGGCTTGAGGCCCTGAAGACGGTGGAGTCCGAGGAAGAGAATCTTTTTGAAGCCGAGGAGGGCAAGTAGGCTCCTGCAATCATGGTACGTCCGGAAGAAATAACCATACAGCCGGCCAAAAGCCAGGCGGCGGTGAAGAACATCGCCCAGATCCTCCTGGATCGGGCCGGGATCAGTGCCGAGCAGATTGGTGCTGCTGCCGAAGTCCAGGAAGAGAGCGGCGAGGATCTGGGACAGATCCTGCTGAGGCAGAAGGTGATAGATGAAATCGATCTGCTCCAGGCCCAAGGTGAGCTCTTTGGACTGGAGGTGAAAACGGCCCTGCCTGGTGATATCAGCACCGATTTTACCGCCGCCGTCTCCATCGGTTTTCTCAAGGCCAACAGAATGGTGCCGATACGAACGGCCGGCGACGTTTTCGTTGCCGTCAATGACCCTTACTCTTTCCAGCCGCTCGATGATTTACGCAAGGTTCTCGATCTGGAGACCGTCAGGTGCGTGCTCTGTCCCAACTCCGCTATAGTCAACGCCATCAACTTCGCCTACGACATGACCCAGGATACCGCCGAGGAGGTCATGCAGGGGATGGATGAGGAAGATCCCGAAGCACTGTTTTCGGAGATTGAGGAGACCGGCGATCTGCTCGATGACACCAGCGATGCGCCGGTGATTAAACTGGTGAATCTGATGTTTTCCCAGGCCGTGCGCGACAACGCCTCGGATATCCATATCGAACCCTATCAAAACAGCCTGAAAATCAGGCAGCGACTTGACGGCATCCTCTACGACATGCTCTCACCTCCCAAACATGTGCAGTCGGCTCTGGTGTCACGCATCAAGATCATGGCCAAACTCAACATCGCTGAAAAACGTCTTCCTCAGGACGGCCGCCTGGAGTTGAAAATAGCCAACAAGGAAATAGATGTGCGCGTCTCTACCCTGCCCACCGCCTTCGGCGAGCGGGTGGTGCTGCGTCTGCTCGATAAATCCTCGATACTCATCAGTCTCACCGATCTGGGCATGCCCGAGGACAGACTGAGGCAATTTTCCCGGGAGATCCGCGCCGCCAACGGTATTATCCTCGTCACCGGACCGACCGGCTCGGGTAAGACGACCACGCTCTACGCAGCACTGACCACTATCAATTCCACCGACGTCAACATCATTACCGTTGAAGATCCCATCGAGTACAGGATCAGCGGCATTGGTCAGGTTCAGGTCAACTCCAAGATCAATCTGACCTTTGCTTCGGGCCTTCGCTCCATCGTCCGCCAGGATCCCGATGTTATTCTGGTCGGTGAGATCCGCGACAGCGAGACGGCGCAAATTGCCATCCAGTCGGCGCTTACCGGCCATCTGGTTTTTTCGACGTTGCATACCAACGACTCCGCCAGCGCCGTCACCCGTCTGCGCGATATGGGCATCGAGCCTTTTCTGATCTCGTCCTCTGTCAATGCCATACTGGCGCAGCGGCTGATCAGGGTCATCTGCAGTCATTGCCGCGAGGAGTATGAACCCGATGCCCTGGAACTCGAGAAGATGGGAATTTCCCTGGAAGAGGCTGCAGGTCGCAGGGTTTATCGGGGCCGGGGCTGCAACAAATGTCTGCATACCGGGTATCGCGGCCGCAGCGGAATATTCGAGCTGCTGCTTCTTGACAAGGATATGAAGAGCACCATTCTCAAGACCGCGGACAGCAATACCATCAAGAAACTGGCCATTGAAAAAGGAATGATCACCCTGCGCCAGGACGGTATCGGCAAGATCTTCGCCGGCGTCACTACCATTGAAGAAGTTTTTCGGGTAGCCCATGAGTAATGATCGGCAACCGTCACTGTTGCTGAAGCTGGTTGGCCTTGCCGCCGCCGTTCTTGTGCTGGTAGCTGTTGCCGGAGGATCGAGTCTGGCCGTGGCTGAGGGTGAAGATCGTCTGCAGAGCTGTTTGCAGGATGCGATTCTCGCCGCTCCCGACCATATGACGGCTGGGGAGATGCGCTCCCGGTGCCAGGAAAAGATTGTCGAGCACCAGCGCGTTGCCGAGCCGGAAGCAGGAGGAGATGCCGTCGAACAGCGGCTGGCGGTGGACAGGGCAAATGTGCTGCGCCCCTTTACCATTATGGCCCACAGGCAAAATTATTTTCTTTTCGGCGCCTATAATTTTCAGGGCTACAGTTCACGTGAGTATATTCTCGCCTTCGAAGACGAGGATATCTCCGTGAAAAACAGCGAAGCCCAGTTCCAGCTCAGCATCAAGACTCCCCTGGCCACCAGCCTTTTTGATAACGACCTCGATCTCTATGCCGGCTATACGGCGAGATCCTTTTGGCAGGTCTATCACACCGATATCTCCTCTCCTTTTCGTGAGACAAACCATGAACCGGAAATCTGGCTGCAGACTCACCCTGGGCAGGATATTTTCGGCCTCGAACTTACCACCTCAATCATAGGTATTTCTCATCAGTCCAACGGCCAGTCACGAAATCTCTCCAGGAGCTGGAACAGGATATATGGTGATTTCATCTTTACCAGAGGCAACTTCGCCCTGGCTTTCAAACCGTGGATACGCCTGGAAGAGGATTTTGAGGATGACGATAATCCTGATATTACAGAGTATCTCGGGCATGGTGAGATACGGCTGGTCTACAAGCACCACGACCACACCTTCAGCCTTATGAGCAGAAATTCCATGGAGTCGGGTTTTTCCAAAGGTGCCGTCGAATTCGGCTGGAGTTTTCCCTTTTTCCGCTATCCATATCTCAAGGGCTACATTCAGTATTTTTCCGGGTACGGTGAGAGCTTGATCGACTATAATCGCTATGTCAGTAAGATAGGAATAGGGGTTCTGTTCTCCGATTTTCTATGAGGGCGGAATGGCGGGGCGGATCATTTTCGAGGCGAAAACTCTCCATCGGTGAAGGCTGAAAGGGTTCAGGCGGCCTTTTTTTGACGATAGCCATCACCAGCGATCATCAGCGCCGCTGTCATTGAGAGCAGAAGAACGGCGCTGCAGGCAACCCCGTAGGCGGCATAGATGCTCCACCAGTCCATGGTGATGCCGGTGAACACTGCACCGGTAAATACGCCGAAACTCATGGCCAGGGAAAAAACACCCATCATGGTGCCATGGCCGTAATGCTGTTTGGCCTCTATGGAGGCATAGGCGCCGAGCACGGCCCAGACGGCTGCCTCTTCAGCGCCGAGGATGAGGTAGAGAACGACCATGCCCCAGAAGTTTGTAATCCAGGGGATGCACAGTACCGTCACAGCCAGCAGCAGAGAGCCGCTCACGAGAATGACCAGCTTGTTGCCGCGATCGGAGAATCTGCCGAAGGGTACCTGCAGGACGGCGTTGGTCAAGGTTCTGCCGGCGATGACGATACCGATTTGCAGGCCGCTGCTGCCGGGCCAGGCAGACATGATGAGCGGCAGAAAGGCCATGGTCGGCACCATGATTATCATGGTGGCGAACCTGGCAAGCAGGATGCCGCTGGTCTTGAGGCTGGCGGCCATATTGCGCATGCTCCGTAGCAGGCCGATATCCTGCTTCTGTGCTGGTGGCTGGGCAGGCATGTAAAGAGCCACCAGAGCAAGGGCGACAAAGCTCAAAACGGCCATGAGATGGAAGACGGAGGCGAAACTGAAGGCGTCGTAGAGCACGCCGCCGATTATCGGTCCGCAGCCGATGCCCGAAAATATGGCGATGTTGAGGTAGCTCATGTAGCGCCCCTCCTCTCCCGCTGGAGCCAGCAGGCTGAGATAGGCCATGGCGATGGGTACGATCATTGCCGAGCCGACGCCGTGGAATCCGCGAATGAGAATAAGCTGGTGAACGCTTGTGGCTTCGGGAATGAGCAGGCCGACAAGGCCGTAGATGCAGAGACCGGCCGCGAGAAAACCTTTCCTGCCCCACCTGTCTGAGAGGTTGCCGACCACCGGCAGCAGGACCCCTCTGGTCATGGAAAAGGCGGCGATGATCATGCCCAGGGCAAAGCCTCCGGCACCGAGCTCCTGGGCAAAGACCGGCATTATGGGGACAATGATGCCGATGCCGAGAAGGGCGATGAAAACTGAAAGCAGCAGGGTGAAGAGGGTTTGGTTCTTCATCGAACATCTCCCCTTGCCCCGTGCTTTCCCCTGTGTTCGGCGGCAGGCAAGAACGTGTTCATGGCCGGTAGTCCGGCAGCAGCGGATAGAGGCAGCTTACTTCCCGGGGAATGGGGCGCGGACGGCCGCTGCTCTGATCGACGAAAACCCACTCCGTCTGACCGCGGGCAAGCACCTTGTTATCCCTTTTCCGAAGGAAGGCATATTTTCGCAGGGAGCGTACCTTGCGGAAGTCGACAACCCAGGTTATGGCGATGACCCCCTCACCGGCAAAGGCCGGGGCGAGGTAATCGATCTGGTGATTGCGGACGATCCAGCTGCAGCCGAGAGCGTGGGTAGCGGCGGTGCCGCCGCAGTCGGCGGAGTGAAGTATGGCCACATCCTGCATCCATTGGACATAGACGACGTTGTTGACGTGGCCGTTTTCATCGATTGTCGTCTCGCCGACCACGAATTCATGGCTGAAGGCTCCGGTGGACGAGTGTTGATCTGGAGGGCTGTGCATGATTCCATCTGTTGGTGGAGAAAAAAGTGGCTACTGGTAACCCACCTTAGGGCTCCTGGCACGATGAAGCAAGAGAATTTTTATACCGGCCCGGGACCGGCGACTCAACAGATGGCGGTCTGCTGCGATCTGGCGCTGAGGATCTTCTCACTCAGCCAGTGCAGAAGAATACCGTAGAGCGGCAGAAAGAAAATAATGCTGATACAGAGTTTGAAGGCGTAGTCGAGAGCGGCGATTTCCGGCCAGTGGAGGGCCATGAAAGGATCGGAGCTGGCCAGAAACGCTATGCCGTAGAAGACCACGGTGTCAAGCAGGTTACCGACGACGGTGGACGCCGAAGGGGCGACCCACCAGCGCCTGTTGCGCCGCAGCCGGGAAAACACCTTAATGTCCAGCAGCTGTCCGATAACATAGGCGGTAAAACTGGCCAGGGCGATTCGGAAGACGAAGATGTTGAGTCCTTGAAGGGCTGGTGCGCCCTGAAATAGGCCTTCATAGAAGAGTACCGAGATCAGGTAGGATAAAACCAGGGCCGGCAGCATGGCGGAGAAGATGATCCTGCGGGCTCTGGCGGCGCCAAAGATCCGCACCGTCAGATCCGTGGCCAGAAAAATAAAGGGAAAACTGAAGGTTCCCCAGGTGGTATGCAATCCGAATACCTGAAAGGGAATCTGAACAAGATAATTACTGATGGCGATTATAAAAATATGGAAAGATACAAGCAGGAAAAGTGCACGTTGTATCTGTGCCTCGGTGAGCTGGAGCATGGTGATCCTTTTTGGTGGACGGGGTGAGGGAACCCGATTTTTTCTCTGAACCTCTGGACGCTGACGGCCCCTGAAAAGAGTTTCCTCTTATCGGTTGCCTCGAAAGGTGTACATTCTAGCGCGGATTTTTCAACAGGCAAGTTTTTTCGTATACCCCGCTGAATCTCACAGGTAACCAGAGGTATTTATGGTGGTGGCACTGGCCTCTGGCCTCACGTATATTCATTGCCTGTGTTCTCTTGGCAGTACATACTCTGAGGGCAGAGGCATTTGTCTTGACCTCTTTCGCTGCCGTGAATAGAATCGCTGGTGAATCGTTCGCCGGCCAGGCGAGAGAGTAACATGTTACCCCGTATGACAGAGGGAGCTGCCGGAAAGAGGAATTTCCCGGTCCGGGACAGTGACCGCTCTCCCGTTTCTGCCATCGACGCTTTGAGCAGTGCGACGATGGGCGGTAAGGGACAACGACATTGGAGGCTGAAATGATGAAATGGCTCGTGGTGCTCGACCCCATTGAAGCGCTGATTGCCAAGACCGATACCTCGATTGCCCTGATCGATATGGCTCGAAGAAAGGGGATAGAGGTTGAGGTGGCAACCATTGAAAAGCTGTTTTTCGAAGAGTACGCCGCCGTTCTGGCTACTGAAGAGAGCGGCAGTGAGCAGGTGCGGCCACTGGGCGATTACTCTCTTATTCTCATGCGCAAGGAACCGCCCTATGACATGGCCTTTCATTATGCCACGCAGTTGCTGTCGCTGTCGGGCACCCTGGTTGTCAACAGTCCGGCGGCTCTGCGGGACTTCAATGAGAAACTGATAGTTCTGCCCTTCAAACGGTTCATGCCACCGACCCTGGTGAGCTCGGATATGGGCTTGCTGAGCCGATTCATCGAGCAGCAGGGGATGTGTGTGGTCAAGGCTCTGGATAGCTTCCAGGGCAAGTCTGTACGCAAACTGGGCACAGTCGACGAACACACCCTGCAGGCCGCCACCGACGGCGGCAGAATGCCGGTCATGATCCAGAAATTCGAGGAAAGGGTCTTTGAGGGCGACAAAAGGGTGATCATGGCTGGAGACCGATTCCTGGGAGCGGCCATGCGTCGGCCGAAGCAGGGCTATCACGCCAACTTTGCCAACAGCGACGCTCTGAAGACCGAGCTCACCCCCAGGGAGCAGGAGATTGTCGATACCCTCGGACCCTGGCTGGTCGAACAGGGCATACATTTTGTCGGACTTGATCTCATCGGCGAGCAGCTCACCGAGATCAATACCACCTGTCCCACCGGCATCGTCCAGATATCCGAACTCGACGGTCGGCCGCTGGCAGAAGAGATTGTCGATTATTTTATCACGCTTGCGAACTGATGCTATGAATGCCTTGACTTTAAACGATCTTTGCAAGACCTACAAAAGCGGTGTCCGAGCGCTGGAGAACATCAGCCTTGAGGTGGCCGAAGGCGAGTTCTACGGACTGCTCGGCCCCAACGGTGCCGGCAAGACCACCATTATCGGCATCATCACTTCGCTGGTGACCAAGACTTCCGGCACCGTCAAGGTATTCGGAGTCGATATCGATGAGGATTTCCCGGCGGCCAAGCGGCTTATTGGCGTGGTGCCGCAGGAGTTTAATTTCTCCATCTTTGAAAAGGTGGAGGATATCGTCACCCTGCAGGCCGGGTATTACGGTATGCCCCACAAACTGGCGTTGGAGAGGGCCGAAAAATATCTGAGCAAACTTGGACTGTGGTCCAAGCGTCGAGCCACCGCCCGGGAACTTTCCGGCGGTATGAAGCGGCGGTTGATGATCGCCCGCGGCCTGGTGCATGAACCGAAGCTGCTTATTCTCGACGAACCGACGGCGGGTGTCGATGTCGAATTGCGCCGCGGCATGTGGGCCTTTCTCGAGGAACTCAGCACTGAAGGCAAAACCATCATCCTCACCACCCATTATCTCGAGGAGGCCGAACAGCTCTGCAACAGAATCGGTATCATCAATCACGGAGAGTTGATCGAAAATACCAGCAAAAAGGAACTGCTGCGCAAGCTCGATACGGAAACCTTTCTGCTGGAGACCAAAGATTCCCTGCCCGAACTCGACGAACTCGACAACGCGCTCTTCAAGCGCATAGACGACACGACCCTGGAGGTGGCCAAGCATCGAGACCAATCGCTCACCAGGGTGTTCTCCCATCTTGGCGACCGCGGTGTCGTCGTTGAGAGCATGCGCAATAAATCTAACAGGCTGGAAGAACTCTTTATGGGGATTTTGCAAAAATGAACAGTAACCTGATATCACTTGGCAGCATCGCCAGAAAGGAAATGACCCGGATCTTTCGCATATGGGTGCAGACCCTGGTGCCGCCGGTGATCACCATGACCCTTTATTTTATTATCTTCGGCAGCTTCATCGGCTCTCAGCTCAGAGATATCGGCGGCTATGATTACATGGCCTTCATCGCCCCAGGTTTGATCATGATGGCGATTATCACAAATTCCTATTCCAACACGGTCTCGAGCTTTTTCAGCACCAAGTTCCAGCGGAATATCGAGGAGCTGCTTGTTTCTCCCACCCCGAGCTGGGTCATAGTCCTCGGTTATGTCTCAGGCGGCATGACCCGCGGTCTCAGCGTCGGCTTGCTGGTTTCCCTGGTCAGCCTGCTGTTCCATAGCGTCGCCCATACCATACTCTTTGCCATTCTCACCAGCTTTGTCTTTTCTCTGGCGGGAATGATAAATGGTATTTTTGCCCGGAAATTTGATGATATATCAATAATCCCAACCTTTGTTATTACACCGCTGACCTATCTTGGCGGAGTCTTCTACTCGATAGCGCTGCTGCCGCAGATATGGCAGGTCATTTCCAAGGCCAATCCGATAATCTACATGATAAACGGTTTCCGCTACGGTTTTTTGGGATTTTCCGATATCAGTGTCTGGATGGGGATGGCGATGCTGGTACTCTTCGCCGTACTCTTGTTTTCCGTCAATCTCTACTTATTAGAGAAAGGAACGGGCATACGCACCTGACGGTGCAGGTCCCCGCAGATGGCAAGGCCCATGAAGGAGGCCTGGCTGAACCACCATAAAGGAGTGCAAATGATAGATTTATATATCTGGGATAAATGTCCTTTCTGTCTGAAGGTTCTGCGCGCCGCAGACGAGCTGGCGCTGAAAAAGGATGAGGACTATGCGATACTCGATGCCGCTCCCGGCACCGAAGGCCGCCGGGAGGTGGAACGCATCGGCGGCAAGGCCATGGTACCGTTTCTGGTGGATGGCGACACCTCCATGTATGAAAGCGACGACATCATCGAATACCTCAAAGAAAAAGCGTAGGAGCTGTTTGTCGCTATAATGGCTCATCCCCCTCTCCTTTAGCGGTGCGGCTCCAGGAGAGGCTGTAGAGGTCGGTACGACGGCTTTCCATGTTGCGGACGCTGCCCTTTGCCCGCAGTTCCTTGATGAGGTCGAGGTCGATATCGGCGATGAGGGTGTCTTCTATTCCCGGGGTGGCCTCGGCAGCGATGGCGTCGTGAGGAAAGGAGAAATCCGAGGGTGTGAAAATAGCAGACTGGGAATACTGGATCCCCATGGTCTCGACTTTGGGAATATTGCCGACGCTGCCGGAGATGGCCACGAAGCATTCATTTTCGATGGCGCGGGCCTGGGCGCAGCGGCGCACCCGCTGGTAGCCGGTTTTGGTGTCGGTCCAGTAGGGGACCAGCAGAATCTTCATCCCCTTGATGGCCTGCAGCCTGGCCAGTTCGGGAAACTCGACATCGTAGCAGATATTGATACCCACCTTGCCGACATCGGTGTCGAAGACTTTGATTTCATTGCCTCCGTCAAAGTTCCAGCAGGCCTCTTCGTCGGGGGTGATGTGGAGTTTCGCCTGACTGTCCCAGGTACCGTCCCGCCGGCAGAGAAAACAGACATTATAGAGTTTGCCGTTCTCATGAAGCATGGGGACGGATCCGGTGACGATGTTGATGTTGTAGGTGATGGCCAGATCGACCATGGCCTGCCGGAGATCTTCGGTGTAACCTGCCAGCTCGCGCATGGCATCCACCGGATTATTGCCCTCGTAGGTGTGAATGAGCGGGGCGTTGAACAGCTCGGGAAACAAAACGATATCGGCGGCGTAATCGCTGACGGTGTCGACGAAAAACTCCACCTGCTGCAGAAAGTCTTCGAAGGAATTGAATCTGCGCATCTTCCACTGGACGACTCCCAGGCGAGTGATGGACTTGGCGCCGCCGATAAGTTTGGTTTTCTTCTGATAGTATATATTAACCCATTCCAGCAGCACCGCATGCCCGCGGGAATGATCGTCTTCCGGCCAGTATTTGTTAAGCAGGTTTCTCACATGAAAATCATTGGAGAGCTGAAAGCTGAGCACCGGATCGTGGATCTCGCGGTTTTTCACCTTGAGAATGTATTTCTGCGGTGTCATTTCCTGGGAGTGTTTATGATAGCCGGGGATGCGTCCGCCGAGAAGAATACCCTTGAGATTGAGATTTTCGGCGAGTTCCTTACGGACATCGTAGAGCCTGCGGCCAAGGCGCATGCCCTGATACTCGGTATCGACGAAGACCTCGATGCCGTAGAGGTAATCTCCTTCCGGGTCGTGGGACTTGAATGTGCCGCCGGCAATTATTTGGTCATAGGAATGCTGTTCGCCGAAGAGACTGAAGTCGATAATTATGGAGAGGGCCACGGCCACGGCTTTGCCGTTGTCTTCGATGCAGATCTGGCCTTCTGGGAAACGCTTGATGAGCATTGCTATCTCCCGTTCCTGCCAGGGCGCATCGACGCGTTTATAGGCTCTGTTGAAGATGTCCCGCAGCGTCGTATAATCGTCGAGAGTGAGGTGTCTGGTTTTCAGTTTGTGTTCAAATTGATCTGCCATGGGCTAATATTTTTTCTCTTAGGTTATGGGTGGAATGGTTATTGGTGGAGTGTGTTCTGCTTGCAAATTCACGAAGAAGACTCCTCCGGGGGGAGTGCCGTTATCGTCAAACGGACTATCAGTTACTCACTTTTTAAGCCGAATTACCCTTTCTGTCAAATGCCGACGAGTTCAAGCATGTTTCATACACACCCCTTCATTCGGTATACTGGAGATCACATCAATGGCCTGCGTCCAGGCGCAGAAGGATTTTCACGCTAGACAGATGAGCAAGGGGCGAAAGAGTATTTCACCAGCATAAGGTAATGGTGTTAACTGTCTTCGGTGACGGCTTCGTCAAGGCTTTGACGAATGGCGATGGCCAGTTCGATTCTGGAGACCGGCTTCATCAAAAAACGGTAGATACCCAAGGAGGCGGCCTTGTCGGCATCGACTCTGGTGCTATAGCCTGTACACATGATGATTGGCACATCCG
>CAKZOA010000276.1 GCA_937132035.1 uncultured Desulfobulbaceae bacterium | reverse complement strand
TCGGTTTGCCTCCCCCGCCTGCATGATGATCGCAGGCCGGCGACTCCACAGCCAAGCCAACACAGCTGGCTGGGGCGCTCCCCCTCAATCCGACCTACCGCACGCGAGATACTATATCTTGGGAATATGCAGCCGCTTGTCTCTGGGCTTATCTGGGTTCGGTCTGTAGAGCAACAGGGTTTTACCGATGAAGTGAACGAGGGCGCTGGCGGTGGCTTCGGGAATGCGAAGGGCTGCTTCGTTTTTGTCGACGCTGCTGTTGCTGCCGATTTTCACTTTCAACAGTTCGTGGTTTGAAAGCTCGGTATCGACAGTTTCCAGGAGTTGTGTGCTCATGCCCTCCTTGCCGATCAGCACCAGTGGTGACAGTTTATGGCCCAGCCCTCGAAGGTATTTGATCTGTTTGGAGCTCAGCTGCGGTGTCGCCGTATAAGTATCTTTTTCCATGGTTAGTCTTTAGTATTACCCTAGAAGATTCGTAACTATTTCATATCCGCCAACATAGGTGCCTATGGCCGACCCCATCCCCGTGAGGATGAACACCAGAAACACCCGCAGCAGCTTGTTGGTCCACCACCTGCTAAAATGGGTCATGTCGTCGGCCACCGTCTCGAATTCGGCCACCAGCGGAGGACGTGCCAGCACCTGGATGAAAGCCGTGACGTAGCCTGCGCCGATTACTGGTGTCAGACTGGTGATGGGTGCGGCGGCGAAGGCGCCTATGGTGGTAAATGGATGGGCCAGCGCCAGGAGAGCACCGATGGCCGAGGGAATGCCATTGGCGAGAATCCAGTAGAGTAAATTGGCGCCGGCAACCGACGCCCCTTTTTGGAAACCAATGGTAATAAGCGAGCCGATAATGATCGCCGGAATCAGCCAGCCGATGATTTTAATGCCACGGGAGACCGGCGGGATGGTACTGATCTCTTGCATGGTGCCGCTGTTGTCCCGGGGCAGCTGGTCAATGATACCGCTGACATGGCCGGCACCCACCACGGCCACTATCCTTTGGCCTGGTGTATGGCGAATTTTTTCGGCGAGATAGATATCGCGTTCATCTATGAGGACACGCTTGACGTCGGGCAACGAATCACCCATTTCATCCATCAGCTCGGCCAGCACGTCCTTTTTGCGCAACTCGCTGAGTTTTTCCTCGCTTACTTCGGTGCGGTCGAACATGGCGCCGAGTAAAGCGGTAAAAAGATAGCCCTTGCGGAAAAAGGAGGTCGATTTCCAGGCCCGCCTCAGGGTTATGCGGACATCGCGGTCGCAGAGGAAGATGGGGATATCTTTTGCCCTGGCTGCTTCGGCGGCGGCCAGGAGTTCGGCGCCGGGCGAGATACCCAGTTGGCTGCCGAGCTTCTTTTGATAGGAGGCCATGAGCATATTGATCATCAGCGTCGACAGCTGCTTGTTGCGGATCACTTCCTTGAGATCCAGAGACTGCCAGCGTTTTTTTTCAGTGAGGACCTTGTAGCGCTTGTCGTCGAGTTCGATGCAGACTGCGTCGGGTTTCTCGCAGGCTATGATCTTTTCGACGAGGTCGACAGACTCCTTTGAAATATGGGCTGTACCGACAAGGTAGATGGTTTTTTCGCTCGTTTCGAGGACGTGAACGTCATCGCCATAGTCGTTGTGAGGTAATGTAGATTCTGTCATGAGTGTACACATGTCAAAGGCGGCGATGCACCTTCTTGTGGTAATGAGTAAGCTTGCCCCAATATGGTGACGAAAGGTGTGCTTGTAAAGATTCGCTGAGAAATATTTAGGAGGCTGCCATTTGTTTTAAGATCCTATCGGCGGCGAGAAGCAGGTGTTGATCTTCGCTTGGCCATAGAACCATAGAAGATATGATGGGCCGGATGTACAATTGGGGGAATGACCTTTTTCCTATTCTAGCACAAGCAGAATAATGCCTCCCGCAGTCCTCTGAGACAACCAACTGCGCCAGTACACCGTCACTGCGGGCCGGGTGACCCAGAGGAAGCTAGAAGAAACCGGGATTTTACCCATTCTTACGGCTTAGACATCTTTCAGTTTGAGCTCGCTGCCCGGATGGATGAGATTGGATTCGAGATTGTTCCAGGCCTTTATCATTTTCGGGGAGGTATTAAAACGTCTGGATATTTTCCAGAGTGTATCTCCTGAACGTACCCGGTACCAGCTGAACGAGTTTTTCTCATCTGCCGCGGCCGACAGAGTCTTTTTGGTCTCTGCCAAAACAATAAGATTGTCAGTGGTACTTTTTGCTCGGACTTTTTTGCCGCTATTGGCTGCGGTTGCCGCTGCACCGTGATTGACGATATATAATGCCAACCGCTGGCCGGCGCGGATTGAATGGATGTTTTTCAGGCCGTTCCACTCGGCGATGAGCTCTTTGGGGACCGAGTATTTGGTGGCGATCTTGGAGATGGTTTCTCCGCGTTTTATGGTATGCAGCACCAGACTGTCACCGGCATGGGCGATGGCGGTGCCATTTTCCGGCAGTAGCTGGTAGTCGACGAGGCTGTAGGGAATTCGTAGCCGCTGCCCCTGGCGAAGCTTGCCGCTGCGGAGATTGTTGACTTTGAGCAGGGTAGTGGTGTTGATCTTGTATTTTTTACAGATGGCTGCCAGTGTCTCATTCTGGTTTGTGATATGAGTTTTATAGCCAGTTTTGACGACGCTGTGCAACCGAGACATGTTTTTCTGGGCAAGAGAGACAGAGCCTTTAGGGATATTGGCTATATAATCGCTGCGGTTGAGCGGTGTCCTGTCAGTTTTGAGTTCCTGATTGAGGAGCCGCAGCTCACTTTTACTGCCTCCGCTTATCAGTGCCAGGGCATCGATACTCATTCCCGGAACAACCTCGATGCGGTCATATTCCATCGGTTTTTCATAAACTATATTTTCAAAACCGTATTTTTCCGGTTCCTTGCCGATGATGATAGCGGCAATGAGTTTGGGCACGTAGCGTTTGGTTTCCAAGCGCAGATAGCGTTTTTCCGCCAGCTTCCAGAAGCTTTCGGCCTTGTATCTCTTCAAGCCTTTGCCGATTTTGCCTGGTCCGCCGTTGTAGGCGGCGACAGCAAGGTGCCAGTCATCGAACATTTGGTAGAGATCTTTAAGGTAAGCTACCGCCGCCTGGGTCGACTTCAGCGCATCGCGGCGTTCGTCGACATAGGAATCGACCTGGAGATGGTAGTCCCGTCCAGTAGCGCGCATGAACTGCCACATCCCCACGGCCCTGGCACGGGAGTAAGCCCTTTGGTTGAAACCGCTTTCAATCATGGCAAGGTAGGCGAGATCTTTTGGCAGACCGGCTTTTTCCAGCTCTCTGTGTATAAGGGGCATGTACCGGCCGGAGCGTGCCAGCCAACGCTTGAAATATTTTTTCTGCCTGCCCTGAAACAG
The DNA here is from genome assembly GCA_937132035.1 of uncultured Desulfobulbaceae bacterium. GTDB lineage: Bacteria > Desulfobacterota > Desulfobulbia > Desulfobulbales > Desulfocapsaceae > Desulfopila_A. The sequence continues at coordinate 3,746 of CAKZOA010000276.1, read as the reverse complement.
CTGCAGGTACATCTCTACCTGTTTGTTGACAACCACCGGAAAATCATATTTCTGGATTTCCTCTTCCGAGGGTTCTATGTGGCTGCCCCAGGAGCCCGTACGTTCGAGGGCGTCAAGTTCCTGGGCGATGCAGGTTTCCGCTTCCACCGGTTGGGGCAATAATTCCGGTGGAGGTGCGGGGGTGCTTTCCGAATCAAGCAGGGAAATATCCTCTCTCTGTTCGGTTGTGCCGAATTCGACGAGGCAGAGCAGTTGTTCTTTAGCGGTGCAGCCGGACAGCAGAAGTATCAGGCAGGCAAGAAGCGGAAAGTGTATTTTAGAGTATTGCATTTCGAGGATGTGTATTGCATATTATCATGTTGCAGTACCGTCACTGGAGTAATATGAACTCTACGTGTTGAGTTATCGAGTTGAACGGAGTACATTCACGGTTCTGCCCTCCAGGCATCAAAATGTCTGTATTTAAACCTTAAGATATGGCGAAATGCAAGGAAAATAGCATAGTAGCACACCGTTGATGCTAAAAACTCCTCTATTGTTTCCCAATATCCGGTGCTTGGCACCATCTCTATCATGTTGAAGAAATTATTTTGGTTTGTAACTGTTATGGTTGTTCTTGCCGTCCTGGCCGGCGGAGGAGCGCTGTACTGGTTTGTAGCGCTTAATCCTGGCGATAAAATCAGGCCGGAAAACATCCATGGTATTCTCGGCAAAGAAAGTCCGGTATTCTACAGCGACGGTGTTACCAGGCTCGGTGTCTTTTTCGACGAGGCCCATCGGCAGTACGTATCCTACGAAAAGATTCCGGTGAACTTTATCAATGCTCTGGTGGCCTCCGAAGACAACACCTTCTTTTCTCACTTTGGTTTTGACATCGTCGGTATCGTCAGGGCGGCGATAAAGAATATTCAGTCCGGCAGAATTGTCCAGGGCGGCTCGACGTTGACCCAGCAGACGGCAAAAAATCTCTTTAAACGGGAAAACCGCTCCATCAAGGCCAAATTAAAAGAACTGCTTTATGCGCTGCGACTCGAATACCATTATTCCAAGGAGCAGATATTCGAGTTTTACGCCAATCAGTTCTATGTCTATGGCAATGGCCACGGCTTAGGGGTGGCCGCCAGGTACTATTTCGACAAAAAGCCCGAAGAGCTCTCCCTGCTCCAGTGCGCCTATATAGCCGGCAGTGTAAAGCGCCCGAATTATTACAACCCTTTTATCAAAAAGGGCGAAGAGGCAACGAAAAAGGCGCTTGAGCGCGGCCGCGCCAGGGTCGATTACGTGCTGACCAATATGCTGGAGTTGGGCATGATCAGCAGGCATCAGCACGGAGTAGCCTTGTTTAGCGATATTGGCCTCAAACACGGGCGGGTCGGATTTCCGCTCGACTATGTCATGGATATGGTCAAGGATGCCGCTTCCTCGACGGAGGTAGCAGAGGCCTTGGCAGAACATAATATCTCCAATGTCGCCACTTCCGGCGTCCGTATTATTACCACAGTCGACAAGGACATGCAGGATCAGACGCTCTATTCGCTTCGTCACGATCTTTCCAGGCTCGATGTACGTCTGCGCGGCTACGAACGTCAGGAGGTACAGGATGAGTTGCAAAAGCTCGATTACGCGGGCGATGCCGAAGCGCAAACAGGCGCTTTCCGCCTTGGGGTGATCGAAACCGTGGACGGTGATGCGGCATCACCGGTCATTACGGTGGATCTCGGCCGGCGTTTTGGCCTCGGGGTGATTGGTAAAAGCGGCATCAGCCGGCTGGTGGAGGCTCGGGTGAAATGGCAGAAAAATCCATGGACTCAGGCAGCTGAAAGCGATTACAGGGCCTTTGTCGAGCAGCTCGGACCGGGCGACAAAGTATGGGTAAGCGTACGTGGTAAAAAGGAAAATGATCTGCTCGAACTTGACCTGGAAAAGTTTCCGCAGATCAATGGCGGAGCCCTTGTTCTTAAAGACGGTCTCATCAAGGCGGTGGCGGGAGGCGTTGAAAACCGTTTTTACAATAGGGCTATATATGCCCGCAGAACCATGGGATCCTCTTTCAAACCCTTTGTCTACGCCGCCGCTCATCAGCTTGGCTGGAATACCACCGACACCCTGCGCAACCGTCGCGATGTTTTTGTCTTCTACAACCAGCCGTATTTTCCCCGGCCCGATCATCATTCTCCCTTCGACGAGGTTTCCCTGAGTTGGGCCGGGGTAAAGTCGGAAAACGTTGCTTCGGTATGGTTGCTCGCCCATCTCTGCGACCAGCTCACCAGTGAGCAGTTTGCTGAAGTGGCCTCCCATGTTGGCCTGGCGCCGCGCGTTGTCGACGGCGAAGAAGAACCCTATTCGCGTTTCCGCAGCCGGATACGCGATAGCAACGGCATTGTTCTCAACGATGATGTTCTTCGCAAGGCCGCCTACGCTCTTGCCTTGAAAAACGTTGAAACCGACCTGATCTTTGCCGGAAGGGACCTGGAATACCAGCGCCTGCAGAACATGCACTACGGGCTTGGTTTTGCCGATTTCCGCGAGGCGGTGGAGACCAAAATACAACACAACAGAGCGAATCTTAGCAGCGGCGAGCGCAAGGAGTTGGAACTGAGGCTGAAAATACTCTCTCAGAGCTATCTCCAGCTCGAAGAGACGCGCCGCCAGTTCGAGCGTTTTCGCCAGCAGTATCAGGTGCGGCAGCAGGCTCTGGACTTTGGCTACCAACCGTCGCCGTCTCCGGACAACACCGGAGCACCGGAAAGTAAAGGCCGCCTGTACTACGATACCTTTGCCAAAGACTACCGGTACCTCGAAGACGCATCGGCAAGCGGCGGCATGATACCGGTTTCGACCCTAAAGCTCGGAGATATTCTCGGCGGGCTGGATGCCGCTGACAGGCAGCGGTTCTGGAACAATGTCTACCTCGACGGCCCTATCTCGGTGGAAACCTTTGACCTCATGCAGCAGCAGATCGACAGGGAAATGACGTCATTGCAGAAGAAACAGCCCTACAGTATGGAGGTACTTGAGCATGTCGGTGACTACAGAATCCTGGTGGGCTTGAAGTATGTGGTGGCCCTGGCCCGGGAACTGGGGGTCGACAGTGAACTCAAGCCGGTTCTTTCCTTTCCGTTGGGGTCCAATGTCGTCACCCTTCTTGAGACCCTGCGGCTTTATGAGGCGATGGCCACAGGTGAGGTTGTCATGTCCGGTATATACGACGATGAGAACAATGACCTGTTGTGCATCATTGACCGCATCGAAACCAGCGACGGCGAAGTGGTCTACAGACCGGAACGCACCCATCGTCGGCTCCTTGCCCCGGAGACCACCGTTGCCATAGGCCACGTACTCGAAAATGTCGTCAAGTTTGGTACGGGCAGATATGCCGACGAGCACATTAAACTGAATGCGGCCGGCTCTGAAACCAAGCTCGACAGGCTGGATGACCTCGGTCTCTCCGTTCCCGTGCTCGGCAAAACCGGTACGGCCAACCGTTATACCAACGCCGCCTTTTTCGGCTTTCTACCGGCGCTTGCCCAAGCCGGTGGCGGCCTCAGTGTTGAGGACGGGTATGCGGTCGGCGTCTATGTCGGTTTTGACGACAACGCGCCGATGAAAAAAGGGGCAACGCGTATCACCGGATCCGGTGGAGCTCTGCCGATCTGGAGTGAGATAGTTTCAGGTATCGTCAAGGAGGAGAAATATGGCTCCAGCCTCGATGCCGTCGACCTGTCGTTTTATGGGCTTCATCTCAA
>CAKZOA010000275.1 GCA_937132035.1 uncultured Desulfobulbaceae bacterium | reverse complement strand
CCTCCTTCATGGCGACAACAACGGCATTGTCTATGCCTTCCTGGTAAAAGGTATCCTGAAAGTTAACCAGCCACTCGGCAACGGCAACTGTCGCCGTAATCAGGATAAGCCCCATAACAAATACTAATCTCTTCATTCACTTACCTCCCCTTAATATATACACTTCCGAAGCTTCTTCGTAACCTTTGCCGTTTATCGGGTGGAGGTGTTTTCCGATTTTACATAAACTGCCAACACCCTTATCACCTAACACAATGATTAACGTATTGAAAATATTATTGCAAGCCCTTTTTATGTAAGGAAAAACAATTATTACCTTTGGTTCCAACGTCAACTTTCATGGCGAGAGGACATCATTCGACACAAAATCTATCTGGATTGCGACCGGAGTTTATACCGGACTTGATCCGGTACCGCAATGACAAACGGTAGCCTCCCGCCACCTCTACCAATTTACCCTGCGGAAGGGACCACCCTTCCCCTACCGTCATTCCGGACCTGATCCGGAGTCCAGAAAACCAAAACCAGCACCAATTTCAACATTCCCTGCGATAGCCACCAATCTCCCCTCTTCCGTCATGCCGATATCGAATCGTAGTCCGGAATGACGGATCCGGCATCCAGTCAAACGGGGACACATTCTCTCACTGCTTCGACCTGACCAGCAACCGAAAAATAATCTGATCCTGATCGCCATCGAAATCGAGAAACTCAAAGCCATGGTAGCAGGCTCCGTCCTTGCTCGACAGCCAGACATGTCTCGCCGGCAGTTCGAGAAAATGCTTTGTCCCGTCCTTTTCGTAGATCACCTTGAGGATAATCTCGTCCAGCAGTTGCTGTAGCTCAGGGATATTTGCCATAAGCCCGCCGTTGGATATGTTGATGACATCGCCGGCATATACTTCTCCCTTGTCTCTGGCCGCGACCTCCAGCTGCATTGCCACCGGAAAACGTCGCGATTTCCGGATAAACTGGTAGATCTTAAAGTTCCTGAAAATCTTTAGAAAAGCTGGCGAAGCAAACCGCACCGTCGGCCGCCGCCTCTTCGCCGCCCGGCTGCGCGCCATCTTCTTGCCGACCCGCATAAAGGTGATAATGTAGAAGGAGGCCACCACATAAGCGATAAAATAGCCGATGAATATGGCGAAAAGCAGCCAGTCCGGCCAGGAAAAAAGCACCGACAGCACGGCAACGCACGAAAACATCGTGCAGAGAGCGATGATCACCCGCACCGCCCAGCCTCTGGGCATGCCGTATCTGATAAAGATATGATGGAGATGATATCTGTCCGACTTGAAGGGGCTCTGGCCCCGGAGAATGCGCTTGATCATCACCGTCAGGGTATCGACAACAGGCACGGCCAGTACCAGCAGCGGCACCACCGGCCGCACCTGGGCGGCATCGCCCTGGGTCAGCACCAGGGCGACGAGGGCCAGCGAGAAGCCGAGGCAGAGGCTGCCGGCATCGCCCATGAAGATCGTCGCCTCCACCCAGTTGAAGCGGAGAAAGCCCATCACTGCCCCCAAAAGAGCCAGACAGAGCAGCATCACCGGGGTATTGCCCGCCAGCGAGGCCAGCGCCGCAAAGGTGAGGAAAGCGACGAAGGAAAAACCGCCGGCCAGACCGTCAAGGCCGTCTATGAGATTGACGGCATTGGTCACCCCGACCACGCAGAACACGGTTACCCCCCAGACGATAAAGGTGTTGGCCGGCAGCACGATATCGCCTATGCCCAGAAGATCGCCAAAATTCTGCAGATATATCCTGCTCAGATACATGAGAATCGAGGTCGCCAGCACCTGGGCCAGAAACTTCTCCCGGTGGCCGATCTCGCTGTAGTCGTCGAGAAAACCGATGAGCAGCAGAATGGCCATGCCGATAAAATAGCCGCGCAACCCTTCCAGCGGAATAAAGAGCAGAAAGCTGAAGGTGGCCGAGATAACCATGGCGATACCGCCCACCAGCGGCAGGGGACGGCTGTGGATCTTGCGCGCCGCCGGATGATCCACCAACCCAATTCTAGTTGCGATCCTGGCCAGTTTTGGTATTAAGAAGATGGTCGATATCAGCGAGGTGAGAAAAACCAGTATGACTCGCAGCTCCGGTGTGATCATGTGTCCTCGATACCTCTTGGGGTGTTCGCCGCTGCAGTCTCCCTGTCTGGCCAGACCGCTTGCGAGCTGTTAACCGCACTGTCTCAATCGTGCATACTATCTTTATATTTCGGGCTGTCAAGAAAATGGCATCCCAGACGACCGAAACCGAACACCACGGATCCTGTAATGGCAATTCTCAAACTGCCCTTCAAAATCCTTCTTTTCGCCTTCCTGCTGTTCGTGCTGGTCGCCGCAGCACAACTGCTTTTCTACGCCTACCTGCAGTCTACCTCTTCATTGCCGCAAAGATCGGAGCTGATAATCGTCTTCTCCGGGGAAAAAGAGCGCATAGAGGCAGCAATGCACCTTGTTGACATCGGCCTGGGCGAACACCTGGCGGTCATCAACAAAACGAAGAAACAACTGAAAAAGGAGATTGAGGAAAAGAACGGGAGCAAGAAGGCCATTCTGCTCACCGGCAAGGAAAGCCGCTCGACCTTCGAGGATGTCTATTGGGCGGTACAGCTGATCCGCAAACACAAATTCCGCTCCGTCACCCTGGTGACCTCCTCCTACCATATGCCCAGGGCTTTTATACTCTTCAAGACCCACCTGCTCGTCACCGGGCAGAAAGCCGAGCTGCGTTTTCATTCAGTTGAGATCGTCCCGGAGAGCTCAAGATCGGCCTTTGCCGTCCTTTTCTACAACGAGACAGTAAAGATATGGGGAAGCGCACTGGAACTTATCGGCAATCTCTTCACCGGCAGGCTCATGTATGATTTGCCCTGGTTCCAGAACATAAGCGAACTGACCCACCAATACCTGTTGATATACGAATGAGCAACATGACATAAAATGCCCACCTCTTATACTAATCCCCCACCTCCAAAAGTCATCACTAACACCCCTGGATTGCGGCCTGCGCCGCAATGACAAACGGTAGTCTTCAAAGCCGACCTTCCCTGCCTTAGCCACCCCCAATCCTCCTACCGTCATTCCGGTACCGGATCCGGTATCAACAGCTTTGATTCGATAGCTTTTTCCACTATATATGCGGCAAATATACGGCCTA
>CAKZOA010000274.1 GCA_937132035.1 uncultured Desulfobulbaceae bacterium | reverse complement strand
CCTTCGCTTTTATAGCTGTCCACCTGACCGGGAACGCCATACACCTCCCGACCTTCGTCGACGGCGAGCTGGGCGGTAATCAAGGAACCGGACCTTCTTGCCGCTTCGACGACAACGACTCCCTGGCTTATGCCTGCTATTATACGATTCCTGGCGGGAAAACGAAAGCCCTCAGGGGCAGTGCCCAGGGGGTATTCGCTGACAATCAGGCCTCTTTGCAGGACCTCTTCAAAAAGCTTACGATTCCCCCGCGGATAGACAACATCGACGCCGCAGCCCAAAACGGCAATGGTGTTGCCTTCGGCGGCAAGGGCGCCGCTATGGGCATGGGCATCTATGCCCAGGGCCAGACCGGAGGTGACGGTGACTCCGGCGGAGGCCAGGCCGCGGCCCAGATGATAGGCGGTGCGGCTGCCGTAACTGGTCGCCGCCCGCGATCCAACCACGGCTATGGAGGAACATTCCAGAAGAGATGTATCGCCGCGAACATACAGGAGAGGCGGGGGATCGCTTATTTGGCTCAGCCACTCGGGGTACGCCGGAGCTGTGTAGAGTAGACATTCAACACCGAAATCGGCAAACCTGTCCTGCTGTTTAAGGCAATGGCAACGAATCTCCTCACGGCATGCCAGTCCCTGCAACTGCCTGTCGCCCATCCCTCTGACGGATCTGATCTCTTGCGGAGCGGCCTGCAACACCGCCTCCGGGCTGCCGAAATGCTCGACAAGCGCCCAAAAACCGGCAACACCGATGCCCTGAGCCTGGCTCAGCACCATCCACTGGGTAATTTCATCCATTTTCTGCCGCTGAGAAAGGAGGTTGTCCCTGAGTACTGAAGCGTGTGAAGCCGGCAGAAAAATGATACCTGCCTGCCACAGCATCGCAAAATCTGCATCCAGAAAACGCTGAAGCAACCGGCCAGCGGGTATTACGAAAAAAGCTAGCGGTCGATCATGAAAACCCGCAGCTCCTCGATCCTGGAAGGATGCTTGAGCTTCTGGATAGCCTGGGCCTCGATCTGCCTGATACGCTCCCGGGTTACAGCAAAGCACTTCCCCACTTCCTCAAGGGTATGATCGCAGTCTACGTCGATACCATAGCGCATGCGCAGCACTTTCGCCTCTCGTGGAGAAAGAGAGGACATCACGAACTTGAGGCATTCACGCAGGCTGTTGACCATTGTGGCCTCATGCGGACTCAGCTTACCGTTGTCCTCAATGAAGTCGCCAAGGAAGGTCTCGCCGTCATCTCCCACCGGTGTATCCAGCGATATGGCATCCTTGGCGATCTTCAGCGCCGATTTCACCTTGGTCACTTCCGTACCCAGCTGCTGGGCCATCTCCTCGGGAGTAGGCTCCCGATGCTCTTCCAGCATGAAGTCCTTGGAAACCCGGAGCAGTCGGTTGATGGTCTCTATCATATGCACCGGCAGGCGAATAGTTCGTCCCTGGTCGGCAATACCTCTGGTTATTGACTGACGAATCCACCAGGTGGCGTAGGTGGAAAATTTATAGCCCCGATGATAATCGAACTTATCTACGGCCTTCATCAGGCCGATGTTGCCTTCCTGAATGAGATCGGCGAACTGCAGCCCCCGGTTGACGAATTTTTTCGACACCGAAATGACCAGACGAAGATTGGCGCGGACCAGGGCTTCTTTGGCCTGCTTACTGATTTCGCGCCCCTCTTCTATTTCGAAGAGACAGCTTCGCAGTATTTGCCGGCTGATACATGATTCCTCGAGAAACTGGAGGCTGACCTGGTGTTCCAGGGCCTTGGGGTCTATTTCCTGGCCTTGATCATCGGCCCGGGATGTGTACTCCTGAAGCACTTCCATTAGAACGTAGCGGAAGCGGCGGGAGAGCTCATCAAGGCCCGAGGCAACAGCGTCGACACAGGAGGAACAAATTATCCGCTTCTCGAACAAGGCGGCAATCTGTTTACCGACAGCGTCAATTGCACTGCCTATTTCCTCTACTTCGGATACCTTGGCGGGATGCATGGCGACCAGCTTCCGGCGCAGCTGCTCCCTTTTCTCATCCAGGGCCAGAGCCCCGTCCACCGCCTGGAAAAAGGCTTTTCTTTCTCTTTTCACCAGAGAGAGATGATTTTCCGGAACACCACAGATAACCTGGTGCACTTTCCTTCGTCCTTCCCTGAGATCATCGGCTATCTGTTTGATCGCCGGAATAGCTAAAGAAGTCGAAAAGACAGACGACTGCACTCTTCGCTTGCCGTCTTCCATCTTCTTGGCCAGTTTCAGTTCTTCCTCGTGGCTGAGCAGGGTCAATGACCCCATCTCCCGAAGGTAGATATTCATGGGGTCTACCGAGTGCTTGGCATCTTTCCCCGTACTTCTCGAGATGCGGCGTCTGTCGTCCTTCCTGCGGTCTCCGCCATAATGCCGGCGCTCACCGCTGCGCTTTACCCGGCGATTCTCCGAAACGCCGTCCGGCAGGAATTTCGGCTCTTCTGCTTCCGGTGTAAAAATTCCCGTCAGATCATGAAGACCAGAACCTTCTTCAGAGACGTCGAACTCCTCGTATTCGTTGTCGTCCATGTCGTCTCTGTTATCCTGACTGTCAAGAACCATATGGTAATCCCCTTTACCTCTCTATGTTCATTGTCCGACTGCCTGCGCTAAGTACCCTGAATTGCACCAGCATGGAGGACAACTGCAGTAGGTGAACAGTATAGCAAAATAATTTCGATACGCAATAAACACTTAAGTTTTTGCGAAAAAACACTGCCCAAACACTGTCATCAGGATGTCCTTCGGCGTCAATCGCCTCGCATTTCCCTCTCCAGTGTTTGCTTCTGCCGCAAAAGATTTTCCAGTTTTGCAAAATCATTCTCCTTCTGAGCCTGCTCTATCTCCACCATCAGGGAAGTTGAAAGCGTTCGCTTGGCTTGCATCTCGAGCCACTGCAGCAGTTCCTGCAACTCCGTCTGGGCTGCTTCGCTGCCCTTGTGCTTTTCGATGCGAGAGGCCTCGAGCAGTATCTTCTCAACCAGTGCCCGCTCGGGTCCTTCCGGCAGAGAGGCAAAGATATCCTCCGGCTGAATCTCTGAGCCCTGTTCGACCATTTTCCTCACCTGCAGGAAAATGATCTCTCCCACTCCTCCCTGCAGCACCTGTCGAAGATTACCTCTCTCCAGCTCGGCGAAGAAACACGGTTGCATAACCATGAACTCGACCAGCCTCTTCTGCGCCGGTGTAATCGGCAGCACAGAAGCGTCCGGCTTCTTCTGCCTCTCCGTGTGTCTCTTCGCCGGTTCGTTGGTAGTCTCCTGAAAACTGACTGCAGCCTCGAGGCGGGCTGGCTCAATCTTGAGTTTCTCGGCAAAATGAGAGATGATCAGCGAGCGTTGCAGCGGTGAAGAGGCGGCAGCAGCCAACGGTTTGAGTTCACTGGCGATGCGGCTTTTGCCCTCCAGGGAAAGGCCGTGCTCTTCCATGAGCCTCTCAAGGACGAATTCGGAGAGCTCAGAGGCATCATCGAGTAAGGCCTGAAGGGCCTCCAGTCCCTTTTCACGTACATAGGTGTCGGGATCATGGCCACTCGGCAGCAAAGCAACCCTGGCGGAAACCTCTTCCGCCAGGAAAAGGGGTGCGGCCCTCATGGCCGCTTTGACACCTGCCTCGTCACCATCGAAAAGCAGCGTCGCCTCTTCGGCATACCTTGCCATAAGCCTGATCTGTTGCGAGGTCAGTGCCGTCCCCAGAGGAGCGACGACATTGGAGCAGCCGCGGTCCGCCAGGGCGAGCAGGTCGAAATTGCCCTCGACGACCACCGCCTTGCGTTTCTGGCGAATTTCCTCCCGTTGCTGGTAGAGACCAAGCAGGTTTTTGCTCTTGTTGTAGATATCGCTCTCG
>CAKZOA010000273.1 GCA_937132035.1 uncultured Desulfobulbaceae bacterium | reverse complement strand
GGAGGGAGGCGACTGTCCGCCCTACCTGCTCTTCGACGCTCTTGGACGCATTTCAGTCCTGCCTCGGGACTATTGCCGCAGGGCGGTAAAGGCCATCCTCACCCGTAAATATGCCACCATCTGCTCTGCCGACTACATAGATATGGTGGTGGCGTCTTTTGTCGACGATCCTGTGGTCTTCCGGGCTTCACGATACCTGAAGAAGGTGCCGACGGAGCAGTCCTTTGATGCCTGCAGCATCGACAGGCGTATCGCCCTGGTGGTTAATGAGGGTCATGATATCCACCATGTCCATGAGCGCGGCTACGTCGAGGCGCCTGTACGCATTTCTTCGATCCTCAAGGGCATCGATCAGACCGGCCTTTTTGATATGGTCACAGCCGACCATTACGCCGAGAAACATATCAAGGCGGTTCATGATTCGGCCTTTGTCGAATATCTCAAACGTATGTGTCTGACCCTTGAGCCGGGAAAATCGGTATACCCCTATGTTTTTCCCATACGAAATGCTGCGAGGCCGCCGCAAGAGATGGCGGTGCGGGCAGGATACTACTGTATCGACACCTTTACCCCGCTCAACCGCAATGCCTACAGGGCTGCCAGGGGGGCCGTCGACTGCGCCCTCACCGCTGCCGATAAGATTCTAGGTGGCTACCGTATGGCCTATGCTCTGGTCAGACCGCCTGGCCATCATGCCGAAAGCAGGGTCTTCGGCGGCTTCTGCTATTTTAATTCGACCGCCATCGCCGCCCATTATCTCAGCCGCCACGGTCGTGTCGCCGTCCTTGATGTCGATTATCATCACGGTAACGGTACCCAAGAGATCTTCTACAACAGGGCCGATGTTTTTACCATCTCCATCCATGGTCATCCGCGCTTCGCCTATCCCTATTTTACAGGCTTTTCCGATGAGCGTGGCCAGGGAGAAGGGACTGGCTTCAACCGCAATTACGCTCTGGGGGAAGAGCTTGACGGTAAGGCCTACCGTGCTGTTCTGGAGCGTTCCCTGCAGCGCCTTGAAAAATATGCGCCACAGTTTCTCATCGTCGCCCTCGGCCTGGATACGGTACGCAAGGACCCCACCGGCACCTGGTCGTTGACGGCCGCTGATCTCAAGCAAAACGGCAGGATGATAGGCAAACTGCGGTTGCCGATGCTGGTCGTCCAGGAGGGAGGCTATCGTTCTCGCTCTTTGGGCGTTAATGCCCGCAGCTTTTTTCAGGGGCTGTGGCAGGGCATGCACAACACTCTCTGAGGCAGCCCCGGCCGGCGCCAAGAGTGCGATCCGCAGGAAAATAGCGCGGTCTCTTGCTGGTGGGGGACTCATTTATGATCCCTGAAGCAATCGGAGTTCGGTTTTCAAAAGCGATGGGCGATGACGGTATATTTTTACATCGCGATCAACACCCCGGTGAGTTCCTATTTGAAGGAGCTCAGCTACTCCATCGGTCGGCGTTGCTCATATCTTGAACATTTTGCGCACTTCCTTGAGCTGCGGTGACAGACAGATGACGATGACCCGCTCATGTGCCCGTATATGGGTGCTGCCTACCGCAATCCGCCATTCTCCCTGGCGGTGGACACTGCCGATAAGAATAGAACCTGCAGCCAGGTGAGCGATCTTGGCCAGGGGTTTTTTAGTGATGGGGGAGCCCGGTGCGGCGACGATCTCCACCACTTCGGCATCGAAGCCGTGCATGTGAACCACGGATATCAGCTCGCTGCGCCGGATGAACTTTAAGATCTCGTTGCCGGCCATCACCTTTTTGTTGAGGGCAAGATCGGCGCCGATGGTGGAGGCCAGAACCAGGTAGTCTTCCTTGTTGACCAGGGCTATGGTCTTGCCTGTCTTGGTGGAGGTTCTGTTCTTCCTCTCGTTGTTCATCAGGTTTTTAGCGAGCAGGCAGCTGAGAATATTGGTTTCGTTTTCACCGGTGGCGGTGATGAAGGTATCCATTTCGTGCAGACCGGCGGAGGTCAGCACGTCACTGTTGGATCCGTCGCCGTGGAGAATCTCGGTGTGTTTCAGCAACTGGACGAGTTCCTGAGCCCGGAAGCTGTCTTGTTCGATCAGTTTGACCTCCACGGATTTTTCCAGCAGCTCCGCTACCCGATGGCCAATAAGGCCGCCGCCGAGTATCATGATGCGTTGACGGTGGTGCTGCTCGACGCCGGCAAGTTTCATCAGATGGGGCAGGGTTTCACTACCGGCCATGATAAAAATCTGGTCCTGGGGAAGGATCTCGTCTTCGCCGCCGGGGATGATGGTTGTGATGCCGCGGGCGATGGCGACGATGCGAAAGGCGTATTCGCTGTGCTCCATGGCAATTTCCTTGAGCTTCTTGTGGGCGAAAGGAGATTGGTCATGGATCCGGTTGGCCATCAGCTGGATCTGGCCCTTGGCGATATCGATGATTTCATTGGCGGCTCGCAGCTTGATGAGGCGGACTATTTCCTGGGCGGTAAGTTCCTCGGGATGGATGAAAAGGTCTATTTTGAGGTCTTCAGCCGTGAGAATGGAGCCTTTTTTGCCGAACTCGAGTGAGCGTACCCTGGCGATTTTGCGATTAATGCCGAACTTGTCGGCGATCATCGCCGCCATCATGTTGACGGCATCGTTATTGGTGACGGCGATGAGACAGTCGATAGTGGTGGCATCGGCCTCCTGCCAGCAGGAGATATCCATGGCATTGCCCTGGATCAGACGGGCATCGATGGTATTGTCGGCAAAACGGAGCCGTTCCGGGTCCGACTCGATGACGGTGATGGCATACTCCTCATAGAGGAGGCGTTTGGCCAGGTAATAGCCGACACCACCGAGCCCTAGAATGAGAATTTTTTCAGGAATTTTCGTTTTTTCAAACATTGCAGCCACCTATGGGTGCAAAAAAGTTGGTTGCCGCCAGGAAATCACCGCGGTCTTTCTCTGAGGAAATCTGGAGTAGCGCAATGCGGGCTAGCCGGCCATGAGGGCGGTGGTAAGGATTCGTTCTTCGGCCAGGCCGAGGCTTTGTTGCAGCGGATGCCCAGCTCTTCAGCCCCGACCTTCGGTTGGGGAAAACCCGACTCCGGTGTGAAGGCAATACTGTTTCGAGGACAGACGGCGGGGCATGTGTCGTCTTTATTGCATTTCCGGTAATCTATGGTGAAAAGTTCCATAGCCCGTATTCTCCAGTGAAGGATAAATCGATCCGATACAAAGCCATGTATTCTTAAAGCATGGTGCATGGTTATTGTCAAGCTCGCCCACGCCCTCCGTGTTGCGATATACAACAACAGGCAAGATGGAGAGGAAAGAGTGGATAGACATGTGCATTCGTCACATTCGTGGCGGTGTATATCCGGTCTGTCGCCCTTTCTGCCGGTGTACTAGACAGTCACGTTGCCGTGGAAGCGGACGCTGGGCTTCTCTGTGTCGGTACGCTCGATTTGGTTTCGGCCAGCCATTGTCGTCCAGTTCACATACAATGTCCAGCCCAAAGCCGCCCCCGGCCTCGGTCATGAACGCAGCAGACATGGTAACGATTGGGGATCAAATATGCAGACTCATCGTATGTTCCCGGGGAGTGACGAAGGTGCGGTAATCCTCCCATTCGTTGATTTTCAACGACATGTATTGGGTGTAGAGTCGATCGCCCAGGAACTCTTTGAGAAAGGCGCTTCGCTCCGCTTCAAGCAGGGCTTCGTACATGTTGGTTGGCAAAAAGTCGGTGTCCCAGAGGCTGGTGGCCTTCTTGGTGGCGTAGGTGGACTCCCGGTCAGGGTTGCCGCAGTCAATCTTTTCCCTGATTCCCTGAAGGCCGATGCCAATGAGGGTGGCGATTTGCAGATAGATGTTGCCCGAGGGATCGGGCGAGCGTATTTCAATTCTGGTGTCGCTCGGTCCGGAGCCGTAGGGAATCCGTACCATGGAACTGCGGTTCTTCAGACCCCAGCTGCGGATGATGGGCGCCTCCTTACCGATTACATAGGCCTTGTAGGAATTGAAGGTGGCCGCCATGATAATGGAGGTGGGACGGGCGTATTGCAAGATGCCGCCAATAAAGTGCCTGGCGGTGTCACTGAGTTTGTGCTCGGCTTCTTCGTCGTAGAACAGCGCATTGCCTTCCGGATCCTGGGCAGAGATATGAAAGTGCAGGGCGTTGCGGTTGAAACCATTAAAGGGTTTGGGCATGAACGATGCGTACATTTTCTGCTCGTGGGCGATCTTTTTGGCGATGTAGGAGAATAATACCGTCCGGTCGGCTGCCTCCAGAGGGGGGAGGCTGGAGAGGTTGATTTCGTGCTGTGAGGGTGTCACCTCATGGTGCATTTTCTCGAAGTGGATGCCGCACTTTTTCAACACTGAAACGATTTCCTTGCGTACAACCTCGCCTTTGTCGTGAGGGTCGGCATAAAAGTATCCTGCCTTGTCGGTATGGATGTCGCTGCCGTATTCATCGTTGCTGAGAAGGAAAAATTCGTGTTCCGGAGCGGTGAGAAAGCGAAGGCCGAATTCCTCTTCGGCCTGGGTGATGACCCGTTCGAGCAAATAGCGCGGATCGAGGAGCGAGCGCTTGCCGTATTCTTCATTGATGCCGCCGATGAGAAAACCCAGATTCTCCCGGGGAAACTCCACCGTTTTAAAAGTTTCGGCAAAAGGTATCAGTAGTTTGTCACTGTTATCGACGGTGCCGTAGCCTGGAACGGAGCTGCCGTCAAAGCCGACGCCTTTCTTGAAAAGGGATTCTGCATTGTTGCTGTTGACCTGCAGGGTGACGGGCCGGCCGTTGAGATCCGTTGTGAAAATTTGCAGGGTATCTACTTCTCCAATCTGGTCGAGCAATTCGTCCATGGTTCTGCCCCCTTCTCTGTATGGTTATGTGTTTTCACAGACAAAAAAAACCGACCTGGTCAAAGCCTGTGTAAAATTATTTTCCAATATAACAAGTTTGCAAAGAAATTTGCAGAAATTTGAAAAGAGTAAATCTTAGTTGACAAAGGCTTCGACCGACGATAGGAATAGTGTATGCCCCCCCGTAATAATCACAACTGAAAAGGAGAAGATCATGAGAATGTCATTCCTGACAAGAGCAATAGCTGCAGTGGTGATAGCTGCAGTTATGAGTGTTGCCGGATCTGCCGTCGCCAAGGAACTGCGGGTCGGCGTAGATACCGCCTTTGTTCCATTTGAGTTCAAGGGAAAAGACGGCAAGTACACCGGTTTCGACGTCGAGTTGTGGGAGGCCATTGCCAAACGCATCGATGCAGACTACACGCTGGTGCCCATGGATTTCAACGGTCTTATCCCCGGCCTGACCACCGGTAATCTCGATGTCGTCCTGGCGGCCATTTTCATCAAGTCTTCCCGGGAAAAAGCCATCGATTTTTCCCACCCCTACTTTCGTGCCGGGCTCAAGGTTATGGTACCTATTGAAAATACCGACATTCGCGGTCCCGAAGACCTCAAGGGCAAGGTGGTTGCGGTCAAGACAGGCACCGCCACCGTAGATTACGTCAATACCCTGGGCGCTAAGAAGCTGACCAAATTCCCCAACATCGATCAGGCGTACCTCGAGGTCGCCACCGGCGGTGCAGACGCGGCCATGCACGATACGCCTAATGTTCTCTACTATGTCAAAACCGCTGGCAAGGACCGGGTCAAGGCAGTGGGCCCCGATGTTAAAGCGGCCTACTACGGCATTGGATTCCAGCAGGGAAGTCCTCTGCGGGACAAGGTCAATGTCGCTCTTCTGGAGATGATGGAAGACGGCGAATATGACCAGCTCTATAAAAAGTGGTTTGGCACCATGCCTGAATAACGGCAGCATCCATATGCCAGTGGAGGGTGATGAGAGGGACCGGCCCCCGGCGTGGGTCCGGTCCCTTTCTTTATCTTTTCTCTGCCATTTTTGTCTGGGGATAGCCTATGAACTTTGAATTTCAGTATATTGTCGACGCCATTCCGGCCCTCCTCCAGGGAGCCAAGCTGACCTGGTACATCACCATTGTCGGTATCGTGGGCGGCCTGGTTCTGGGGACCGTGGCCGGCATACTCCGCCTGGCCGGCACCAAGGAGATTGGCGGCGAGAGTTTCGGTGTGTTCCGTTTTTTCGGCTGGGCCGGCCAGAAACTGGCGGCAAGCTATGTCGAATTGATCAGGGGAACGCCCATAATTGTTCAGGCCATGTTCATATACTTCGCCCTGCCCATGCTCATCGAAGTCGTCACCGGCATCCGCGGCGTTCGCTTCGACGCGCTTACGGCGGCGATCATCACCATAATTATCAATGCCGGTGCCTATATAGCCGAAATCGTTCGAGGAGCCGTCCAGTCCGTCAATAAAGGTCTTGTCGAGGCCGGTATCTCCATGGGCATAACCCGGCTGCAGCTGCTCGGCAGCATAGTCGGTCCCATCGCCTTCAAGCGTGCCATACCTCCCCTGGGCAATCAGTTCATCATCAGCCTCAAGGACACGTCGCTGTTTATCGTAATCGGCGTCGGCGAACTCACCAGGCAGGGACAGGAAATCATGGCCAGCAATTTCAGGGCGCTCGAGATATGGTTGGCGGTGGCCGTCTGTTATCTCATAATGACCACGGCTCTTGCTCTTTTCATGAAATACCTCGAACGAAGGATCCAAATCATATGAGCGCCAATGTCATAGAGTTTCGCAAGGTCTGCAAGAGTTTCGGTAAGGTCGAGGTTCTTCATGACATCGATCTCACCATCGAAGAAAAAGAGGTGGTCGTGGTTGTCGGCCCTTCCGGGTCGGGAAAGTCGACGCTGCTGCGCTGCATCAACGGTCTTGAGATCATCACCTCCGGAGAGTTGACCGTCAACGGCATCCATCTGCCGCAGCAGAAACATTTGATCCGGGAGATCCGCAAGGAAGTGGGCATGGTCTTCCAGCTGTTTTTTCTTTTTCCGCATATGAGCGCACTGGAAAACGTTGCCTTCGGTCCGCGCAAGGTCCGGGGGATGTCGAAGAAGGAGTCACTCGAGGTTGCCCATGATCTGCTGGCCAAGGTTGGGCTCGTCGACAGGGGCAGCCATTATCCGGCCGAGCTTTCCGGTGGCCAGCAGCAGCGGGTGGCAATCGCCCGGGCCATGGCCATGAGACCGCGGATAATGCTCTTTGACGAACCGACTTCGGCGCTGGATCCCGAGCTGCGCGAAGAGGTCCTCAATGTCATGACCGCCGTTGCCATGGAAGGCTTTACCATGGTGGTGGTTACCCATGAGATGAGTTTTGCCTCCAAGGCCGGTTCCCGGCTCATTTTTATGGACGAGGGCAGAATTGCCGAAGATGGCCTACCTTCGGCCTTGCTGCAGAATCCTCCCTCGGAGAGGCTCCAGAATTTTCTTCAGCATGTGGGGTATTAGTACCTTACTCCTTAACTTCTGCCATAAAAACAAGAAAAGGAGAACTGCATCTGAAATCGTTAAGCAGGATATGCATCCAAGGCACTTACTTGCCGTTTACCGGCGTTAGATATTTCTCTGCGTATTGTTTTTACCAGGTACCTGGTGGAGAAGGCACTTTCACGGGGTCTCGATATGTTCGCTTACCGTGCATCTCTTAGGTAGTATAAGAAAATCCCCGACACACTCCCGGCAGTCGAAAAGCCGGGGGAGGTTACCGGGAAAGGAGCGGCGAACCGACGGGCACCCTGTACGATTATGGATTTAACGGACAAGGGAATACGTGGATCAGCACACAAGATGAAGCGCAGTATCGATAATAAACAGCTTCCGCCGGCAAATCTTGAGGAGCTCTGCGATCTCTATGTCAGGATCAGCAAAGGCGAACATGCCATCAAGATGACCAGGCGCAGTCTGGCGGTTTTGAAATGCATGCTGGATTCCCCCGGAGAGACGGCGGTCAAATCCATCTCCGAACTGGCTCGGGAAAACGATATTCACATATCCTCCATCACCCGTCTTGCCCAGAAACTCGGCTTTGAGGGTTTTCAAGGGCTGAAAAGCCTCTTTCGCACCAACCTCGCCCAACAGCGCAGCTTCTACAGCGAGCAGGTCAAGCGTTTTCTCAAGCTGGAGAAGAGAAAATCACGGGCCGACGTCTCCATTCTCGAGCAGGTCATCCAGGATGAGTGGAGCAACGTCATGGTGATGAACAGCTCTTTCGACGACAAAAAATTTACCGCCATCGTCGATCGTATCGCCACGGCCGAACATGTCCTGATTCTGGGGTTGCGCGGCAGCTATCCGGTGGCATACTATTTGAGTTTTTACATGCAGATGATCCGGGAACGGGTGACGCTGGTCGGCAAGGCCGGACATATGCTCGGCGAAGATCTCTCTTTGCTGAGGCCGGGTGGTCTGCTCATAGCCATAGGCCTGAAGCCCTACACCCGGGAAACCGTCAATGCCTGCAGGGTCTGCAGACAGCAGGGACTCGAACTGGTCGCCATTACAGACTCAATGTCTTCGCCGCTGGCGATGGAAACCGATAATCTTCTGGTCGCGGACATCCAGGGCAGCAATTTCTTCAGTCCCATCGCTGCGGTCATGATCTGTGTTGAGGCGCTGCTTTCGGAGCTGGTCGTCACATTGGGAGACGAGGCCGTCGCCCGTCTCAACCATGCCGAAATGATACTGGATAAACTGAATATAGAAATATGATGGACCGCACTGTCGGCTATTTGGTGAACGGCAGGGAGCGGTGAGATAAATAACTGGCAGAGGTGGAAGCAGATGGAAAAGTGGCAACAGCAGTTGCAGCAGTCGGTCAATACACTGGAGAGGTTACGCGAGTATATCAATGTCACGGAGGCCGAGGAAGAGGCCATCGCGACCATGAAGACCACATGGGGCACCTCGCCCTATTTCGCCTCGCTCATGGACAGGGATGATCCTGCCTGTCCCATACGCCGGCAGGTGCTCCCCACCCTGCAGGAAAAAATCAACCGCTACGGCATCGACGATTATCTGAACTGGAAGGAAAACCGTAAAATCGGCGAAGTCAGGCCAGACAGCATCGCCCGCCAGTATGAGGACCGCGTGGCCTTTACCGTAACCGATGTCTGTGTCAACTACTGCAGGCATTGCTTCCGCAAGGAACTGGTGGTGGACCGCGATCTCAAGCTGCGCATGGATGTCGATGAGGGTCTGGCCTGGATAGCCGACCATCCCGAAGTCCGCGACGTGCTCATCACCGGCGGTGATCCCCTCATCCTCTCCGATGACCGCATAGAGTATATCATCCGCAAACTAAGAGAAATACCGCACCTGCAGATGATTCGTTTCGGCTCGCGCATGCCTATCGTCCTGCCGCACCGCATCACCGACGGTCTGGTCAAAGTGCTCAGCGGCTATCACAGGGTGCCGATCTGGCTCAACACCCAGTGCAACCATCCCAAGGAGATTACCGAATTGACGGCGGAGGCGGTATACAAACTGCAGACCTGCGGCATCAGTACCGGCAATCAGGCGGTGCTGCTCAAAGGCATAAATGACGATGTCGAAACCTTCCGGCAGCTCCACCAGAAGCTGTTGTCGGTACGCATCCGTCCCTACTATCTGTTCTACTGTGAGCCGGCACCGGGTATCGATCATTTCCGCACGCCGGTGGAAAAAGGCGCCGAGCTGATTCGCGATGCCATCCGCGGCCACACCACCGGCATGGCCCAGCCGATGTACGTCATCGCCACCAACATCGGCAAGATTCCACTGATGCCCGATTACTACATAGTCGATAAGAATGAAAAGGAATATACGCTGAAAAACTATAAGGGGATCACCACCAAGTGGCCCAATATCCCTGAGGAGGAGTAATATTCAGGAGAATGCGTGGCGGGAGCGCTGAAACACTGAAGAGGTTGTTTGCAGCCTCGGCGTTTCGACGCTCCTGCAGCAGACATTGACCGGTATAGCCTATTTGACCTTCAGTGGACCGCTTTTCCCGGCGCTGTCGCCCACCAGCCATTCAATTTCAACTTCCACTTTCTTTTTGGTTGCGTTTCTGCCGGACTCTTTTTCCGCCTTGATTTCCACCTCAACCTGGTCCGGCACTTTCAGCTGAACCTCTTTGTCGCCCCGGCTGAGAACGACCTTGCCTTTTTCGATTTTGTCGGCGAGGGTGCGCAGAAGTCCTGCAGCCTCGCTGCGGCTCATTTTCTCTTCGCTTTTGAACAGAACCGTCTCTTTGCCCATAACGCCTCCCTGACGGAAAAATTTCGTTTGCTATGCAGCCATTTTCTCCAGAAAACCCCCTATTTCAAACGGCATGCCCCCGGATACTTCTAAAATATTCATTTTTCGCCGCTGTTCCTTCCCCGCCGGACGTTTTTGCGATGCTGGACCGCTATCAGATGATGCTCTTGCCAAAGAGCGAGGCAAGAAGTGAGACGGCCACCTGGGCGGTGCGGTTTCTGGTATCGAGAATGGGGTTTGCCTCCATGACGTCCACCGACAACAGTTTGCCGGAATCGCAGATGGTCTCCATGATGAGCTGAGCCTCGCGGTAGGTCAGGCCGCCGTGCGAAGGCGTACCGACCCCGGGGGCTTCCTGGGGGTCGATGGCGTCCATGTCGAGGCTCAGGTGTATCTTGTCGAGGTCCTTCAGTGTGTTCAGAGCCAGGCGCAGGATGGCATGCATGCCCAGCTCGTCGACGTCGCGCATGGTAAAAACCTTGCAGCCCGATTGTCCGAGCAGTTTTTTCTCCTCCAGGTCGAGGTCGCGGACACCGATGAGAATGACGTTTTCCGGTGAAATCTTGGGCCCTTTTCTGCCGACGTTCACCAGCTCGTGAGATCCACTTCCCAGCAGCACAGCCAGGGTCATGCCGTGGATGTTTTCGCTGGCCGACGTCTGCGGGGTGTTGAAGTCGCCGTGGGCGTCGACCCAGATGAGCCCGCAGGGTCTTTTGTCGGTAACCCCGCCGATGGTACCGATGGAGGCGGAATGATCGCCTCCGAGGAAAATGGGGATCTCGCCGGCAGCAACGGCTGCGGCGCCCATCTGGTAGGCCTTCTCGCAGGCCTGGCGGATCGGGATCAGCCGCTCTTCGTAGCTGGTGCTGGCGAGGGTATAGTGACCGGGGACATTGATATTGCCTCGGTCAACGGTTTCGAAGCCCAGTCTCTGCAGCTTGCGCGCCAGGCCGGCGTAGCGGATGGCCACGGGGGCCATGTCGACGCCCCGGTGACGCTGGCCCAGATCCATGGGAATGCCGATGATGCTGATCCGCTGTTTCATGCCGCCCCGTTATTTGCGAAGATGGTTCCAGAGATTGACTATGAAATCCTGAACATTGGTGAGGATAGCCTGGGCCTGTGCCGAGCCGCGGTTGGCCAGTTTGTCTGCGGAAAACTCCGACATGTCGACCACGTAGTAATAGACAGGCCGGATTTCACCGTCGTCCATGATCCGGTAGCTCGGCGTCATGTTGCCGAAGGCGATGGAGTGCAGCTGGGTGGCCATGGTGATGACGGTTGTGGCCTTCCTGGCATGCTTGCGCATCAGGTCCTGGGAGCGGTAGACGTCGGCGACGGTTTCCGGCAGCGGCCCGTCGTCGCGAATGGAGCCTGCGAGGATATAGTCAATGTCGTGGTCGATGCAGGCCTTGATAATGCCGTCTTTGATATTGAGGGCTTTAATGCTCTCTTTAATCGATCCCGCCCGCCTGACTTCGTTGAGAATGTCGAGGTGGTTGTAATGCCCCATGGACTGCAGTTCCTGGCTGTAGATATTCTGGCCGAGACCGGTGCCGAAATAGGCGGCTTCTATGTCGTGGGTGGCCAGGGCATTGCCGGCGAGCAGGGCATGGCAGAAGCCGTTGGCGATCAGCCCCTGCATGGCCTCGCGGCTGTCTTTGTCAAAGGCCACCGCCGGTCCGAGAACCCAGACGATGTGTCCGTTGTCGCGGTCGTGCTTGAGAATTTGGTAGAGTTCGTCGTAGGAGCGGGAAAAGGGGGTCTCCCTGGTACCCCGGGAACGAAAGGTGAATTTGTCCTCGCTGACTTTCACCCTCTCGAAGCAGTGCGGATGAACGAGGATACCCTCTTCGCCGTTTTCCGTGCGGCCGACCACGACCAGCTGGCCCTTTTTAAGGTTACGGGCCTCTATAACCTCGAGCCTCCCCTCACTGGCGACGAGAACGGCATCCATCCTGCTTTCCGGGGCAAGCACCCAGCCATATCCTTCGAGGTTCACATATTCGGGATAGTTGGAGGTGGCGTGATAATTCCTCGGGGCGATGCCGTCTGCGGGCACCTCTTCGACCATGACAAAGGGGGCGTCGCGCAGGTCATCTGCGGAAAAGTCGGGAGGGGTAAAGGTGAGATTCAAGGCCATTGGATTTCTCCGGTTAAAGTTTACATTGCATATCTGGGACAGACCCCATATGCTCCATCATGGTATTATAAAGCTCTCTTACACCGAAAGACAATTGTTTTCAATGATTGCATACATCCGATGCTCTCCAGCACCGCAATTTGCCGGCATCACCTGGAAAAAGATATACTGCTCCTCCAGTGCCGGCACCTCGCTCTTTTCCTTGACCTGTCTTTGGCGCTCCCCTATAGTTATGATGAGTATGAAACAGATAACTAATCGAGATGCTGAATGAATCGATCGGCGTATTTCACCACCGGCTTTGCCATCAAGGCTCTTGCCAATCTTACCAAGGCAGATGTTGTCATTCACGGGGAGGAGAACATTCCTACCGGACCTGCCATTTTCGTCGTTAATCATTTTACCAGAATCGAGACTCTGCTCCTTCCCTATCATATCAATCACCTTACCGGTATACCCGCCTTTTCGCTTGCCGCCGACAGCCTGTTCAGAGGGGCGTTGCGAAGGGTGTTCGATATGATCGGAGTCATTTCCACCAAGGATCCGGACAGGGATAACATTATAATAAAAGGTCTGCTCTCCGGTTCGGAGAACTGGATTATCTTTCCCGAGGGGAGGATGGTCAAGACCAAGAAAATAATAGGTAAGGGCAGATTCCTCATTCAGCATGAAGGCGGCAGCCACAAGCCGCATACCGGCGCTGCCTCCCTGGCCCTGCGGACCGAATTTTTTCGACGCCATATCCTTTTGCGCCAAGAACACGAGCCTTTTAATGTCGAGTCTTTCCTGCATGCTTTCGGAATAGACTCGGTCGATCAGATCCGGGACAAGAAATGTGTGATCGTTCCCGTCAATCTCACCTATTACCCAATACGGGCCAAGGAGAATGTCGCCTCCTACTTTGCCACCCGTATGATGAAGGATGTATCCGATATCGTTCTCGAAGAGCTTATGACCGAAGGCACCATGCTGCTTTCCGGAGTCGATCTCGATATTCGTTTCGGCCAGGCGATCGCCCTCGATAAGTATCTTGCTGCTCCAAGCATGAAGCGCGAACTGCAGCGACCGCTGGGCAAGGATCAGGGTTTCTCCGACAGCCTCAATCGTCATATGCGTAAAACGTCGATGAAGATCATGCAGCGCTATATGCAGGCGATCTATAATATGACGACGGTCAACCATGAGCATCTGTTTGCCTCCTTCCTGACAAAATATCCTTTTACCAGGATGAGCGAGAGCGATCTGCGCCGGCGTGTCTACCTCGCTGCCACCTCTATCAGAGGAAAAAATCGGATAGGCTGCAGTCTTCATAAGTCTCTGGAGGAAAATCAGATACACCTGCTCACCGATGATCGCTTCAAGAAGGCGGAGAATTTTCTCAAACTTGCCAAGGAGAAAAACATCCTTCGCCAGGATGGCGACAGTCTCACCAAAGTCAATACCACCATTCCGGAGATTCTCACCTATAACAGGGGACGGATCGACAATACCATCCATGTTATTGCCAACGAGGTAGAACCGCTGAAAAAGCTCCAAAGACTCATCTGGTCGGTGGCCTGGCAACCTGCGTTTCTGGTACGGGCACGGGTGGTGCGCACCCTTTTGGAAGAAGAACGGGAACTCTACAAGCAGGATTGCCTGCACTGCGGCAAGAGCCAGCTGCAGTCGCAGGGCCCTTTTCTCCTTCGCGGATCGACCCGCAAAGTAGGGGTGGTGCTTGTGCATAGCTATCTGTCCGTGCCGGAGGAGGTACGGGAGCTTGCGGTTTATCTGCAGCGGCGAGGCCTCTGGGTTTATGCGCCCCGTCTGGCCGGACACGGTACGACTCCTGAAGACCTGGCCCAGAAGACCAGCAACGACTGGCGGCTTGCCGTTGAAAACGGGTATGCCGTAATGAGTTCTCTGTGTAAAAAGGTTGTTGTTGTCGGGGTGTCTATCGGCGGGTGTCTGGCTCTCGATCTGGCTGCCAGACTGCCGGCGCTGGCCGGGGTAGTAGCTGTCTGTCCCCCGCTGCGTCTGAGTGACTATTCCTCAAGCTTCATGCCGTCCATCGATGTCTGGCAGCGGATTCTGGCACGCTTTAAACGCAATGACCTCGAGGAGGATTTTTTCCGCTTCACATCGGAAAACGAATATGTCAACTATGACAGAAATCCCATAGCCGGAGTCAAAAATGTCGGCATCTTTCTCGAAAGCCTCAAATCCGAACTGACCAAGGTCCGTCAGCCCTGCCTGATACTCCATGCCGATAAGGATCCGGTTGTCTCCAGTAGCGGTGGGCATCGGATCTATGAAACGGTGGCCAGCGAAAAGAAGGAGTTTGCCCTGCTCAACTACGATAGACACATCATCGTTCGTGGCCCGGAAACCAGCCGTGTGCATCAGCACATCGAGAGTTTTATTCGTGATATTGTCAGTTGAAGAAATGTCTCAGGCATACGGCAGTTTTTCCACCGTTGAGGTTGGAGGCGCACAGCACCTGTGGTACACAGATACCTGGATGGAGCGGTGTGGTTTTTTCATGAAGAGTGCAGCGAGGACTGTGTCGATCACCGAAAGCGGGGACAAGACACTCGTTGCGTGAACACAATGTAAACCAGAGGAGAGTGCGCTGTGACGGCAGTCATATTTGATAAATCCACCAAACTTTTTCCCTCGAAAAAAGAACGCATTTTTCTCGCCCACTGCGCCATTTCCCCCCTCTATTGTCATGCGGCCGAGGCCATGATCGCCTTTATTCGCGATCTCTCTGCTGCTGGTATTTCCGCTCTGCCAAAATATTTCCAGGTCTTGCCCGAATTTCATGAGCTCTGCGCCCGCTTTCTGAAAACACGTTCTGCAAACATCTCCTATGTGCACAACACCGCCGAGGCTATGTGCATGATCGCCAACGGCTATCCATTCGAGCCGGGGGATGAAGTGATCAGCTATGTCCACGAATATCCCAGCAACCATTACCCTTGGGTTCTTCAAAAAAAGCGGGGAGTCAAACTGGTGCTGCTTGCCGATTCCGCCCCGTCGCCGGATTGCCAGGAAATCAGCGGCCCCAGAGGATGGTCTCTTGAAGAGCTCGAAGAAAAGATAAGCGACCGGACTCGTCTGGTCGCTTTGAGCCACGTTCAGTTTACCAGCGGCTATGCCGCCGATCTGCAGGAGTTGGGGAAGCTCTGCAGCAAAAACAATATCGATCTCGTCGTTGACTGCGCCCAGAGCATGGGCTGTCTTCCTGTTTTTCCTGAGCAATTTCGGGCCGCAGCCGTGGTTTCCGCGGGCTGGAAATGGCTGATGGGCCCCAAGGGGTCGGCGTTGCTCTATACCTCGGAACGATTTCGCAGGAAACTGGCTGTGACCATGGCCGGTCCGGGACTCATGCGGCAAGGGCTCGATTACCTCAATCATGCCTGGCAGCCCCATGAGGACGGCCGCAAGCTGGAGTATTCCACCGTTCCCTGGGACCATATCGCCGCCATGAACGTCCTTCTCAAAGAAGTGTTTCTCCGCTATGATATCGAAGACATACGCGATGAAGTCTTTCGCCTGCAGGATCTTTTTCTTTCCGCTGTCAAAGGAGATACGCGTGGTTTTCTCAGATTACCGCCAAAGAACCGTTCCGGCATCCTTGCCGCGAAGCTGAAGGCAGACTGCTCTCATTTCGTGGAGAAGCTTGCCGGCAGACAGGTCGTGGTGACGGCCCCCACAGGCTATCTGCGTTTTGCACCCCATTTCTATAACGACGACGAGCAGGTTATTGCAGCCGCGCAGCACCTCAACAGTCTCGACGAAGAATAGGTTTTTCCTTATTCAGAGCCGCCGCCTGTCGATGGCTGCTCCGGCGAATCGTCAATTCAATCCATCCGCTTCAAAAAAACAATCCGTTTAATAACGATATTTTGTCACTCTCTGCTTGGCGTAGAGCAATATTTTGTCTGCCGACGGTGTGGATGTGAGAAAAATGTCAGATTGCATCTGTATACTGACCCCAGAGTAGACTCGGAAAAAAGCTCGTGCTGAATTCGTGTAATACATTTCGGGGGGATACCATGGAAGATGAAGGGAAAAAGGATGCTAGAGAACTGAAGGTCATCTGCGCATATTGTAAAAAGCTTCTGCGCAGCGAAGAAGTATGGGGGGCGGATGCGGCAGGCCGGTCGTGTGAAACCACGGCAGGTATAAGCCACGGAATCTGCCCCGACTGCCTGCTCCATCATTTTCCGACAGAGTACCTGGCAATTCAGGAAGAGCGAAGGATTCGCATTCGCAATCTGTTCAAAAAGGGCTTTACCGATATGTACGGGCACATTGCTAAATAAATGTCGACTGACCGCTGAGGGTTCCCGGGCGAGCGGTGCTGCGACTGATATGGTGACAACCTGGAGAAACAGGTTGGAGAGAAGAAGGGGGACAGGTTCACGGCGTGCCTGTCAAGATGATGGTATGAAGTAATGGGGGTGAGGTCATGTTTGCACAGTCTGGTTACATCGTTGTTTTGTGGTTGCTGCCCGTTGTTCTCTGCATTGTGACACCTTTGATCATGCTTGCCGTCTGGGGTATGGCACGACTTGTGAGGAGGTCGGCAGAGAAAAGTATGGTCCGGGAAGAGCAAAAACAGCGCAGGAAAGAACAAGCTTTTGCAGAGGGATACGGCAATGGAGTTACCGCCTGAAAAAGCCGGCAAACCACAGTTTCAGGCTGCTGTGCCGACGAGCAGAGAACAGTGCAAAAAACTGTTGACAGTGAAGAGTGGGTTGGATATATTCCCCGCTT
Source organism: uncultured Desulfobulbaceae bacterium (assembly GCA_937132035.1). GTDB lineage: Bacteria > Desulfobacterota > Desulfobulbia > Desulfobulbales > Desulfocapsaceae > Desulfopila_A. The sequence continues at coordinate 5,482 of CAKZOA010000273.1, read as the reverse complement.
GCTATGCTGTTCGGGCACTTTTTTGAGGAAATATTCAACACGAATATCCTCAGCAATTACACTATATGCAAATGCCGGAACTAACGCATAATCCTCGGTAGCTCAGTTGGTAGAGCAGGTGGCTGTTAACCACCCTGTCGGCGGTTCGAGTCCGTCCCGGGGAGCCAGAGTATGCCCAAGGGGCTTGGTCGAAAGACCAGGCCCCTTTTCTTTTTTCCGATTGCCTCTGAAATTCAGCGTCCTGGTCATGTACTGGAGATGTGTGTCTCACGAGCCGCGGTGAGCTTGTCCTGAGCGAAACTGAAGGATGTCCATCAAGTGAAACCGGTTATTCCAGAGGGCCTGGTTGCAGACCCGGCCGGCGATTTTCTCTGTGTGGTAGTCACTTCATCTGAAGCGAAAAGATTCTGGGAAAAACGATAAAAAGAAGATAGGCTACTGATAGTTGATGAAAAATGGCATCATTTTGAAAAATCCTGTTTACCCCTGAAATTCAGCCTGGCCTATTACTGGGAGACAGGGGTGCTCTTTCCACGGGCGTACCGGGAAAAGAGTAGCCCTGTCTCAGACCGAGTTGTTGAGAATAAGGGGTAATCAAAAAAAATTACAAGCAGCGTGTAACGCGATTATCTCTGAGTTGAATACCTATGAAAAAATTTGCCTTTGCTCTTCACGGTGGTGCGGGAACCATTCTGAAATCGGCCATGACTCCCGAAAAAGAAAAGGCATACCGAAACGCTTTGTCTCAAGCGCTTTCCGCAGGTGAAAGCATCCTTAAACACGGGGGATCGGCCATTGACGCCGTTGAGAAAGCGGTTATTGAAATGGAAAACTCAGCCTTGTTTAATGCCGGCTACGGATCAGTATTTACCCATGATATATCTCATGAACTCGATGCTTCCATAATGGATGGGAACGGCCGCAGGGCAGGTGCTGTTGCCGGCATTAAAAGGATTAAGAACCCGATATCTCTCTGCCGTAAAATCATGGATAAAAGCGAGCATGTCTTTCTCCTTGCTGAAGGTGCCGAAGCTTTTGCCCGCGAAGAAGGCGAAGAGCTTGTCCCCGAATCCTATTATTCTACCGATTCGAGAAAGGAACAACTTCTGAAGATTCGCGACTCGCTGAAAACACAACTCGACCACGCCGACGATCAGCTGAAAAAATTTGGAACAGTGGGTGCCGTGGCGCTCGACACTGCAGGAAACCTTGGCGCAGCAACTTCCACCGGTGGTATCACCAATAAGCGTTTTAGCAGGGTGGGCGATACAGCAATCATCGGCTCCGGTACCTATGCCGAAAATGGCGTATGCGCTATCTCTTCCACCGGCTGGGGGGAGTATTTTATCCGCTGTGTGGCGGCATACGAAGTGGCAGCATTAATGAAATACGGGAAAATGAGCATAGAAGACGCTGCCGGGAAACTCATCAATGAAACCATACCCGAAATGGGTGGAGATGGAGGAGTAATTGGGGTTGACCAGGGAGGAAATATAACCATGCCCTTTAACACGGAAGGCATGTACCGCGCGAAAGTAGATTCTGAAAGTGGTCCGCAAATCTATATCTACCGATAATCTCACCGGAGCGCCGGCCTTTCAGGTGGACGGTTCTTCGTGCCAATGGTTGGATTGAAACATGGACGTAGGCGGAGAACATCGGTATTTATGGAAGAAGTGATACTGGTGATAGACGCAGCGTCGATACATTCGCTCTTCCAGTCTTGAATGAGGAGCACTGGGCCGTGATTTTGGTGGAGAAGCTACCGAAACGGGCGGTCGGTCAGAAGGTATTTTCATTGACAAAAGGACTCATCTCGTCTATTTTATTAAAATCACTAGAAAAATTATTTTGTAGTGACACGTGTTTTCCACTTCCAAGAAGGTGCCGCGCAGGCGGCGAAATAGCCAGCATGACCAGCCAGACTGCAGTAACCAATGGCGCTCTTGTCGCGATCGGCGGAGCTGAAGATAAGACATCGGAATCAGAAATTTTACGGCGCGTGCTGGAGCTTTCGCCCGCCGACAACCTTGAGATCGGCGTGATAACCAGCGCCAGCAGTATTCCGGATAAAGTGTATCCTGCCTACCAGCAGGTGTTCACCGAGCTCGGTGCCGCGGTGGTGCATAATATCGATGTCCGCACGCGCGACGAGGCAACCCAGGAGCGGCATCTAGAAGTCGTTCGACGCTGTGACGTTGTTTTTATGTCAGGCGGCGACCAGCTCCGGCTGACCCATATCCTCGGTGGCTCGCCTTTGCTGAATGAGATGCGGAAGCGGCTCGCTGAGGGCGCCGTGGTGGCGGGTACCAGTGCCGGCGCTGCAGTCCAATCAACAACAATGATCTATGATGGTTCGGCCGCCGATGCGTTGCGCAAAGGTGCGGTGAAAATGAGTGCGGGGTTCGGGTTCGTAGAGGGGCTGGTGATCGACAGCCACTTTCTCGAGCGTGGGCGATTTACACGGCTGATCGAGGTGGGCTCCACAAATCCTGAATATCTTGGTGTCGGCATCGGGGAGGATGCCGCCGTGATCTTCCACGACGGCCCGGTGTTGGAGGCGGTCGGCTCCGGTCATGTGATTGTGATAGACAGTTCCAACCTCAAGTCGTCAAATGTGGCGAGCCTCTCCGAGGGTGAGCCCGTGGCGGTGGAGCATGTGGTTATGCATGCGTTAACCAGCGGTTATGGCTATGATGCGGTCAGCCGTCGTTTTCTCCAGCCTGAGGAGGTCGGTCGGGCGGATAAGGGGTGAAGTCAATGGAAATACTTGAACTCAGGGCGCTTCGTGGTCCAAACTATTACAGCCGATACCGGACCATTTACATGCGTCTGGACATTGGGGACCTTGAACGCCGAACGAGCGACCAGGTTCCCCGCATCGCCGAATGTTTGCAGGAGGTGCTGCCAACCATTTACGAGCACCGCTGCTCCGTCGGAGAGCCGGGGGGCTTCCTCCAGCGTGTGCGCAACGGTACCTTTGCCGGGCACATGGTCGAGCATGTGGCTCTTGAGCTGCAGAACGTGATCGGCTTTTCGGTCGGCTACGGCAAGACGGTGGACAGCTACGAACCGGGCATCTACAATGTCGTTTATCGCTATCGCGATGAGGCCTGCGGTTTGGCTGCGGGAAACGAAGCCGTAGCGATCGTCGAACGGCTCTATAACGGCGAAGACGTCGATATGGAACCGGTGATCGCCAGATTGAAGGAAGTGCGGGACAACAATATGCTGGGTCCTTCCACTTCGTCAATCGTCGAGGCCGCCAAACGTCGGGATATTCCCTTCTATCGTCTGACCGAGGATACGAGCTATATCCAGCTCGGCCATGGATGCCGGCAGCAGCGCTGCCAGGCGACCGTCACTGGGAAAACCTCGATTCTGGGCCATGGCATTGCCGACGACAAGGACTGGACCAAGCAAATCTTGGCCGATGCGGGTATTCCGGTTCCCTATGGCCGCATCTGTTACAGCTTCGAGGAAGCTTTGGAGGCCGCGGAATACCTCGGCTATCCTGTGGTGACCAAGCCTCTGTCGGGAAATCACGGACGGGGGGTGACCACCAATATCGGTATCGAAGACGAGCTGCGGGAAGGATATGAAGCCGCCGCCCGGCATCATGACTCGGTGGTTGTGGAGCAGTTTATCAAGGGCGAGGATCACCGGCTTCTGGTCATCGATGGCAAACTCATCGCCGCCGCGCGCCGGCGTCCGGCCCATGTCGCCGGGGACGGAAAAGCCACGCTGCGCGAACTCATCGATAAGGAGAACGCCGATCCTCGGCGCGGCGTCGGCCACGAGAACCTGCTCACCCAGATCCACATCGATGAACAGACTGAGCGGTTGGTGGAACAGGCGGGGCTGACATTTGACAGCGTCATCTCCGAAGGCGAGATCGTCTGGCTGAAGTCCACGGCCAACATCTCCACCGGCGGCACGGCCACCGACTTCACCGACGACGTTGGTCCAAAAGTGAAGTACGCGGCCGAGCGCATCGGCAGGCTTATCGGACTCGATATCATCGGTATCGACCTGTTGGCCGAGACCCTGACAAAACCCCTTGATCAGCAATCCGCCGGCGTGGTCGAGGTGAACGCCGGTCCCGGGTTCAGAATGCACCTGTCCCCCACCCATGGTATCGGGCGGCCTGTGGGCGACGCGGTGATTGCCATGCTCTTTCCCGACAGTGACGACAACGGGCGTGTGCCCATAACGGCCATCACCGGCACCAACGGCAAAACCACCACCACGCGGCTGATTGCCCACCTTCTCCGCCATTCGGGGCGACAGGTCGGTATGGCCTGCACCGGGACCATCGAGATCGATAATCACGTCATCATGCAGGGGGACTACAGCGGCCCCCTCGCTGCCCAGACAGTCTTAAAGGAGCCGACGGTGGAGCACGCCGTGCTCGAGGTGGCCAGGGGCGGCATTTTGCGCCGCGGCCTCGGGTTTGACGCCTGCGACGTGGGCGTCTTGCTCAACATAGCCAGCGATCACCTGGGCGAGCGGGAGATTCATACCCTTGATGAGTTGGCCCGGTGCAAGACCGTAGTGGTTGATGCGGTGAAGCCCGAGGGCGCCTGCGTGCTCAACGCCGACGATCCACTGGTGTTGGAGCAGGGCACCTACTGGTCCCGGGGCAGCATCATCTACTTCACCATGAACCCGGACAATGCCGATCTCGCAGATCATGCAGCCGATTACGGCGTCATCTTCACGGTGAAAAACGGCTGGATTGTCATGCGTCAAGGGCAGGTAGAGGCCCAGATCGTCGAAGTCAACGATGTGCCCATCGCCTTTGAAGGGCACGCACCTTTCAACGTGCAGAACGCCATGGCCGCGGCCGCGGCGGGGTACGCGCTGGGACTCACGCTGGGTGACATCGGCATGGGATTACAGACGTTCCATCCGACGCCGGGCATGCTGCCGGGGCGCACCAACCTCATCGAAGCCGATGGCATTCGCTGCCTGATTGACTACGGTCATAATGTGCCCGCTTTGACCGCGCTGGAACCGCTTGTCGTCGGGCTGAGCGCGACCGGAAAGCGTATTGGCGTGTCCAGTGCCCCGGGTAATCGCCGCGACGAAGACCTGATCGGGCTCGGCGCTCAGCTCAGCGGCATGGTGGATCGCCTCTTTGTCTGCGAACCCGACTCCCGCGGACGGGTGGCCGGTGAGGCCGCCGAACTTATCCGGCGCGGTGCCGAGGAGACCGGAGACTGCATGGTTGAGATCGTTCTGGTCGAGGACGACGCCATTGGCCAGGCGATGGATGCGTTCGTTCAGGGTTCGATAGTTGTAGCGTTTGAGATCCCGGTAGACGATCTCCTGTTCCGGGGAGTAGATCAGTGGTGTGGTGAGGAGGTTCTTGATCAGCAGCGGATAGTTGTATGCCGATGGGGTCCGTTGAATAAGGTCAACCGTCATTCTCTGTCTCCTTTAGCGTCGGGAAGAGGTAAAAAAAACAGCTCACCGGATA
>CAKZOA010000272.1 GCA_937132035.1 uncultured Desulfobulbaceae bacterium | reverse complement strand
GAAACCTACCACCTGCAAGGGATGCACCACCTGGTGCCCTGTGGAGGTTTTTGTTCAGGACGGCCGGGCGGTCAAGGTCCAGGGTAACCGCTATTCCAAGCAGAACGACGGCAAGGTCTGCCCGCGCGGTCACCTCGCGCTGCAGAAGGTTTATGACCCGGACCGCATCAAGGTTCCGATGAAACGAACCAACCCGAAGAAAGGCAGGGGTGAAGATCCCGGATTCGTGCCGATCAGCTGGGATGAAGCCCTGGAAACCATCGCCGACAAAGTGATGGACCTTCGCAAAAACGAAGAACCGGAAAAGCTCTGCGTGATGCGCGGCCGCTATACCTATTTGCGTGACATCATCTACTACGGCATTCCCAAAATCATCGGCTCCCCCAACAACATCTCCCACAGTTCCACCTGCGCCGAAGCGGAAAAGTTCGGTTCCTTTTTCACCGAGGGTTACTGGGGCTACCGCGACTACGATATCAGCAACTCAAAATACATTCTCATCTGGGGATGCGACCCGGTGGCAAGCAACAGGATGGTGCCGGCCGCCATCAAGCGTCTGGGCGATGCCCTCGACAGTGCCACCGTCACCGCCGTCGACCCGCGGCTGACCACCAGCGCCGCCAAGGGCCAGGAATGGCTGCCGCTCAAGCCGGGAACCGACGGAGCATTGGCGCTTTCCATCGCCCATGTCATCCTCTCCGAAGGACTCTGGTACAAGGAATTCGTCGGTGATTTCAAAGACGGCGTCAACCGTTTCAAACCCGGGGCACAGGTCAATGAAGACGATTTTGCCGAAAAGGAGACCCACGGCGTCGTCAAATGGTGGAATATCGCCGTCAAAGACATGTCGCCCGCCAAGGCCGCGGAGATCTGCGGAGTGGATATGGCGCAGATCGTCCGGGTTGCTCGCGGCATGGCCGAGGCAGCACCGCATGTGGCTGTCTGGATGGGACCGGGTGCGGCAATGCATGCCCGCGGCGGCTATTCCGGCATGGCCGTTCACGCCCTGGGGGGACTTGTCGGCGGTATCGACAACAAGGGCGGCTCCATGCAAAGCGCCAAGATTCCGGTCAATAAGTACAGCAAAGACATCCTCAAGAAGCATATGGACGGCCTGGCCAAGAAACACTCCAAAATGGAGAAAATCGATCAGCGTGGCCGTCTGGACCTTCCAGCTCTTAAAGGAGGAAAATCAGGCGGAGGTGTTTCCACCAACAATGCCGCCAAAGGCATCATCAACGAAGACCCCTATGCACTCAAGGTGCTGATCGGCTACATGAACAACTTCGCGTTCTCCTGCAACGGCACCGATCTCTGGGAGAAAGCGCTGGCCAAGGTACCCTTTACCGTACATCTGACCACCAATGTATCTGAATTCACTATGTTTGCCGACATTGTCCTGCCCTGCGCAATGACTATGTTCGAACGCCACGGCTTTGTCAAAACCAAGGCCAATAGATATGCCACCTGCTCCCTACTGCAGCCGGTAATCGATCCCATCTTCGATGTTATCGAGGATGAATCGGAATTCCCCTTTCTGCTTTCGGAAAAACTCAAGGAGAAAGGGTTCCCCAATCTCTATAACTACCTCACCGAGATGTACGCCGATCCGGAAACAGGTGCCAAGGCCAAGGATTCCAAAGAATTTACGGTATTTGCACTCAAGTATTACACCTATCCGCTGTGGAACGGCAAAAAGGACACCCATGGCGATACAATTAACGGCTGGGCCGAGATGCAGAAGCGTGGCATGTGGAATTCCGAACCCTATACGTACAAAAAGCACTGGGGCGGCAATTTCAAGACGGCCACCGGTAAATTCGAGTTCTACAGCGAGACCCTCAAGGAAGCACTCTCCAAGCATGCCAAGAAACATGGGGTCGACGTCGATACCGTTCTGGACAAGTGCAACTATACCGCCCACGGCGAACTCGCCTTCGTCCCCCACCATGAACCGCCACTTCGCCATGGAAGCGAAGCGGACTATCCCTTTACCTTTATCGACTATAAATCACGGCTCAACATGGAGGGACGCAGTCAGAACGCTCCGTGGTACTACGAGTTCAAACACGTCGATCCAGGTGATGTTGGCGGCCAGGATTCCCTGCGGATGAACCCGGCTGATGCCAGTAAACTAGGCATCAAGGATGGCGACAAGGTCCGTGTCACCTCCCCTGTGTATTCGGGCGAATGCGTCGCCCGTGTCTGGGAGGGCGTTCGTCCCGGCACCGTCAGCAAGGCCTTCGGCCAGGGCCATTGGGCCTACGGCCGGACTGCCACCAGCGACTTTGGCAAAAGCGCCACCCGTGGTGTGAACAACAACAGCATCATCCCGTGGGAGCTCGAGCGATTGTCGGGTTCGAATGCACGAAACGGCGGTCACGCAGCCGTTCGTATCGAGAAGATATAAGGGAAGAGGAGGTCTGAACAATGACACAATATGCAATGGTAATAGATCTGAGGAAATGTGTTGGTTGCGGTGCCTGCGCTCTTGCCTGCAAAACGGAGAACAACACCGCTCTGCGCAACAATGGTCAGACGTATAACTGGGCCGACTTCGTCCACGAAACCACGGGGAAATTCCCCAACACCTCATACCGGACGCTGCCGGTCCTCTGCAATCACTGCAGCGACGCTCCCTGCGTCGAGGCCTGCCCGGTTGAACCGAAGGCGATGTACAAGACCGAAGACGGCATCACCATGCACAATGACGAACGATGCATCGGCTGCCGCTCCTGCCAGGACGCCTGTCCCTACAGCATGTGGGAAGTTGAAAAAGACGGGGCCTACGGGGAGTACAGCGTCATCAGCTACAACGAAGAAGGAGAACCGACCCACCCGTACTACTCGGACAAGAAAGAGCTTTTCAAAAACATCTCCGTCTCGGCCGCCGAGATGGTCTCCATTACCGGGGCGACACCGCCCCATGAGACCAAGTACTCGCATCCCGATTATGAGAGCGTGCGCCGCAGCAATGTCGTTGAAAAATGCATCTTCTGTGATCACCGCCTCAAAAACGACAAACTCCCCTCCTGCGTGGTAGCCTGTCCTTCCAGTGCCAGGATATTCGGCGATCTCGACGACGCCTCAAGCGATGTTGCCGCGTTGCTGAAGAAGTATTCCCATTTCGTCCTCAAACCGGATGAGGGAACACGCCCGAATGTGTATTATATTCGTGATTATTCAGCAAAATCATAGACAGTAACCTGCGGAGGCGACACGTTCAAGCGGTGTCGTCTCCGCTTTTCCATACAGGGAATATCAATGAGCCATCTTGAAACGCTTACAACCGCCGGATCTTGTTTCCGTCTTCTCTCGGCCTGTTTTTACGAGCCGGAAAAAGATCTTTTTCTGGAACAGTCCGTCTGCCTCAACCTGAGTCGCCTGCTGAGCTCGTTCAATTCCGCGGCCGCAGTCCATGCAGAGAAAATGGCCGACGAGCTGAAAAGCCAGGATCAGCATCAACTTACCCTCGATTATTCGGCACTCTTTATCGGCCCCTTCGAGCTCCAGGCACCACCCTACGGTTCAATCTATCTGGAAAAAAAACACGTAGTAATGGGTGAGACGACCATAGACGTCCTCAAATTCTACCAGGAAGCCGGCATCCATGTCGAGGCATCGGAACCCGCAGATCATATCGCCATCGAACTCGAATTCATGTCGTTTCTCCATGACAGAGAGGTGTCAGCACTCCAGGAGGGTGCCGAAGAGGAGGCCGCGACCTACAGCGATCTGCGGAGAAAGTTTTTTTCCACATGCTTGAGTCCCTGGATAGCTGAGTTCTCCATGACGATGCGCAATGGTACTGACAATAGGTTTTACCAGGCCCTTGCTGACTGTCTTGCTGACTTTACTGACGCCTACAGGCAACAGATTGTCGAATCCGGCGCCCCCGCCTGAGTAGTTTTCTTTTTGTGAGGCTTTGACTCCATGGGCGCACTCTCCTTTCTCACCACGGTCTTTGCACCACCCGAAAGCCAGGTGAAAGTCAGTCCGCGACGGTGCCTGCGCAATCGTCTGCGCGGCAACCGATGCGACCTCTGTCTGCAGATCTGTCCGTCGGCCGCCTTGAGCTATTCCGGCGGATCGCTCCATTTCGCAGAGCATGCCTGCACCAGCTGCATGGCCTGCACCGCCGTCTGTCCCGTCGATGCCCTGGTGCCGATTATCGATCTTCAGCAGTTTGTCGACCATGCGAGAAGCGCCGAACATGACACCTTAATTATCTCCTGCAGCTACAACCGCCTGTTTGGCGAGGATGAACTTCTCCTCCCCTGCCTGGGACTGCTTTCCCCGGAACTGCTGACTTATATGGCATCAGCGCTGCCGCAAAAAACACTGCGTTTCAACGTCCGCAGATGCAGCGATTGCCGCAACCTCAAGGTATCCTCATGGTTTCAGAAAAATCTCAACAGCCTGGTGCAGCACGGCGGTAGCGCATGGGTTACGAAAATGGAGCTGTCAACGGCCGACAGCGGTGAACAGACACAAGATGACAGGCGATCCTTTTTCAAGGCGATGCGACGAGACGCCGTCAATGCCGCCGCGTTTCCACAGGCCGCCAAAGGGCAGATACAGCAGGAGCAGGCACCTACCTCCCGAACCATTCCCTCCAAAACTGCTCTGCTCAAAACGATTCTGGAGTCAGACGAACCGCAACATCCATTGGCAACCAGAATGGCCCCCCGGCTGTCAATAGGAGCAAACTGCCACCCCTGTCCCCGCTGCGCAGGTATTTGTCCAACCGGTGCGCTCAAACTGGTGCGTCAGAAACAGGGGAAAATAGTAAAATTTGACAGCACCTCCTGCTGCAGCTGCGCTCTCTGCGTTGATTTCTGCAAAGAGGGGTCGCTCGCCCTCAGCTGTACCCTGAAGATTTGAGACAGGTTCGCTATTACTGGAAAGCGTTTAGAATAGTAATCGCTTTTCCGTCCGCCTTGATGACATCACCTGGCCATCATCCTATTTCTTAAATGGGTTCCCGAAGGAACTCGTATCTGTAGACATCGATTCGCTCACCCCTGCCAACCACCTGGCCCGGCTGGAGGATGATATAGCCGTCCGCCCGGGTAAGGGAAGTGAGCATATGGGATCCCTGTCGGGCGGCATGAGAAATAGAGTACCCACTGTTCGGCCGCCACTGCAGTTTCACCCGGACCATATTCGGCCGCTTGCCCTGATTGGCAATATCATCCGAGGCTTCTGCCGAAATCATCGGCCAGCCGAAAGCAACACCGTTCAATGCGGCGATCAGCGGCTTGACGTAATGGGTAAAACACATAAAAGCAGAGACCGGATTGCCCGGCAGCCCAAAAAGAAGCATATCTCCTTTTCTGGCAAAATAGAGCGGCTTGCCGGGTTTTTGCAGGATACGCCAGAACAATGGTGTGTAGCCGCAGTCGACGGCCGCCTTCTTGACATGATCATGCCGTCCCACAGAGATGCCGCCGCTGCAGATGACAATATCCGCCACGGTTTCGTCGATAGCTCTTTGGGTTGTCAGGGCATCATCGGTTACCCTGATGGAGCGCACCACCTCGGCACCCGCCTCCTGTAGCGCCGCCTTGAGCATGATCATATTGGAATCACGGATCTGATCATCGGCGATTTCTTCTCCGACAGATACAAGCTCAGATCCTGTTACCAGTATGGCAACCCTGCAGGGTTTGTAGACATTGAGCTTTGCCACACCCGCACCGGCAAGCAGGGCTGCTGCGGCTGCATTCACCCGCGCCCCCCGGGAAAGAAGCAGTTCGCCCTGCTCGAATTCCTCACCGCGGTGTCTGATATCCTGCCCCTGCGCACGCACATGCTTGATATGGATACTCCCATCCTTCTCCTCGGTGTCCTCGACACGAACCACGGTATCACACCCATCGGCCAGGACCGCACCGGTACTGATACGCACCGCCTCGCCAGCTCCGACGATGCCGGCAAACTGGTCACCGGCCTGCGATTCGCCGATGACACGAAGGGCAACGGAGTGGTCCTCCGTTACTGCCAGGATGTCCTGCCAGCGCACGGCAAATCCGTCCATGGCCGAATTGGTGTATCTCGGCGACGGTTCCGGGGCATAAATGTCTTCGGCGAGGTATCTGCCGATGGCTTTTTCTAGAAAAAGACTTTCGCTGGTTGCCCGCGGCAGGTTTTCACGAATGATCTCCAGCGCCTCGTGTATGGAGAGTGTGTCGTTTTTCTGTTGCAGATAGTGTTGGCCCATGGAATTCGACCCCTGTTTTTTGTTGAATTGTGTTACATTCTCATACTCAAGCTAGCTTTCTATCACTGTGTCAGCATCGGTTTACTGCCGAGAAAGCAGACTGGCCTTCGCTCTCCCCCCTGATTATCTTCTCAAAAGCCCTGAGTCTCATCTAAGGAGCTGGTCTCTGCCTTTTTCGGGGCAGTAACAACGATGAAGAAGGTCGCAACCACAGGTGACTGAGAGTGGCAGGCAGGTAATGACTCTGGCGTGGGTGTCTCCACGCATTATGACTACCGTCATCACGGCACGTAGAAGGCCGTATGCGGCACAGACGGGATCGTTGACCATGATTTCTCCTTTCCAGTTCGGGAGGCGGAACAGTTTCCAGTTCAACCCTTTCGGCCGGGAACCATATCGCATGACGTAGGTTCGTTGGCTCGGAGTACGCTTTTTACAATCTGTGTTACACCATACTCTCTCTCTTGTACAATTTTTGTGCCGTTTTTTTAAACAGAAATCTGAATGGTCACCGGGGGCACCCGTAATACAGGGAAATCAGCCCTGTATTACACCTTGAAAGCATGCCATCAGCTGAAATGGTTGTCCGGATTCTCAAAAAACCATTTCCTCTTCTGTTACCTGGCAGTAACACCCTCGGGCAACGTCAAGTATTCGACTGGGATAATGGCAGTCGTCCAAGGGTGCGTCGTCATAGGCAATATGGCCTGATATGTCTGCACGTTGCAAACGTCGCCCTCGACGTATCTTGAATGACGAGTTGCTTGACACTCAAACAACTTGACAATGAGACTTTTCCTGGTAATCTGGTCCGAATATTTCACCAGTTGAGATGGTCTGCTCGACGAGCAGACCTGCAACCATATAATGTCCGGGCTAGCGCCTGCGCGTTTCTAGTAAAAGAGAGATACCCGTGGAGATCGAAACACTTTTAGTGGCAGCAATTCAATCGAGTTTTGTACTGGGCCTCCTGCATGGCGTAAACCCCTGTGGACACTCCTGGCTGGTACTGGCCCCTTTTGTCTCCGGCGAAAAGAACGGCAGGCGTGTGGTCCTGCTGACCGCGATGTTTCTCGGCGGGACGGCCTTGGCCTGCCTGGCGCTAGGCGCCGGTCTCGGAGCCGTGTCACTGCTCATGCCCGCTGTGATCGGAAAATGGATTGAGATACTCACCTCGGTGGTGCTGGTCGTCATCGGACTGTTGCTCGTTTACGACCCGCATATCCTGCATGGTCACGATCATGACCACGAACATGATTGCCATGAGCATGAGCACGACCATCACCATCACCATCACCATCATTCTCACGACCAAGGCATAGCGGCAAAAATCAAAGGCTTCACCCGCAACAGGAAGCTGCTTCCTCCGGCACTGTTTGCAATCGGGTTTATCAATATGGTAATTCCTTGTCCAACCGCTGCTGTGATGTACTCATACGCGCTGAACTCCGGCAGCGTCTTTGCTGCCATGAGTGTTTTCGGAACCTATGCTGTTTCAACCGCAATAGCCGTCGGAGCCGTAATCTTTGTGATTTTCAAGACCACCAAAATGGCCCATCGCCTCCAGAATAACTGGATAGAGCCCTTCATTATGAGATCTGCCGGGTGTATCATCATTATCTTTTCGGGCTACGGTATACACCAAGGACTTACCGCCTAGAACAAACCTGACAACCTCGACCTGCCTGATCATATGGACATAGAAACACTCTCCCGTCAATTAATTGAATTGTATGACAAAATATCGTCCTGGGAACACTCCGTCGTCAAGGACAGTGGTTTGTCTCCGGCCCAGATGCATACGATCGAGATCATCGGCCACCAAAAAAACCTTCGCATGAAAGAGCTCGCCGGTAAGCTGGGAGTTACCACCGGAACACTGACCATAGGCATCGACAGGTTGGAGAAACTCGGGTTTGTTGCCAGAAAGCCGCACGACACCGATCGCCGGTCCTATTTTGTCGTGCTCACGGAAGAAGGCGAGAGAATGTTTGAAGAGCATCATCGCTTCCATGAAGATTTTACCCGGGAGATATCCGCGGAACTTTCTCCTTCCGAGACGCAAACTCTTTCAACGCTGCTGACAAAGATCCTCGACAAGATGTAAACGCCATTCCTCTCTTTGCCTCCGCCAGGGAGAAGGTATCAGGCTCCCGAGACTACGGGAGCGGTGGCTTCGTCGTCACCCTTTTCTTCCTGGATTGCTGCAGGGAAACCATCAAAATGCCCAGAAGCGTCATCGATCCGCCCACCATCAACCTCCAACCCAAGATATCGTTGTAGATGAGGACGCCGAACAGCGATGCGAGAATGGGAGCCAGCAGCAAGAGTGGCGTAACCGTCGATACCGGATAGCGGCCGAGAAGGTAATAGACTATGCCATGACCGACGATGGATGCCCCCACTGCCGAATAGAGTGGAGCCCAGAAATCGGACAGTCTGGAGCCGGTGGTTGCCAGCTGCCACTGTTCCGACTCGAAGAGCAGCGACAACAGCAACAGCGAGGGGAATGCCACCAATGCTATCCAGGCCTGCAGTCTGAAGACGCCGAGATTGGGGCATTGCCGCATCAGGATGGTGGCCACGGCCATGGCAAAGGCTGCACCGGTAACCCAGAGAACAGCATCGAGATGGCGGAAGACAATGGGATCGAAACCGATGATCAATACCCCACCAAGGGCGAGGATAATGGCCGCCGTCTTGCGGACGGAAAGCCGTTCACGCAGAAATATCGCCGACAGCAGGGCGGAGAAGGGAACATACAACTGGGTGGTGATGGCAATGGAGGCGATGTTGCCCCCGGCCTCCAGGCCGATGAACATCATGCCGAAATGAACCACACCAAGGAGAAACGCCACTCTCAGCAATGGCCACATGTATCCAGGAGCCGGCCGTAGCCACGGCAGCATCAGCAGGAAGAGAAAAGCAAAGCGAATGAAGGTAAAAAAAAGCGGCTGGAAATGATCTGCTCCGATCTTTCCGGCGATGAAATTGAATCCCCAGGCAACATTGGCCAGCAGGATAAGAAAAAGATGGCGAAGACTCATGATAAATGCGGGATATGATAGACAACGGAGTTGTCTGCAGCCGGATAAGAATCATTCAAGTTCAGTGAAAAGCGCTCTACAACCACCTATCTTCTCCGACAAGGCTCCTGGAACATACCACCAATCATCCTCACCACAATAACCAGCTCTCTCGATCACCCCGTATAGGCCGTCGAGGTGGTGGCGCCGCCTTTGCCGGTCCAGTTGGTGTGGAACCACTCCCCTCTTGGCGTGTCGATACGTTCATACATATGGGCGCCGAAATAGTCGCGCTGTGCCTGCAGGAGATTCGCAGGCAACCTATTGCTGCGCAGGCCGTCGAGATAGGCGAGCCCGCTGGCGTGACACGGCATAGGCATACCAGCCTGGATCGCCGTTGTCAGGATAGTGCGGTAGCCCTGCTGATTATCATTGATCTGCTTCTGAAAATAGGGCGCGAAGAGAATATGCTCAAGATCGGGATCATCTCGAAATGCGGCAGCGATGATATCGAGGAAAGCCGACCGGATAATGCAGCCGCCGCGCCATATCTCGGCGATGTCGGCGAAGTCGAGCTGCCAGTCAAATTCCTCAGAGGCGGCCTTGAGCAGGTCGAACCCCTGGGCGTAGGAGATAATTTTGGCGGTGTAGAGAGTGTGTTCAAGCAGCCTGAGCATCTCTTCCCTGTCGCCATCGAAGCGAAAGGTCGGACCGGTGATTCTGGCAGAGGCTGCTGTACGCAGTTCCTTGTAACTTGACAGGCCCCGGGCAAATACCGATTCTGAAATCAGGGAAAGCACCACCCCCAGGTCCAAGGCAGCGTTGACAGTCCATTTGCCGGTACCCTTCTGGCCGGCGGCATCGAGTATGCTGTCAAGAACCAGCTCACCCTTCTCATCCCGGTAATCGAGGATATCGGCCGTTATTTCGACAAGATAACTTCCTAACACCCCTGTGTTCCACTTGCTGAAAACTGTCTGAATCTCCGCGGGGCCCATGTCGAGCACATCGTTCATGAACTGATAGGCCTCGCAAATCAGCTGCATGTCGCCGTATTCAATGCCATTGTGGACCATCTTGACAAAATGTCCGGCGCCGCCGCTTCCCATCCAGCGGCAGCATGGTTCATCGTTGCCGGCCCTGGCTGCAGCAGCGAGGAAAACAGATTTGACATGCGGCCAAGCCTCCTGCGAACCGCCCGGCATGATCGACGGCCCCTTGAGCGCTCCCTCTTCGCCGCCGGAAACGCCTGTGCCGATATAGAGAAGACCTCTTTTCTCCAAATACCGTGTCCTTCGCTCGGTGTCGGCGTAATGCGAGTTGCCGCCGTCGATGATGATATCGCCCTGCTCGACCAGGGGCAGAAGCTGCTCTATCATTTGATCAACCGGTGCCCCCGCCTTGACCATGAGAAGAATACGCCGGGGCGCCTTGAGTGAATTGACAAAGTCCTCGAGAGCGGCAAAACCTGAAATGTCTTTGCCCCGTGCCCGGCCCTCAAGAAAGAGTTCCGTCTTATCATAGCTTCTGTTGTACACGGAGACGGAAAACCCCCTGGAGGCGATATTCAGAACCAGGTTCTCTCCCATTACGGCAAGACCTGCAATGCCTATATCATGTTGTTTCATAGATGTTCCCCTTCGCTACTGATTCAATATATTTGCCTCTCTCCTCTGATCTCCCCCCAATAGCAGATGATCAGGGAGTGTCGGAGGTGAAAACGATTGTGACGATGTTGTCGACAATGTCAGCAGGGGGAGCATCGATGTCAACCTTCACCCCTGCTTCAGGCTCTTCCAGTGTTGCCAGCTGGCTGGCGAGCAAGCTTTTTTTCATATAGGGGTGCTGCCTGGAATCGAGCCGCCTGCTGAGCAGTTCATAGGTGCCCCTGAGATAAACCGAAACGACATTTTTCTGGTCGATGCCCAACCGGTTGCGGTAGCTGATCTTCAATGCCGAGCAGGCGAGGACGAGATTTTCACCTTGAGTCTGGCAGGAGCTGATCATCTCTGCAAGAGTGTCGAGCCATGGTTCACGGTCGCTGTCATCCAGTGGAATACCGGACTGCATCTTGGCAACATTTCCGGGAGGATGGAAGTCGTCGCCATCCTCGAAGCGCCAGCCGAGGCGGCCGGCCAGAAGTTTGCCGATCGTTGTCTTTCCGCATCCCATCGGACCCATGAGGATCAGTATCATGGCATATCCACGGGCTAGAGGTTGACCAACCAGAGCGCTATCTGGGGTTGAAGAACAACCAGTGAGAGCGCCAGCAGCTGCATGAGAATAAAGGGCCACACCGAGGCAAAAATATCGACAAGGCTGATCTCCGGAGGGGCCACGCTTTTAAGATAGAAAGCGGCGGGCCCGAAGGGCGGGCTGAGAAAAGAGACCTGCATATTCATGCAGAACACCACGCCGAACCAGACCGGGTCGTAGCCGAGTCCTGTAACGATGGGGACGAAGATTGGCATGGTCAAAAGGGCAATCCCTATCCAGTCCATAAACATGCCGAGAAAAATGAGAATACCCATCATCAGGAGAATGATAACAAGCGGGCTGACATCGAGCCCGAGGATCATATTCTGGACGAACCGGTTACCGCCCATGAGATTGTAGACGCCGATGAGCGCGCTGGCAGAAATACCGATCCAGATGATCATGCCGCAGGTCCGCATGGTCTGGACTAAGCTGCCCTGCAATACGGAGAAGCTGAGTTCACGCCGGAGTGCCGCCAGAAGCAGTACCGCCGTTACCCCGACACTTGCCGCCTCGGTTACCGAGGCGATACCGCCATAAATCGAACCAAGCACGAAAAAGATGATAATGCCGGGAGCGGTTATATCGAGTATCACTTTGCCGAGGCTACGGGAGTCGTCAAGCTCGTCAGCACCGGGAGATGGCGCCAAACCCGGCTGCAGATGACAACGAATGAGGATATAGGCAAGATAGAAACTGGCAAGCATCAGCGCCGGCATCACCGCCCCTGTAAAAAGATCGCCAATGGAGACATTGGCCGTCAGGCCGTAGATGATGAGCACGATGCTGGGAGGGACCATGGTTCCCAGCGATCCTCCGGCACAGACCGTGCCGATGGCGAGGTTCTTGTTATAGCCGAGTCTGAGCATCTGCGGCAGGGCGAGCATCCCCAAAAGGACTGTCTCGCCGCCGATGATGCCGCTCATGGCGGCCAGAAAAATGGCGACCACCAGGGTCTGCACGGCGACACCGCCTTTGATCCGTCCGCCGAAAAACTGCATGGCGTTGTAGAGATCCTTAGCGATGTTGGTTTTATCCAGCAGTGAAGCCATCAGCACGAACATGGGCACGGCAATGAGGGTATACTCGCCGACGAAGCTGTAGATCCTGCTGGTCAGGAGGGGCAATACATTGGGACCAAACCAGCCGATGGCGAAAAACATGGCGACAAAACCGGTGAGATACGCCAGCGGCTTGCCAAGTATGAGAAGAACGATCATGGTGCCAAAAAGCAGGAAGGTCCCCCATTCGACACCCAAAGCGGAGAGTTCAAACATTGCCTTTGCCTCCCGTGCCTTCCTTTTTTGCCTCCGGCAAAGGTGATCGAAGCGTTTTGATTTTCTGCCAGAGCTGCTGCACCGCCTGCAGGGTCATGAGCACCACGACGACAAACAGTACAACCTTGACCACCGCCGGCGCCGGGGAGTTGAAGGCGGAGCCTGATCGCTGCAGCCGGAACATGCCGGTTGGATCAAAAAGCGCCTTTTCGGTCATCACATATCCCGCCCAGGCAAGTCCGGCACAGAAGAGCAGAGTGAGGACGGCGACGAAGAGATCGACTATCCGGCGCAACCGGACCCCCATGGCGTCGCGAATGACGGTAACACGGATATGCCGGTCCTCGGCCATGCAGTAGGATCCACCCCAGAGCATGCCTATGCCGACCAGCATCAGCGTGGTTTCGTGGACCCAGGATGTCGGCCGGTTGAAACCGTAGCGCATGATGACCTCGTAGACGGAAATTACCACCGCCACGAAATAGAGCCAGCCGATGATATTACCGGCCCTGACAATCCAGATATCGAGTAATGACATCGGCTTGCCTGTTGCCGCAGCGGGTTTTTCTGGTTTTTCACCCATGGCTGTACTCCTCCCATGAAAGACGCCCCGGCAGGGGTGCAGCCAGGGCGTTGTATTGGGGCTGTTGCAGTTGAAATTACATCAGTCCCTGCGATTTCATGAATTCGACCAGTGAATCAACATACTCCTTGGCAATGGGTGATTTTTCGGTGACTGTCTCCCACTGTTCCCTGGCGATGTTGCGGAACTTGGCTCGCTCTTCAAGCGACCAGTCAGAGATCTTGATACCCTCTGCTCTGGCCTCGGCTGCTGCCGCCAAATCCTGCATCTCGTATTGGAAGTAGACTTCGGTGGCCAGACGCCAGACACCTGTTTCCATCATGGTCTGGATATTTTCGGGAAGGCTGTCCCAAATGTCCTTGTTAATGGTGACCACCTGCAGCGGCATTGAGTGAAAACCAGGGAAAACAGGATACTTGCCAATCTTATGCATGCCCTGTTTGTGGTTGACGCTGAAAAGAGTGTAGTCGGCGGCATCGATGACGCCTTTTTCCAGCGAGGTGTAGACCTCGGATCCCGGCAGGTTGACAGGGGCGGCGCCGGCGGCGGCAAATACCTTCTGTACCATGCCCTCCGGAGCGCGCATCTTCAAACCCTTGAGATCGTCAACACCGTGCAGCGGTTTGGAGGAAACGAAGGCCTCGACTCCGGTGATGACGACACCGACGAGGTGGATGTTATACTTGTCATAGAGCTTCTGGATAATTTCTTTGCCGCCGCCATAGTTGATGAACTTCAAGGCCTCGGAGGGATGACCGAAGGCACCGACGGTATTGCCGATGAGCCCGAAAGCAGGGTCATGACCGGCGAAATAGGAAGGGTCGGTGAATTCGCCCTGGAGGATGCCGGAGCTGACGGCATCAAGAGTTTCGTTATACTGGATCACGGATCCAACCGGGGCAACGGAGAGCTTGATTTCCCCTTTGCTCATCTCACTGAGCCATTTGCCATAGTTTTCAGCCATCTGGTACATGAAAATGCCTGGTTGATCCGAGGACTGAAAGGTCCACTCATACTTCTGGGCCAGCGCAGGGCCGGCAGCCAGGGCCAGCATCAACGCCACGCCGATCGCTACTTTCTTCAACATAGGTGCCTCCTTAAGGGGTGTTGGTTGTGATGCTCCGGCAAGGCTTTCTGCCGGCCGGAACAGTATGCAACGTGTTGTTTTCTGGAACTCATGTGTTGCCACCACCGAGATTTTCGAGAATATCCTGGCGGAAAGGGATGTTGAGATCCTGAAGATCATGCACTGTTTTACACAGTACCCGCCGGGCTTCGCGCCGGGCATGTTCGGGCTTTCGTGAACGAATGGCCTCGTAGAGTCTGCGATGGTTGTCGATGGAGTTGGAAACGCACTGGACCTTCTCGAAGGTCAGCCGGACCACCAGCTCAACGGACACCATGCACAAATCCCTCATGCGGGCCAGGAAGATGTTACCGGAGGCATCGAGGATGATATTGTGAAAATCGATGTCTCCCTGGGTGCTCTCAGGTGTGCGCTGCCTCTCTCCAAGGGCCATTCTGCCAAGCGCTTCGTCCATGGCCATGAACTGCTGCATGCTGCCCCTGATCGAGGCAAGAGCAGCCGCTTCCGGCTCAATGATCAGTCGGATTTCAACCAGATGTTCTATGATCGACGGGGCCATGTCGCTTTCCCGCAACCAGCAGAGGACTTCCGGATCGAGCAGCATCCAGGAGGAAAGCGGTAAGACGGTCGATCCTTCGCCCGGTTTCGATGCTACCATTCCTTTGGAAACCAGGACGCTGACAGCTTCGCGAATAGCGGTCCTGCTGACATGCAGTGTGTCGCAGAGCTCTCCGGTGGATGGCAGCTGCTCCCCCACCTTGAGCGACTGGGAAAGAACACGATGGAGCAGATGCTCGATGACCTGCCGGCGAACCTTGGGATGTTTTCTCTGTTGGTTATCGCTGAAAGGAAAAGGGCCGGTTGTCTTCTTCATTGAGGAAACGCTCTCTTTTCAAACTACCATTCGGCCACAGAGCCGTCATCATGACGCCACACCGGGTTGCGCCAGCGATGGGACTCGACAGCTTTGTCGATCACCGTCTTCTCGTTGATCTCAATACCCAGGCCGGGACCGTCGGGAATATCTACAAAACCGCCGCTGTAGTGGAAAAGGCCGGGATCGTCGAGATAATCGAGCAGATCGCTGCCCTGGTTATAGTGAATACCGAGGCTCTGTTCCTGAATGAACGCAGTATAGCTCACAGCGTCGAGTTGCAGACAGGCCGCCAGGGCGATGGGGCCGAGCGGACAGTGAGGGGCGACGGCCACGTCATAGGTTTCGGCCATGGCCGCTATTTTACGGCACTCAGTGATGCCACCGGCATGGGAGAGATCGGGTTGGATGATATCGACTGCCCCCAGCTCGAAGATTCGCTTGAAATCATAGCGGCTGTAGAGGCGTTCGCCGGCGGCAATAGGAACATTACAGTGTCGACGGATCTCCAGGAGCTCCTCGGGGTGTTCGGAGAGAACAGGTTCTTCGATGAACAGCAGGTTGAACTGCTCAAGCTCCCTGGCGATGAGACGGGCCATGGGTCTGTGGATACGTCCGTGAAAATCGACGCCGATGCCGAAATAGGGACCGCAGGCGTCTCGAATTGCCCCGATCCGGGCGACCAGGGCATCGATTTTTTGGTGACTGTCGACAATCTGCATCTCGGCGGTGCCGTTCATCTTGATGGCGGTGCTGCCGCTGTTTTTGGCCTCAAGCGCAGCCTTGCCCACATCGGCAGGACGATCACCGCCGATCCACTGATAGATGCGGATTGAATCCCGACAACGACCGCCGATAAGGTCATGAACGGGCGCATTATACCGTTTTCCCTTGATGTCCCAGAGCGCCTGGTCGATTCCCGCAAGCGCGCTCATCAGGATGGGGCCGCCGCGATAGAAGGCGCCACGATAGAGTATCTGCCAGATATCCTCGATATGCGAGGGGTCGCGACCGATGAGATACTCCATCATCTCGCCAACGGCAGTCTCAACGGTATGTGCCTTACCCTCAAGTACCGGCTCCCCCCAGCCGACAATGCCCGCATCGGTTTCGATTTTGAGAAAAAGCCAGCGTGGCGGTACAATCCAGGTGGAGTAGGAAGTGATTTTCATGGTCATAAGCCGGTCAGCCCAAGTCGCTATGTATTTTTTCTTAACGATTAAATACTATTTTTGTGCTATATAAACAGGTGTACACCGTTTCGTTAATAATCGTCAACCAAAAACTGCGAGGCTGTCATGGCGGATCTGCTTGTCCTGGACTGGGGAACCAGCTCCTTCCGGGCGTACCTTCTGGATAAAGACGGTACAATCGAAAACTCACTGTCCAGCGACAGCGGAATACTTCATAGAAAAGACCGCGGTTTTGAAGAGGTCCTCAAAAAACATCTCCATCAACTTGCCGGGTATACCCACGGCATGCCGGTAATTGCCTCGGGGATGATCACCAGTCGCCAGGGATGGGTGGAAACCGGCTATTGCGAATGTCCCGTCCGGCCGCAAGACCTCGCCGCCCACCTGGTGCCGCTGCACTCCGAGGCTGCGGGAACCATTCATTTTGTTGCCGGCGTCAAACAGTGCCGGCCCACACCGGATATCATGCGGGGCGAAGAGTGCCAGCTGGCGGGCCTCGAAGGAGCGGAAACACGGCAGGTGATTTTACCGGGGACCCACTCCAAATGGGTGCAGATGCAGGATGGCGCTATTTCACGATTCTGCACCTTTATGACCGGTGATATTTACCAGGCCCTCACTCGAACAACCATCCTCAGAGCGCTGCCGCATACGGAGTGGACAGAAGAGGGTTTCCGGCTGGGGGTGAAAGAGGGATTCCATCTGCAAGCCACACACCGCGGCCTGCTGGCCTCCCTTTTCCAGGTGCGGGTAAAAAGCATCCTCGAAGAGATGAGCGGTGAGAAAGCGGCGGGTTTTCTCTCCGGGATTCTTATCGGTGCCGAGATAGCAGAGGCCGGGGAGCTTCGTCTTGCCGGATCTCTCCCCTATCTTGTAATCGGCAGCGAAGAGCTGACGGGCGTCTACTGCAGAGCACTTCAATACTGCGGCCTTTCCGGGCTGGCGGCTTCCCCGCATATGGCCGCACGGGGACTGTTCACCATAGCCAGACATGCCAACATCATCTAAGAGGAGGTGAGCACTATGTTGCGTAAATATCTGCAGAGGTTTCCTTTCATCGCCATAACCCGCGGCATGACCCCGGAGTTCGCCCTTTCCTGTGCCGGGGTGGTGGCAGATGCCGGATTCACGGTTATCGAAACACCGCTTAATTCACCAGATGCCCTCATCTCCATTGAACGGATGGCCGCGAAATTCCCAGACCTCCTCATTGGTGCAGGCACGGTAACCACAACAGAACAGGTTCATGCTGTCAAGGCAGCCGGCGGACGGATCATTGTCTCGCCGCACTGCGATACCAAGATCATTGCCGAAACCAAAGCCCTTGGGCTGGTGTCCGTTCCAGGTGTGGCTACCCCGACGGAGGCCTTCCGGGCGCTCCAGGCCGGGGCGGATGCCCTGAAACTCTTTCCCGCCGAAATGATCGGTCCGGCAATAGTCAAAGCCATGCTTGCCGTGCTGCCGCCAACTACCATGGTTATTCCGGTGGGAGGTATCGATGCCGAAAACTGGCTCAACTATCATGCCGTAGGCGCCTCGGCGTTCGGACTCGGCTCCTCCCTGTACACACCGAAGATGACAGTCGATGAGATCAAGGCCAATGCCGCGAAGATTGCGGCAAGCTGGAATAAAAACGGTGACAGCACGCTGTAATCGAGACGACAGCCTCAATGCTGAATTCCCGAAGATCACCCCCTGACGAAGGCGCAGACCCGGTGGGATGAAGGGACATGGGGAATATTCTGGTCGTAATGGGTACCTCTGTCCCCCAACACCCGGGACCGTATCTCCTTTTTCAGTGAAACCATGTTGTATCCCCCGTCATTCCTGCCGGACGAGGCAAGTCCTGTAAAATCGGACATGGATTCTTCATGGCCGCCTCGCCACCGGCACCCTCCCCTCCCAAGCACTCCCCTGGACAAACCTCATCTCGCTGCATATACATATGAAAAACACAGCATCGACGAACACAACCTCTAATGGCATTCTTTTTGAAAGGACTAACAGGAACGAAGGCTTTCTAGAAAAGTACCTTCTGAACATTCACCTGGTTTTACCCGTTGGGGTAAAATCGTATCACGGAGTAAGACATGATAAAAACGATACAAAAAGCTCTCATTTTTCTATTCTGCGGCATGGCTCTTTTCACCTTTACCGCCTGTGAGAACGAGGGACCGGCAGAAACAACAGGAGAGCAGATAGATGAGGCCGTCGAGGAAACGCAAGAAGGGATCGAAGAGGCGGGTGATGCCCTGGAGGAAGCGGCTGAAGAGACCGGCGAGGAGCTTGAGGAGGCAGGTGAAGACCTACAGAAAGACTAAAAGATTCAGTGTTTTGATACATATCCATTAACGGAGATTGTAAGTGCTTGCCACCAGCATTTTCAATATCCACTCATGAAAAGGAGAGATACCATGACTTTTCACATGGCCTTGCAACCGCTCTTATCGCTGGTTGCCGGAATACTCATTCTGGTTGTTCCAAAATTCCTCAATTATATAGTAGCCGCTTATCTGATTATCTACGGACTAACCGGATTGATACAGTAGAGCATGTGCGTCATGGGGTTGAGCAGAGTTGGCATCTCCTGCTTCAAGACGGGCGGAATGGGCTCCCAGGAAAGACCGCGTCTATGCCCGGGAGCCCATTCAACCACCAGCAGAAAGAATCGACAGAGGTTTCTCTCCCCTCTTCACAACAACTGCCGCAGAAACCTCCCGGAAAGCGAACCAAAATCAACCGCATGCATTTCTGTGTGATCCTCGCAGGCATCAATCGTCTTCCATGAATAAACTCTTCATCCTGTTCTGAGAGTCGGTGTTGCCTGATACCCCTAGCGCGGTAAATGTACCGAATGATGATCACCAATCAAAAATACCACCCCTCTCCCTGACAAATTTATTTCATACATAGTTGGTCACTTACAACATATTGGTACAGCTGCACCATTGATGCTTGGACTACAAACTCAGCAGACACATGGAATAGTCGGGTCAGACCTTTACCAGTAATTTACAATTTAGTTATTAAATTAAACTTGAAAATAGCATCTATCCTGAGTATAGTAATGGGCGAAAACACAATCAGGAGGTGTTATGAAAGTAAACCGCAGAACCTTTATAACCGGCGGCGCAGCTGCCGGGGCTTTGACATTTTTACCAACTGTTCCTGTGGAGGCCGCTCCCAGTGACTCTTCGTATGCAACACTCATCGACCTCGGCAAATGCGACGGCTGTGCAGGCCAGCCTGCACCGCTTTGCGCAGCATCATGCCGCGAGGGAAGAAAAGATTCCTTTCCTGAGCCGCCGAAAAGCCAGCTCAGAGACTATTGGCCTCAGAAAAAACATGAGGACTGGTCGACAAAACGTCATCTTCATGACCGCTTTACCCCCTACAACTGGATTTTTGTTCAGCAGGTTGAAGTAGAAGGACGGACGATCTCTATTCCACGAAGATGCATGCATTGCGACAATCCGCCCTGTACCAAGTTGTGCCCGTTTGGCGTCAATCACAAGACTGCCGAGGGCCCCGTCTATATTGACGAGAGCCTCTGCTTTGGCGGCGCCAAATGCCGGACTGTCTGCCCATGGAGTGTACCCCAGAGGCAGGCTGGCGTAGGAATCTACACCCTCTGGCAGAAGTATCTACCGGTGGGCGGAGGGGTGATGTTTAAGTGCGATCTTTGTCGAGACCGTCTCAAAAAAGACGAGACACCGCTATGCATTGAAGCATGTCCCAAAAATGCCATGCAGATCGGCAAACGGCAGGAGATGTACACCCGCGCCAGAGAGCTTCGTGAGAAGTATGATGGTGATATCTACGGTATGGATGAAAATGGCGGAACCTCAACCCTCTATGTTTCCCCGGTCTCCTTTGAAAAAATCGACCAGGCGCTTGCCGAACAGGCGCAGGAAGGCAAAAGAAAAAAAATCGTCCGCATGAACAAACCGGAGAACATGCTCGATAAACAAAAAAGCTGGGCATATCTCACTATGATCTCCCCCCTTCTTGGTATAGCTGCAGCAATAGGCCTCAGCTGGAAAACAGAGAAGGAGGATGAATAATCATGCAGAAAGTCCACAGACATCCGGGCATCGTTCGTCTTAGCCACTGGCTGGTAGCCTGCAGCGGTATTCTATTGCTCTTTTCAGGTTTCGGCCAGATGCCGATGTATAAACGCTACAATATTATTAAAATCCCGGGTCTTTCCTGGTCCGGTGATTTTGAGATCACCCTGCTGATACATTATCTCGCAGCAGTCGTCTTTACCGCTGCCATCGCTTTTCACCTGGTCTACCATTTTCGCCGCAAAGAGTTCGGCATAGTTCCCAGGAAAGGCGACCTGCGGGAATCGGTACAAGGGTTTCTTGCCATGGCGGGATTAGCGTCAGAACCGCAGCATGAAAAGTTTCAGGCCAAGCAGCGTGTGATTTATGCGATCATTGGCTCTGCCTCCCTTCTTCTTGTAATAACCGGCCTTGTAAAGTCCTACAAGAATCTTGGAGCTATTGTTCTCGACCCCATGCTGCTGCAGCTGATTGCTTTTACTCATACCATAGTCGGCGTACTATTTATGATGCTGTTCATTGCACATGTTGCAGCGCTGCTGCTTAAAAGCCACAGACCATTGATCCCTTCCATGTTCTCCGGAAAAGTAGACAGTGACTATGCCAGACAGCATCATCCCAACTGGCATATCGACGAAAAGCACAAGAGGTAAAAAACAAGTCCTGCTGTAAATTGACGATAGTAAGGATTCTTTCTCTCTTGACAGGGCATCCGCCTCCTCGCAGCTCTTTGGTTTCCAGTCGCGGGGAGGGTGCCGGAGAATTGCCTTTTTTTAAGGTCAAGGCGTTTTCTCCGACTGGCTAGGCCATCTCGGAATTATTTTCGGAATATTCGAGGCAGGCCTCGTATTCAGCCCGTATAGTCCGTCTCCCCAAGACTTCCACCTCGGAACAGTATTGCTCAATTGCGGGATGCATCCTTCGCAATTGATGCAACTTTTCAGCCTGCGGGGGAAAGAGTTTTTTATACCCCTGCAGCTTATTCCCCGACCAGGTGACAGCAACCGCCGACGCCACCAGAATGCCAAGCGCCCAATCTCCAATACGATCTGAGTTGCCGGAGTTGCCAAGCACCGCAAATACGCCGACACCTATTGCTATGCCGACACAGGCCATTGCCAGGCAAAACCACAGAATATATCTCTTTCTGTCATCAAAAATATCAGGATCGGGATGACTGGTAAGGTCGATTTTCATATCTGTCTCACATCAACTTCTCCAGGTATGTAAAGCTCTGTTTTTCACACGTTGAGATGTCTGCCGGATGCGACAGGGGAAGTCCTTACCTCAAAGTGCTTTTTTTCCTGATCAGGTAGATGCCGTCGCGAAGGGTAAGAAAGAGTTTCTCCGCCCGATCGTCTGCGTTCACCTCTTCGTTGAAGAGGGCCATGGCCTTACTGTCCTCATCTTCGGGTTCAAAGACCCTGCCGTACCACAGGGCATTGTCAGCGATAATAAGACCGCCGTCCCGCAGCAGCCTCATTGATTCGTGGTAATAGCACAGGTAGTTGGCCTTGTCGGCATCGATGAAGACGATATCGGTTGCTCCGGCCGGCAGGGATTTGAGAATATCAATGGCCTCGCCCCGCCGCAATTCGATCTTGCCGCCATGGGGACTCCTGTCGAAAAAGGCTTGAGCGAGCTCGGCATTGGCGAAATCATGTTCGATGGTCACTACCCTGCCGTCGGGTGCCAGCGCTTCAGCCATGGCCAAGGCGGAGTAGCCGGTGAACGGACCTACATAGACCACATTCCGGGCCTCGGAAAAGGCAACAAGCAACTGCAAAAAGCGCCCCTCCACCCGGCCGGTGAGCATGCTGGGATAGTCGGTTTCTTGGAGGGTGTAGCGCTCAATCTCTTCGAGAAGCGGAGACATGGGCGAAGTATGATCTTGGGCATATTGCTCGGCTTCACCCGCCACCGCGTCCATAAACGAATAGATGGCCTTGCCGTTCCCTGGCTGTCCGCCGTTTCCAGAGTTGCTTGTCTTCATCGTTCTCCTCTCCGGCTTGCCGGGTCATGAAGTACTTGTAATAATTTCTCCGAATTGGCCTGAAAATGGTTTCAGCATGCGTGCCGGACAAGTCCTGCTCTCTCAGCTGTCGCCGGATCCATTTTTGGCCAGCATCGTGTATACGGCAGCGAAATCCTTTCTCCCGAGCCCCTGCTTTTCAGCAAGGCCGTAGATTTCTTTTATGGAATTCAAGGCCGGCAGAGCAACCCCGTTCCTGTAGGCGGCATCGGCGGCGAGATGGAGATCCTTTCGCATCCAGCACAGGGGAAAGTGTTCCTCAAAATTGTTCTCGGTGATGAGCGGATGCTTCATTTTCAGAAAGGGGGCGGTAACCGGGGCATCGAGTAAAACCTTGCCGACATCATCCTTGCTGAAGCCAAAGGCCTCGCCCAGCACGAGGGTTTCACTATACGCCGCCATGGTGCAACCCAGCATCAGGTTAAAAAGCATCTTCATGGAAGACCCCATGCCGGCATCACCCAGATGCACGGTTTTCTTGCCCATACAGTCGAAATACGGCCGGCATGTATCGATATCGGCGCCGTCGCCACCCAGCAGAAAGACCAGCTCGCCGCTGGCGGCAGGGCCCTTGGTGCCGGCAACCGGGGCATCGAGATAGCCGACGCCCTGAGCCGCGGCCAGACCAGCCATCTGCCGGGCGAAATCCGGATCGACCGTTGTACAGTTTACCCAGAGAGCGCCCCTGGGCATCGCCTGAAGAAATCCATTTTCTCCGCTTGCCACCTCCCTGACCGCGGCCGGGGTGGACAGCATGGTGAAAAGAATATCCACGGCCGCTGCCAGCTCCGCAGGAGATTCGGCCCATCGTGCACCTTTGTCCAGCAGAGGTTGGGCCTTCTCCCGGGTACGGTTACTGATGGTGAGATCATTGCCCGCCTCCAACAGGTTCAAGGCCATGCGGCTGCCCATGATACCCATGCCGATAAATCCGATGTTCATATTTCCTCCTTTTGAGTATGGCTGAAGGGACTCCTTGGCTTTCTGTAGTGTAACCACTCATCCCGGACAGTCACTGCTGCCACAGCTGGATAACTTTTCCTGGCCGTAATTATTAAAGGTCGATTCACTAACAGATTACCACACTATCGACCGCTCAGCCTTTGCAAAAAGAACGTCTAGCTGGCGCTCCGCTGATGCGAGTTCCTGCCTTGATGCAAAACCGGATTCCAGCTCTCTAAAATATCCTCGTAGATGGATAAGGGTATATCCGCTGCTGTGCGCACAACAGCCATTCGCGGATAGAGGCCTTCGCCTCAGGATTCTGCGTGTAATCGCGCACCGTAACCTGTCTCCCTATTCGCTGTTTTTCGCTCGTGAGAATTGATACTCGAACGCTTGGCAGCAGGCTCGAAACAAAAAAGGAGAATCCCGCTCCACCTTCGCCGGCAAACTACATCACCTGTAAGTAGCACATGCAGAATCCCGAGTGGGGGGCAAGCAAATAACAGACCACACCAAAGGAGAAAAAACATGAACGCACCACTGCTCAACAACCTGGATACCATTGACAGCTACTCCGACCTTCTCTCCAGAGAATTCATAGAGGAGACGTTTTCCCGAAGGGAAATGCTCAGCACGACTAAGACCCAGGCTCGTAAGGCCGTCGCCGGCATGGCGCAAGACTTCGACCAACTCGAAAACAAGGTTACCCACATCGATAAGGCCCTGCACGCCAACAGGCAAAGCTTTGCAAGACTCGAGCGGGTAAGTCTCAGCCAAGAGTCGGACCTTACCACCCTTACCGCCAGACTCCGGGAGTTATCCAGACTACTCCACGAGCAGGCGCAGGTCATCAAGACCAACAATACCCAATGAAGCTTCTCTAACCTCTACGGAGGTTCGCCTGGTTCACGCTTCCCTTGCGTCGACCGTGCATCCCCCCAGCCCCTTGTAGCGGTTGCCTCTGGAGATGAGAAATGATAGGCAACCGCTTTTTTACGATCGCCAAAACTATTCCGCAGATTCTTTCCAGTTTGGATTCCATGTTTGACCCGAGTAGCGCTTTTGAAGAAGACCTTGCCGGTGAATACTCCTTGCCAGAAGAGCGGGAATTCGATGAATAGCAACTACATAGAATGTGTGACTGTCCTGCCAGCTTGAAAAAATTCTCGTTTTCTTTTCAATCCCCCCATCTTGATTGTCCATACCTCTTGGAGGGCCCCCCGACCTTCCGCTGCCAACACTCCCCAGCCATCCTTCCAGGCCCAGGCACCCGACATACCAACATCCTCCCATCCTATCGCCCGCATGACGTGCATACCACTTTTTTGCCAGGGAACTCTTTTTCCTGTCGCATAAATACAATTTTTGACTTTTGCTATGAAAAAATGGTCCTCCGTTGAGGCGTAGAAAAATGGACCAGAGGAAAAAGAGAGGTTTACAGATTGTGTTTTTACCAATAATACTAAATAATTACTCCCAAAACTCAGCCTAACCAATTATGGGA
>CAKZOA010000271.1 GCA_937132035.1 uncultured Desulfobulbaceae bacterium | reverse complement strand
CCTGGGGGCTCGACTGCAGCCGTCCAGGCAGCAGACGCCCGTGAAAAGAGCACCCTGCCTCCCCATAATTGGCCGGGCTGAGTTTCAGTGGTAATCAGGAAAAAATTTTGATCCCCCCTTATTCTCAGCAACGTGGTCTGAGACAGGGATACTCTTTTCCCGGTACGCCATGAACCCATCCCTGGGGTATCGACTGCAGCCGTCCAGTGCAGCAGACGCCCGTGAAAAGAGCACCCCTGTCTTCTAATAATTGGCCGGGCTGAGTTTCAGGGGTAAGCAGGTAAAAAAATGATACGTCAGCCAATTTCATCAAATGTCCGTACTAGGCCTTGATGAGCTGTAGCGTTCCTATCTGTTTGATATTTCTTTCGTTTGTGTACTCGCCTTCGATGACGGCAACGATGTCGCCAGACTGGACATAGCCGCCGAGCCTGGCACATTCAAGCGCTCTGCCGAGGAGTTCCGAACGTTTGAGCTGCGGGTCTATGAGCAGCGGTACTATATTCTTATACAGACTTGCATGGCGGGCTATCTGGACGGAGCCGGTGATAAGGATGGAGGTCACTTTCCTGTTCCATTTGGAAAGGGTTGGGTAGAGTGTTCCCTGGAAATCGAAGAGAATCGTCGCCCTGGTGGTGTTCAAGGCCGCGGCTGCTGTCAGCACCGGGTTAACGCCCGTTTCCCGGGCCAGCTGCTGAAAGTGGCTCATGCTCAATTTGGCGTGGGATTCCTCCTCGCAGATAATCGAGGCCATGGTTCTGACCACATTTACCGGATCATATCCCGTTGCCGTTTCCTGGGAGAGCATGACGGCATCGGTTCCTTCCTGAATGGCTACGCTGACGTCGGTTACTTCGGCACGGGTCGGACGGGAACGTGTTGTCATCGAGTCGAGCATCTGGGTTGCGGTGATGACCGGAGTGTTGCGGCGCCAGCAGAGGTCTATTATTTTCTGCTGCATGCGCGGGACTCTGGCGGCGGGGAGTTCCACGCCCATATCGCCGCGGGCGATCATGACGGCATCCGATGCCTCTATTATGTCGTTGAGATTACGTATGGCCTCCGGCTTTTCGATTTTGGCGACAACCCGCAGTTCAGGCTTGTCCGAGACGGAAATATAGTGTTTGATGTCCAGTATTTCCCTGGCTGAACGGACAAAGGAAAGGGCGACATAGTCCACCTGATGAGCCAGAGCCCATTCCAGGTCCTGCCAGTCCTTTTCGGTAACGCTCGGCAGCGACAGCCGGGTTTCAGGGAGATTCATGCCTTTGTGCGAGTACAGTCGGCCGCTGGTGACGATTTCACAGAGCACCTCTTCCTCTCCGGGACGCACGACCCGCAGTTCGAGAAGACCGTCGTCGAGAAGTATGGGGTCTCCTTTTTTCAGATCGCCAATGATTTCCGGGACGATGGTGGAAAATCTTTCTTCGGTGCCAAGGATGTTATCTGCCTGGATGGTGATCATCTCCTCGGCCTTCAGCTCGATGGAACCGTCTTTCATGGCGCCGGTCCGGATCTTTGGACCGCAGAGATCGACCAGTACCGCCACAGGTTTTTCCCAGAGTTCTTCTGCTTTGCGTATGGCGGTCAGGGCTTTTTCGTGCTCGGTGTAGCTGCCGTGGGAAAAGTTGAGCCTGGCAACATCCATACCGGCAAGAATCATCTGTCCGATGATTTTTTCCGATGAGGAGGCTGGACCGATGGTGGCGACGATGCGGGCCATTTTATTAAGCCTGCTGTTCTTCTGGGAATGCAGCGGTGCCAATGTCTCGATAATTGTATCGATATCGACGGGTTTGCTCAATACCCGGACGATACTGTTGTAACCGTGGAGCCGTTGCACGAGGGATGGGTCTGTAGAGGCGGGGGTGACAACGATGATGGGCAGCTGCGGCCGTACAACTTCCATAGCCTCTATGAACTTGAATCCATCCCAATGGGGGATGGAGATGTCGCTGATGATAACATCATAGGACTTGGCGGTGGCCTCCAGAAAACCCTGATGACCGTTGTCAACAACTTCAACGCTATGGCCGATTTTGGTGAGACCGTGCAGCAGCAGTTCCTGGGTGGATTTGTGCTCTTCAAGGAGGAGAATGCGCATGTTTGCCATTTTGTTCCCTCAATGCTCCCGGGTGTATGTCAAGATGCTCTATCGACTTCGTCTTTCATCACTGTAGTGCAGAAGCAGCCAGCAATAAACCGGAGTGCTGCATTTTTTCGCCGGCAGGTCATTTTCGCCAGAGTCGTAATTTGGCTAACTATGCTTATCATAATAGGCACCGGCACAATATAGCAGTAGCTAACAACATAAGGCCATTTTTCAAGGTACCCATAAGAATAGAAAAAATATGGTTGCTGCGATGATTTAGAAAAAGTCCAGGAGTAGGACATATCCCGTCGTGCCGCAACTTCAACACAAAAAAATATGAACATACTGGAAACACAGGACATAACAAAATTATATACCATCGGCGAGCGTCAGATAGCCGTGGTTGACCGGGTCTCACTGCAGGTGAAGGAGGGCGAATTCGTTGTCATCACCGGAAGCAGCGGCAGTGGCAAAACCACTCTCTTGACCCTTCTTTCCGGACTCGACAGACCTACTTCCGGTAAGATATTTCTCGCCGGCGAGGATATCACGTCCTTCAATGAGGATCAGCTGGCCGAGATAAGAAACATGACCACGGGGTTTGTCTTCCAGGATTTTCATCTGGTTCCATCGCTTAACGCCCTTGAGAATGTGATGTTTCCGGCAGAGCTGGCAGGAGATGAACGGGCGGCGGAGAGGGCCCGGAGTCTGCTGGAAAGGGTCGGCCTGTGGCAGAGGAGCCATAATTTTCCCGAGCAGCTTTCAGGGGGTGAGAAACAGCGTGTCGCCCTGTGTCGAGCACTGGTCAACACTCCCCCCATACTTTTTGCCGATGAACCGACGGGCAATCTTGATTCCAGAAACAGCAGGGAGATCGTCAGTTTGCTTCTTGAGATGCAGCGGGAGAGTAATACCACGCTGGTGATGGCAACCCACAGTCCCGAAATCGCCGCTCTGGCGGAACGTATCTTGAACCTGCACGACGGCAGACTGGTAAAGGAGAGAGAGGACCACCCGGCGGAAGAACGTGGCGGGATGGAGGCAAAAGAGATACGTCTGCAACACTGACAGCAAAAGATGATCAAAACGGCTTTCAATAGAAAATTCCTGCTCCGCGAGCTCGTCCATGGCTGGCGGCACAGTCTGCTCTTCGTTCTCTGCGTCATGCTCTCGCTTATGACCATGTCGGCCCTCAACAGCTTCAAAGACGGGGTCAACAGGTCTGTTTTCCGGGATGCGCGACAGCTGCAGGGCGGTGATATCATCCTCCATTCCCACTATCCCCTGTCGCCGGGGCTGACAGACAAGGTCGCTTTGCTCAAAGAGCGCGACCAGTCCATTGCCTCGACGATGATTCATGAATTCTACTCGGTTGTCAGGAGCGCAGGCCGGCAGTCCACTTTGCTGGCGGATATAAAGGTCGTTGATGAACACTTCCCCCTCTACGGCAAAGTGGAGCTGGGATCGGGAGGGCAACTGCGCGAACGGCTTCAGCCCGGCACCACCATCGTCGCCGAAGATGTGCTCACCAGGCTTGGGCTGGAGAGAGGGGATGTATTGCAGATCGGCAGCGGCGGCCTGCGCATAGTCGACACTGTCGTCCATGAGTCGGACAGTCCCGTCAGTGTCCTCAATTTCGGCCCGCGGGTCTTTGTTGCGGCGGCGGATCTGGATGTGATCGATCTGGTCGGCAAGGGCAGCCGCATCAAATACGAAATGCTTCTGGCATTACCGGAGGGCAGCGATCTGCAGGCGGTGGCGGCAGGGCTTCGGGATGAGGCCATTGCCGGCCAGGAGCGGGTCAACACCTTTCGTGAGGAAGGGTCCGGGGTTAAACGGTTTTTTGACAATTTACTTTTTTTTCTCTCGCTTATCGCCATTTTTACCCTGTTGCTGGCCGGCCTGGGAATGCAGAGCTGCCTTACCGCCCTTATCCGGCAAAAGCAGGAGACCATTGCCGTGGTCAGAAGCGTAGGCGCCGGCACGGCTTTCCTCTACCGTCACTATGTGTGCATGGTGTTGGGGCTGGGCCTTGTCGGGGCTCTGCTCGGCCTGGGCGCAGGAGTTGCTTTAGCTCATGCTCTGCCCATGCTTTTCCGGGGGCTCATACCTGTACAGGGTACAACCTCGGTTGCTATGGTCGATCTGGGCGAAGGGCTGCTTCTAGGTCTGACGGTGGTGCTGCTCTTCACTTTTTTACCTCTCTATCGATTGCGCAATATCAAGCCGGTGGCCATCTTCAGGAAAGAGAACGTTTCCAGTCGCCGGGACGGCGTTTTTTATTTGACCATAGTCATCGCCGCCGCCGCGATCGCTGTGTTGATCACGGCCCAGCTTGAGGATACCCGCCTTGGTTTGCTGTTTACCGCCGCTGTTCTCGCTTTTATCGCCGCGATCTCCCTTGTTGCAAATCTGCTGGTCAAGATGGCGCTGCGGCTGAATCTGCAAACCCTTTCCCTGCGTCAGGCAC
This sequence comes from uncultured Desulfobulbaceae bacterium, assembly GCA_937132035.1. Classification (GTDB taxonomy): domain Bacteria; phylum Desulfobacterota; class Desulfobulbia; order Desulfobulbales; family Desulfocapsaceae; genus Desulfopila_A. Next base: position 20,425 of record CAKZOA010000271.1, on the reverse strand, counting down.
TCAGGAGCATGACCCGTGCCGGTAATGCCAGCCGTTCCGTGATCATCACACTGGCTTCGGCCCTGTCGCTGCTTTTTGTCATTTACCTGATGGAACATACGCTCCACGATACCTACATCGAGTCGTATCCGGCCAATGCACCCAATCTCTTCTCCCTGGATATCCAGCTGGACCAGCGCCAGGGCTTTGTCGAATTCTTCGAGGAAAAGCCGCAGCTCTTTCCCATAATCCGGGCCCGGCTGCAGGCCATCAACGGTGAGGCCATCAATCGTAGCGAAGAATTGCGCAAAAAACGCGATAACTTTGCCCGGGAGTTCAACCTGACCTACAGGGACGGCCTTCTCGAAGACGAGCAGCTGCAGGAGGGGGAAAACCTTTTCACCGGGGCGGGCAGCGGTGATATGCTGGATGTCTCGATTCTCGACACCGTCGCGCAAATGGGCGATATCGACATGGGTGACGTTCTTCTTTTTAATATTCAGGGAGTGGAGGTTGAAGCCCGGGTTGTAAGCATCCGTACCCGGACCAAGTCCAAGCTCTATCCTTTCTTCTACTTTGTCTTCCCGGGCGACACCTTGAGGGATGCTCCCCAGACCTTTTTCAGTGCCGTCAATATGGAAAAGGACAAGATAGCAGCTCTGCAAAGCAGGATTGTTGAGAGGTATCCCAATATAAGCTTCATAAATATTTCAGAAACGGCCGAGGATCTGGAGGTACTGATGGGTAAGCTCTCCCGTATCGTTAATTTTTTCGCCTCCTTTTCCATGGCCGCAGGAGGTCTCATTCTCGTCAGTTCGATTCTGGCCACCAGGCTCGAACGGACGCGCGAGGCGGTGTATTATAAAATACTCGGTGGCAGAAAATCGTTCGTCTATCGTGTTTTTCTCTACGAGAATTCGTTGATAGGCGTGTTCAGTGCGGGAGTGGCTCTGGTGGTCGCCCACACCGGCAGCTGGGCTTTGTGCCGTTATTTTTTTGAAATTGAATATATACCTTATGTCAGCGCTACAGCGACGCTGGTATTGGCGACGGTGTTTCTGGTTGTGTTTGTCGGTCTTCTCAGCTCGCTGAGCATCGTCAGGCAGAAACCGGCCCGCTTTCTGCGCGAAAATGGAGGTGGATAGCCCGCATGAGAAGGAGAATACAGCGTTCTCTCTGGTCAATCGCGGCCTTGCTCATATTGTGGGGGTGCGACAATGGCGAGACCATTACGGCAGATGAGCCGGTTCCCAGGAAAGAAGTTGCGACCGGGAAAATAGTGGCCCTTGGAGACAGCTTGACAGCCGGGCTCGGCGTCGATCTGGCAGCCAGCTATCCGTCGCTTCTACAAGAACGACTTACACAGCAGGGCTATAACTACCGGGTCGTCAATGCCGGGGTAAGCGGCGAGACCACCAGCGGCACGCTTTCCCGTCTGGACTGGAGATTGAGCCAAGATCCCGATATCGTTATTCTGGAGATTGGGGCCAATGACGGACTGCGGGGCATTGATACGGCTCTGGTGGAGGCCAATCTTAACAAAATCCTGAAAAGGCTTAAAGAAGAAGGCGTAGTGACGGTCTTTGCCGGCATGAAGATGGTCTGGAATCTCGGCGTCGACTATACTTCGCACTTCAATGCCATCTATCCACGGCTGGCGGCAGAGCACGATGTACTCTTTATGCCGTTTTTTCTCGAGGATGTGGCCGCGGAAAGCTCTCTTAATCAGGCCGACACCATTCATCCCAACGAAGAGGGCTACCGGTACATAGTTGAAAACCTTTTCCCTTATGTTATCAAGGCTATTGAAACCGCAGAAAATCGGCTGGAAAGCGGATAAAAGGAGGACAAACGCACATGAAACCGAAGCGTACTTTGCAGGAGAGACTGGACCAGGAAGGCGTTGTCTGCGCCGAAGGATATCTGTTCGAGATGGAGCGGCGAGGGTATCTGACGGCGGGGGAGTTTGTGCCGGAGGTTGCCCTGGATCATCCAGACAGCCTCATTCGGCTGCATAGGGATTACCAGCATGCGGGCTCTGATGTGATGCAGGCCTTTACCTATAACGCCCACCGGGAAAAGTTGAAAATAATTGAAAAAGAGGAGCTGCTTGAGCCGCTGAACAGGGCGGCGTTGCGCATTGCCAAACAGGTCGCCGAGGATGTCGGCGAAGGTGAAGAACCGAGCCTGGTGGCCGGCAACATATCAAACTCCAATATTTGGAACCCTGGTGATCTCGCTTCCCAGGAGATAGTTCGGACCATGTTCGAGGAGATGGTCGGCTGGGGCCAGGAGGAGGGTGTCGATTTTTTCGTCGGTGAGACCTTTTATTTTGCCGCCGAAGCCTTCTGTGCCCTTGAGGTTATACAAAAGACCGGTCTGCCGGCCGTCATTACCCTGGCGCCGATGGCGGAGAACCTGCTGCGAGACGATTGGACGGTCGTCGACACCTGCAAAGAACTGGAGCAGCGGGGGGCCCTGGTGGTCGGTATGAACTGTTTTCGCGGCCCCGCGACGATGATGCCCTATATTCAAGAGATCCGCAACAGTGTTGCCTGTCACGTGGCTGCCTTACCTGTTGCCTACCGAACGACCGAAGAGTGCCCGACCTTCTTCAATCTCAACGACAGCAGGGGCTGCACCTGTCCTTCTCCTCATGGGCGCACTTTTCCCACGGCGCTCGATCCGCTGATGTGCAATCGTTATGAGATCCGCGCATTCGCCGAAGAGGCGTATCAGCACGGCGTCAAATACCAGGGCGTCTGCTGCGGCTCGGCACCCATGCATATACGCGAGGTCGCCGAGGCGATGGGCAAGAAGCCGCCCGCCTCGAGATATTCCGAAAACATGGAGAAGCACTTCATGTACGGCAGTGATGAACGTCTACCCAGGCACATCTCGGAATATGGCGACAAAGCCTGATACTGCTGTTTACCAGAAACCCCCGTGAGCGCCGGCGATTTCATATCACCTTGAATTTGGGCTCTTTGTTTTCGGTCGGCAACATCGAGTAGAGTTCCCTGATGTATTTGAAAACGGCTAGGGGGTTGTTTTTTCTTCTGAAGTGTTAAAAATATACACCAGTGGCAGTAAACCGGCATACGGTTCCGGTCTGTCTGATATCCGCAGCAAGTGCAGCTATCACCCCAGGAATTTTTGCAATGAGAACACGGAGAGTATAGGATAGGAAGAGAAGCACCGCCTTTCCAGTAACCCTGCACCCGGAAGGAAATGCACAGATGTGGGAATGGCGGCAGATTCCTTGTCGGTACGTTTCATGAACATCCGGTCTTTGGTCACATGGTGATATACGGTATTGATCACAACGCTCCTGCAGCTCAGCGGAGCCAACTGTAAATGATACAGGGTGTTGTGTGTTTTCACGGGAGTCTGCAGCCAGGACGGCTGCAGAGCAGGCCCTTTGGATGGGTTTGCGGCGTCTTTCAGAAAAATGGCTGGTATGGGGGCAAACAGCTTTTTGATTATTAACCACTGAAGCGATTAAAGAATACGACAATGGAATCCAAGAAACTGTATATTCTCCTTTTTAGCATTCATGGGCTTATCCGGGGAGAGTCGCCGGAGTTGGGGGTAGATGCCGATACCGGCGGCCAGGTCAAGTATGTCCTGGAACTTGCCAAAACTCTGGGGGAACAGAGTGAGGTGGGTCGGGTCGACCTTTTCACTCGTCGCATCGAGAGCAAGTCGGTGGCGCCTGAATATGGAAAAGCCATGGAAGAACTCTCGGATAAGGTCCGCATTGTCCGTATTCGCTGCGGCAGTAAGAAATATATCCGCAAGGAGCTGCTCTGGCCTCACCTGGAAGAATTTATCGATAATACCATTCGCTATATCAAATCACAGGACCAGATTCCTGATCTTTTTCATGGCCATTATGCCGATGCCGGCTATGTGGCCATGGAATTGGCCCATGCCTTCGATGCCCCTTTTATCTTCACCGGCCATTCCATGGGCCGCAATAAAAAGGCCAAACTTTTAGGCGATGGTCTGAGCGAAAAACGGATCAACAGTCACTATAAAATGTCCACCCGCATCACCCACGAAGAAAAGATTATCACCGAAGCCGATCTCATTGTCACCTCGACCCAGCAGGAGATAGATAAACAGTACGGCCTCTACGACAACTGCAAGGACCGTAATTTTGCCGTCGTTCCACCGGGTATCGACCTTGAGGTGTTTTACCCTTACTATGATCTGCAAATAGACAGTGAGCTGCTCAACGAAGAGGTCAAGCAGACCCGGCTGACCATACTCAATGAGCTAAACCGGTTCTGGGCAAAGCCGGAGAAACCTTTTATCCTGGCTCTCTGTCGACCGGATCACCGCAAGAATATTACCGGCCTCATCAAGGCCTACGGTGTTGATAAGGATCTGCAGGCCATAGCCAATCTTGCCATCTTTGCCGGCATACGCAGCAACATCAGAAAGATGGAGGAGAATGAACAACAGGTTCTCACAGATATGCTGCTGCACATGGACAAATACGACCTCTATGGCAAACTGGCGATACCGAAGAAACATGATTTTGCCACGGAGGTCCCGGAACTCTACCGGCTCTGCGCCGAAACACGGGGAGTTTTCGTCAATCCGGCACTGATTGAACCCTTTGGCATCACACTGATCGAGGCTTCCGCCTGCGGATTGCCCATCGTTGCGACCGGGGAGGGCGGTCCCAGGGATATTGTCGAGAATTGCAGCAACGGTATTCTCGTCGATGTCGGTGATCCGGATGCCCTGGCTTCGGCACTGCGGACCCTTCTTGTCGACAAGGATGCCTGGGAAACATGTTCCAACAACGCCATCAACGGTGTGCGCAAGCACTATTCATGGCATGCCCACTGCAAGAAGTATCTCTCACAGATCCGCGAGCTGTTTCCCGGGATCATGGCAGAAGAGGAGGAGGCCCCCGTCATCGCCACAGGTACCGGCGGTAAGCCTTCCTTTGGTAAAAGACTGACCACCGTTCACCGTCTGCTGATAACCGATGTCGATAATACCCTGGTTGGTGATGACGAGAGTATGAGGGAGCTATTCCGGCTGATCGAGTCGCATCAGGATGAGTTAGCCTGGGGGCTGGTGACAGGTCGCAGCCTTGAGCTTACGCTGGAGGCTATGACGGAATACGACATGCCGGTACCGGACATCCTCGTCTGCTCGGTGGGGACGGAAATTTACTACGGGCCCGATATGCGCAAAGACAAAGGCTGGCACAATCAGCTGGAATTTCAGTGGAAGCCCGAGACCATCAAGGAGGCGCTCTCCTCTTTGGATTTCCTGGTTTTCCAGGAGGCGGAGGGGCAGCGTCATTACAAGATTAGCTATTATCTTGAAGACAAGGATAACCGGCTGCAGCAGGTCCGTGAGAGGCTCGCCGAGTATCGCCTGCGCTGCAATGTGATCTACTCCCATGGCCAGTTTCTCGACATACTGCCCGTGCGGGCTTCAAAGGGGCGGGCGGTGGAGTATCTGCGCTATAAATACGAGTTTTCGCCGCGCTATATCCTCGTGGCCGGTGACTCGGACAGCGACGAGGATATGATATCGGGCAAGACCCGGGCCGTGGTAGTAGCAAACTACAGCGAAGAGATGGAAAAACTCAGAGGAAAAAACAACATCTACTTCAGTTCCGAATCCTATGCCGCCGGTATCGTTGACGGCCTGTATCAGTATGGCTTTCTGCAGAAGTAATCTCTTTGCATCTCGGCACGATATCTGTGGCGACAGTTGAAGCCGCAGCTTCTGCCATCATAGTTCGGATTGCGGCGCAATCACCCTTGAATGCAGCGCTGGGAGACTGCTGCCTCCGAGGGTTTGAAAATGATGCCGCTCTCACTTTTCCGTAACGGTTGCCGCCAGAGTTTTGTACTGGAGGTGGTAGAGCATTTCCAGATAACGGTCAGTCTCCTGCCGGTCGAGATCGGTTACATATTTCCAGAAGCCGTATATACAGGTGAGCGACAACAGTCTTCGGGCATACAGTTTCCAGGTGTATTTCTCCTCTACTCGTTCGATGGCACCACTGGATATCTTCTGCCAGTGTTCCGGTGTGGTGGCGCATCGTTCAAAGAACTCGACAATTTTTGCCGCTGTTTCCCGATTGTGATTGGGATTGATATGGTAGCCGGAGACCCCATCGACGATGATCTCCAAAGGACCGCCGTACAGAGTGGCAAAGGTTGGCACTCCCGAAGCCATGGACTCGATAACCGTCAGGCCGAAGGCCTCGAAAAAAGCGGGCTGAACAAAAATACCTTTTTTGTCGGCAATATATCTGTAGAGTTCGCCGCTGAGGTTTTTGCCAAGCCTTGTGCCGAGCCAGCGGACCTGACCGTCCAGGCCATAGTCGTCAAAGAGTTGATGCATCCTGTAAATCTGTTCCCGTTCTTCCTCGTCGTTTGAGAGGTCGGGATGGACCGTTCCGCCGATGATAAGCAAATTGGCGAGTTGCCGAAGCCTGTCGTTCTGGGCGTAAAGCTCGACGAGACCGGTAAGGTTCTTAATGCGGTCAAGTCTGGCCATGGAAAAGATGATGGGCTTGTCGCTATGTTCATAGTTGCCGCGGTAGTTTTCCTGGTCGCCGAAAAGGAGCTGTTCGATTTCTTGGTGCAGACTGTGCAGCCGCCTGTTGTCCTCGTAATAGGGAAAGTAGACGTTGGTGTCCGCCCCCGGCGATACGATGTTGAATTTGGGATCGAAGACGTCGATGCCGTGGAGAACCCTCTGCAGATTGGGCATGGTAAAGGAGGAGTAGCTTTCGTACTGGCCGACGACGTCATTAGACCCGGCGATTTCCTGAAAGGTTGAAGTAATAATGAAATCGGCGGAGTTCATGGCTATGAGGTCAGCTGTGAACTGGCAGGAAAAGTGGTATTGGTCCTCCATGTCCTCCCAGAATAGGGCGGAGTAGAGATATTTGGTCTTTTCCAGGGCGTGGGCGATATTGCACTGGGTAACCTTGAGGCTGTTGGACAAAAGCGTCGCCACCAGGTTACCGTCCGAGTAGTTGCCGATGATCAGGTCCGGGCGCCTGCCGAGTTTTTCAAGAATGGCCTTTTCCGATTCTTTGGCAAAGCGCTCCAGGTAGGGCCAGACTTCGAAGCGTGAAATCCACTGGTTGATTACTGAACCGTCCTTTCTTCTGAATGGTACGCGGATGATGTGGACATTGTCCGTTCCTTCAATCAGCTCCTCGGGCTGATTACAGGTCGTCTCGCCGGCATCGGGAATCAGCCGTGTGATTATGAGAATCTGGGGTTGAATGTCGAGTCCCTGATTGTAGAGGCGATTTTGCATCTCTGTCTCCAGGGCTCGGACCTGGTCAAGGATGTAGACGATCTGGCCGCCGGTATCCGGTAATCCGAGAACGTTCTTCTGCCCGAAGAAGCCATGCGGCGACAAGATGGCCAGATTGAAAATCATGGGGATACGGCCGAGAAATTTCTCCAGGTTGTGATGGTCGGGAGCCTCGAGCAGATCGGCAAGGATGGAGAAGCTCTTGTGGATATTGGCGCGGGTTCTGCCCCAGCCCGGCTCAAATCCCATGCGGGCGAGCTCGTCCTTGAGGTCGTCCCATTCGGTATCGGCGGGTTTGTCATCGAGATAGTCCAGTGCTCTGACCAGCGCACTGCGCAATTGTTTGACGCCGCCGATTTTCTCATTGATCATGAACGGCTGATTGTTGTAGCCATGAACCCGAAGAAAGGAGTAGAGCAGTTCGTCACCCATGGTCAGCATTGCCGAAAGCCGGCTCGAGAATCGGCGGTTGAGAAATTCGACGCCGTGGCCGATGGATCTGACCTGATTCATTTTGGGAAAATCGCGTTCGAAGGGAGCCAGATCGATTTCCAGAACAAAATTGTCGGTTTTGCCGGTAACAAGTGCCTCTTTTACCGAGAGAAAGTGATTGGCACTTATCTCCTCCAGCGATTGCTCCTCAAGATGATAACGCAGATAAAGCCACGTGGCGACACGCGGCCGCAGGACACAATAGAACCAGGATTCAGTTGCCAGGGCCTCCTGCGCCTTTTGCAGGGTTTCGGCAAGCGGAGTACTCAGCAGATCCTGACGCTTGTTCTCGTTGCAGAAAGTGACGAAGCCGTCCCAGAGTTCGCTGCCGAGAATCAGGTTTTTACTGCGGGTCTGGAGGGCCTGAACAACATCGTGAACTATCTCTGGATGTTGTTGTCTGTACTCTACCAACTGCTGCAGAATCATGAAAACTCCTTTGCGCTGTTATCCGTTACTGTTTGGGATTTTTGATTTCGTCGTTAAAAGGTTTATCATGTAGTCATAACTGTCAACTGCCTCTTTTTTCTTTGTTCCAGGTCATATCTGCTTGAAATGAAGGGTGATGGCTGCAGTTGCTCCATATTACATATGAGGGATTGCTGCTCTGGCATATAGAGTATATCATAATTATGCAAATGAACAGGCGATGATGAAAAAGAGGCCGACGATGAGGTATGTGAACCCGGCGTATGTGAACCCGGCTTGGTAATGAATAACCACAGAGGAAGACACGACCATGAACAGGACAGAAGAGTATGTGATGGTGGGCATAGGAGAAGTACTTTGGGACATGCTTCCCGAGGGCAGGCAGCTCGGCGGGGCGCCGGCTAATTTTGCCTATCACTCCAGGCAACTCGGCAACCGGGGAATCGTCGTCAGCAGCGTCGGCAACGACGATGAAGGCGCCGAAATTCTCACGGGTCTTGAACAAAAAAAGGTTGAACACATTGTCACTACCAGTGAAGAATATGCCACTGGCCGTGTCAGTGTGGAAATGGGAAAAGGCGGTATGCCCTCCTACACCATCCACGAGAACGTCGCCTGGGATCATCTGCTGCTCGATTCCCGCCATTTCGATCTCGCCGCCAGGGCAGACGTCGTCTGCTTCGGCACTCTTGCCCAGCGAAGCAGGGATTCGGCCGAGGCGATTCGCGATTTTCTCTCCCGGACGGCTGATGGCTGCATTCGTCTTTTCGATGTCAATTTTCGCCAGAACTACTATGACCGGGAAACCGTTGTCCGGCTTCTGCAGTTTGCGACAATTCTCAAGCTCAACGATGAGGAACTGCTGGTAGTTAAAGATTTCCTCAACATTGCCGGTGAAGAGACGGAAGCGTTGATGAAGCTGTGTACGGCCTTTGACCTCGACCTTATTATTCTCACCAAGGGACAGCAGGGCAGCCGCCTCTATTCCCGTCACCTTGGCGATTCGAGTTTCAAAGCGGAGCCCGTCGACGTTGTCGATACCGTTGGTGCCGGTGATTCCTTTGCCGCCGCAGTGGCCACGGGAATATGCCGTAAAATGCCTCTTGATGAAATTCATCCTCTGGCCGAAAAACTGGCCTCCTATGTCTGTCGCCATGCCGGCGCCACTCCTGAACTTCCACCTCTGGAAGAATTTATCTAACCGGCTCCCTTCGGGCGGGAGTGCTACCCTTTTGCTGGAGCTCCCGCCGGGGACGTTCTTTTTGGTCGCTTTCAGACAAAACCGTATCCGAGGCTACCTCATTGTCGCAGGCGATGCTGGCTGCTTGGGGCTTGTCGTCCCGGGTACCCCGCCGGCGGCACTGTCTCTTTCTCCGCCGCACATTTCTCGAGAAAACAGGCCATGACAACGGCTATGATATGTAATTTCAGGTAGGTGAGCTTTGAGCTGGTATCTGTGAATGGGTAATACCTGCAACCGTCAGCGGTATTTCTGAGTGCTCTGCTGTGGTAGCTCCAGGGGGACCGATCGGCTGGAGCGGGAGGTTTGCGGCAGAATACTGCAGCTGCATACCCGAAGCTTCGACTACGGACTCAGCAGCCCCCTGAAAGAGCGGAGCCGAGAACTGGCGCAGCGATTGCAACATCTGGAGACAAGGGAGTTGGATCCATCGAAGATATATAGAGGAGAATACAGAATATGAAAGACACATGGGAAAAAATTTTCGAATACGCCTCCATGCCGGTGCATGGCACCCTGTCGCGCAGACTACGCAAAGGAGTGTCACTGCAGGTCAATGAAGGGAAAATGTTTGAAGGAGCCGTTATCTTTCTCGGCGAAAAATTCGTCCGCATAACCGAAGAACAGGGAGACAAGGTGCTCAACAGTTATTACGACTGGGCGGCCATAGGGTCCATGAAGACAGTCGGCTCAAAAGAAACCGGCGATAAATAACCACTCTTTCCAGAGAAAGCCATATACGGTGGAGACGACTCTCTTTCACTCAAGCCTTTCTCTACAAAGGAGAACAATCATGCAGACAGAGCACCGCCGGCAGCATATACCCTATAGACCACTGGGGCTGGTAAAAGAAGTCATCGAAAACGTTGGCGCCCAGGTTTCCTACGTCTATGAAGACCTTGTTTTTATCGATCACAACAGTTTCCTGCTGCAGTTTGGCGAAGCAGGGACCGAAATTATATTCTATCGCAACACTGAAACGGCTCCAGCAGAGGCGGAGGACCTTTTCCGCCGGCTGTGCGGTATAGCCGGTGACCATGGGCTGAATGTGAGGTGTGCGGGAAGCTACAGCCTCAGAGGTAACGATGATGAGACCCTTTCCCTGGAGTTTTTTGAGTCTTCATCGTAGCTCGAATAATTGATGAATCCCCAACAACGAACTTGATGTATCGATCTGATTTCCCTTAATGTTCAGAATCCTCATCTCTGCAGAATTGGGTAAGCTGAGTATGGAGGGAATTACACATCGTTTTTTGTGGGATTGCAGAGAGTGTCGGTCTGCGCCGAAACGGCGCCGCAGGTCTGGCAGGTGTATTTCAGCGTCGGCAGCTTGCTTTCGCAAATCCACTCCTCAGGGATACCGCAAAAATTATCTTCGGTACCGGTTTTTACAGCGTTGCAGAGGCGGTGGTCTTTTTGTGATTGTGCACCGCAGTTTCGGCATGTGTATGACATCAGGCATCTCCTCCTTGTTTCTCCAATCCTCTGACGGTAATGACTTCCTTGCTCAAGGAGTCTGCTTGTGATGAGGCGAGGCCGTCGCGGCATGGTGAAAAATGTCGTCGCCTGGACGGCATCAGCCTTCTTCTTCGCTGTAGTCGTAGCATTCGGTTGTGTCTATATCGAACAACCTGCCGTAATTGTGCCAGCATTCGACTATGGTATGGAATGTGTCGCCGAAATTGCCGATATCGACATCATAGTGCCGGGCGGTGGCGATTACGGTTTGCAGCATTTCCGGTCGTGCCTCCCTGCTCTGACACATCAAGGCGATGACATGGGCCAGCAGGAGATAGATGCTTGCCTGCTTGGTGGCACCGCTTCCCAATTCGATGCAATCCAGGTCCTCATGGAACCCGGCGGCGAGTGCGTATTGGGCCGGCAATCCCCAGTCGAGAAAGAGTTCCGTCGTGAATTCGCCGCTGTCTATACCGAATGTGCTCTGCTCCAATGATCTGGGTGGAGTATTGGCGGGCTGGTTTTCCAGGATCCGGGCATATTCCTGCGGAAATAGCGTAGCCAGAGCCAGACTGCCTATATGGGCCAGCAGACCGCAGATGAAAATTTCGTTCGGGTCAGAATCACCGCCGCGCCGGCTCAGTTCCCGTGCCGCCAGCGCCTCGGCCAGGCTGGTCCGCCAGAACAGGGGATAGTCAAAATTTTTACAGATGCCCCTCCTGTTGTCCGCCAGTAGGGAAAAAGCCAATGCCAGCGAAACGACGGTGTTCATACCGAGTTTGACGGTGGCTTTCTGTATCGATGCCACCTGGACTCCCGTTGCCAGAAAGGCGGAATTGGCATACTTGATAATCTCTGCTGAAAGGGCCGGATCGGTCTGAATGAGATCGGCAATGTCGTTGAGGGAGGACTCCTCGCTATTGCACAACCGCAATACTTCCATTACCGTCGCTGACGGTGAGGGCAACTGGGAATCCTCTTTGAGCTTTTCGAAAACCTCTTTCCGTCTTTCATCGTGCAGGTTTCTATGTGTATTGTTCTCGTTCAATCGTTTCACCCCGCTCTCATCTGGTTTGTCCTGTTATCTCCTAGTCTACTCCTGAAGCGTATAGCGTTGCCGGCCATGAGAGAGGCTCGGCGGCAAGAGAGGAATGACAGGTGCGATACTTACTTCTCTTATTATCAGCCTACTTCTACTGGAAAGATCAGTCAAGGATGAGCGACTTGTCCTAACGCATGCGTTTTTTCCATCTGCCTATCGAAGTGAAAGACTACGATTTTTTTCCCCTGCCACTTTTCAAAAAACAAAGACATGCTGCTGTATTGATGGCGTGGTGGCGCCATGACCATCGATCATTTGATGCACTATTTCACGACGTAAAGACTCTCAATTTCCTTCTTCAAGATCCATAGTCACCAGTTCGGCATAGTGGCCGCCGTCGGTCATCAACTCTTCATGGGTTCCTCGCTCGACAATACGTCCCTTTTCCATGACGACGATGGTGTCCGCACGGCGTATGGTGGAAAGACGGTGGGCGATGACCAGGGAAGTGCGGTTGGCAAAACTCTCTTCAATTGCCTGTTCGAGGATGTTCTCCGATTCGGTGTCGATGGCCGCGGTCGCCTCGTCGAGAACGAGGACAGCCGGGTTGCGGCAGAGCACTCTGGTAAAGGCGAGCAACTGCTTTTCGCCGGTGGAAAGCTGCTGTCCGCCTTCACCTATCGGGGTGTCGAGGCCTTGTGGCAGCCTGTCGACAAAACGCTGCATTCCCGTCTGCCTGAGAATCGCCTCTACCTGCTCGCGCGGCGTACCGGTATCCATGATGATATTTGCCAGCAGGGTGTCCTGGAGGAGAAAAATGTCCTGGAGTACCACACCGACAAGGCGACGCAGATCTTTGACGTGAAAGGAATTAATATTGATGCCGTCTATGGTGATCTTCCCCTCCTGAGGTTCATAGAACCTGAGCAGGAGGCTGACGAGGGTGGTTTTGCCGGAACCGGTTGTGCCCACCAGGGCCACTGTCTGTCCTTGCCTGATCGTCAGATTGATGGTCTCGAGTATCTGCTTGTCGTCATCATAGCTGAAGCTGACGGTATCGAAATGGACATCGCCTTTGAGATCTTCGGTGCTATGGGGGTTCTGCGGCAGTTGGAGGGAACTTGTGGTGTCGAAGAGCTCGAAGATGCGTTCTGCCGAGGCCATCGCCGACTGGATGATGGAGTACTTCTGGGCAAGCTCACGCAGAGGCTGAAAAAAAAGGCGCATATAGCTGAGAAAGGCTACCAGCTCCCCCAGACTGAGGCGTTCTTTGAGTATTTCCGAGCCGCCGTACCAGAGGAGAAGGGCAATAGCGGTGGAACTCATAAATTCGGTGAGGGGCATGAAGGTGCCGAACAGCTTTATCTGCTGGAGGTTGCGTTGGAGGTAGCCGGCGCTGAGTTCCTCGTGCAGTTTCCGCGTTTGTTGCTGGCGTCCGAAGATCTGCAGGGTGGAGATGCCGGAAATGGATTCCGAGAGAAAGCTGTTGAGCTTGGCCAGCTGGTTGCGAATGCGCCGGAACTGGGTACGGGCGAGTTTGGCGAAGAGGCGGGCGATGACGGCGGCAACCGGCACGAACAGCGACATCACCAGAGCCAGGCGGGCGTTGAGAAAGAAGAGCACCGCCAATATTCCCGCCAGGCGCAGCAAATCGTTGAAAATGGTGACCATGACCGAGGTGAACATCTCGTGCATATTCTGGATGTCGTTGGTCAGTCTGGTCACCAGGCGGCCGACGGGATTGGCATCGAAAAAGGGTGGGTCGAGGCGGAGAATATGGGTAAAGAGATCCTGCCGGATGCGGTGCATAATGGACTGGCCGACCCATTCCAGGGTCACCACCTGGAAAAAGGTGGCCAGTAGAATGGTAACGACAAATGCCAGGAAAACCAGGCTGATGGTTGTAATCCCTGAGAAGCGCTGGTCGGCTGTCAGCTCGGTGTTGGTTATGTAGGAATCGATGGCCGTCTGGATCAGGTAGGGCAGGGTAAGAGTGGCGCCGGTAATCAGCAGTGACAGGACAACGGCCAGCAGCAGTTGCCAGGAGTGCCTGCGACAGAAGGAAAGGATGCGTCCCCAGAGCTGGTAGTCGCCGATTACAGCGGTGGAGCTTTCTTCTTCATAGCCGAAATTCTTCATGGCCGCCGAAGCTCCTGCCGGTTTTCCCGCATCTGCTTGTCGTACATTGCCCGGTAGAGGCTGCTGTGGTGCAGCAACTGCTCATGGTGGCCGTCGTTGGCGATGACGCCGTCTTCAAGAATGATGATATGATCGGTCATCGTCAGCAGCTTCAACCGGTTGGAGACGATAACCACGGTTTTGCCCTGGAAATGCTCCTTGAGTCGGGCAAAGATCTCGTGCTCGGTCTCCACATCGACGGCGGAGAGGCCGTCATCGATCAGGAGAACGGAACGGTCGACCAGCAGAGCCCTGGCCAGGGCCAGTCGTTGGCGCTGACCTCCGGAGAGCTTGATTCCACGCTCGCCGATAAGCGTTTCATACTGTTTGGGCAATCCCATGATGTCATCGTGTATAGCCGCCAGTCTGGCCGCCTGCTCCACCAGCGCAAAGGAGGCGTCTGGGGCGCCGAGGCGGATATTGGCGGCTATGGTATTGGAAAAAAGCACCGGTTCCTGGGCGACGTAGGCAACATGGGAGCGCACTGTATCAAGAGCCAGTTCATTGACATCCCTACCTTCGAAGAAGAGGCTGGCATCCTCCACGGGATAGAGACGGGCCAGCACTCTGCAGATCGTTGATTTGCCGCTTCCCGTGCGACCGGTGAAGCCGTGAATGCCGGGGCCGATTTCGAGGGTGATGTTTTTGAGCACAGCCGTCTGCGATGACGGATAGGAGAAGGTGAGGTTCTGCAGAGAGAAGGTCGGTTTGTCGACAGTAAAGGCGGAGGTATCTGGCGGATCCGGCAGTGAAGAGCGCTCCTGCATTAACGAGTCTATCCTCGACAGTGAGGTGATGCCGCGCTGGACCAGGTTGGTGACCCAGCCGATGGCCATCATCGGCCAGATCAACATGTAGAGGTAGGTGATAAAGGCGACAAAATCGCCCATGGATATGGTGCCTTCTACCACCAGGCGCCCGCCAAAAAAGAGGATGAGCAGCATGCCCATGTTGCCGACGAGGGTGGCTATCGGAAACATCAAGCCCTGGACTCTGGCGACCTGCAGGTTGCTGTGAACGTATTTTTTGCCCAGTGTGTCAAATTCACCGGCTTGAAATCTCTCCATGGTGTAAGCCTTGATCAGTTTGACGGAGACCAGCGTTGATCTGGTGAACTCTGTGAGCAGGGAAAACTGTTCCTGTACCGTGCTGAATCTGCGGTGCAGTCTGCCGGAGAGAATTCTGGTGAAAATGGCGAGAAATGGCATCGGCAGCAGCGCGATTACGGTCAATTCGGCATGAATTGCGCTCATGAAGATGATTGCAGCAACAGTCATGACCAGGGCATCGACGGCAGCCACCATGCCCATGCCGCAGGCCATCTGCACGGCGATTAAGTCGTTGGTGGCGTGGGCCATGATATCGCCGGTGGTGCGCTTTTGAAAAAAGGCCTCGTCCATGGCGAGGATATGCGAGAATATGCGGTTGCGGATTGCCCGTTCCAGATAGCGGGAAAAGCCGATAATGGTGTAGCGCCAGACAAAGCGGAGGATGGTGACGGCCATGGCGATGGCGACGATGAGCAGGGCGTAACGCCCGAGTACATCCATTTCGGCGGTTCCTGCAGAGAGGCTATCCACGCCCCGCTTGAGAATACGGGGGATGGTCAATTGCAGGAAATCAACGGTGAGAAGAGCGGAAAAGCCGATGAGCAGCCGCAGCCGGTATTGCCTGAATAGCGGGAGGAGATGGCGCAGCAGCCGGGAAAGGGGCGGATGGCTCGAAGTTTTATGCCGCTTTTTGTCTGCGCTGAGGCTGTGAGAGAAAATCACTGGTTGTGTCGGAGCATTTGTGCCCGCTCTGCCGCTTTGCAAGAAGGTGTCGAAAAAGTATATATAGCGGAGTCACAGGACTGTGGTTAGGTTAGCACGGAATATATTACCACACTGTTTACACTATTATAGGCTTTTCTGCCATGGAGACAACTCATGGGCGGATGCAGCCGTCAATTTCGCCTGTGACGGAATTGTTTACGTCCGGACAAATACCACGCAAGGTAAAATCGATGTCGTCCATATTTCCAATGACGGATAATGATTATTCTATGACAGCAGGGCAGCTGTCTTACTCACAGCTCTTTTGTCGAAATATTGAAATCTGATTACCCCTGATGTTCAGCAGCTCATTCTGTAACAGGGTAAGCTGAGTTTCAGGGGAGTCAGGTAGTGAAAAAACTATCGACGAAAAGCATGCATTCGGCAACACAGAAAGGAATAATTGAGGTTGCCCGGGGCTCTCAACAGGAGAGGGAGAGGAAAAGGTGTGGACACAGAGCTGAGATGTTCGTTTACTCTTGGGCTTGTGATTGTGCAGTAAAGAAAGGTCTATGGCTTCGCAGCACAATTGTGGGAGCGGTGTAGAGATGAATATGCAACCCTGTTTTCGTATGAACTGTTCAGACCGGATTTTGTGGTGATCATGCAGACGATTTTTTTGGCAGCACTTATCTGGGCCTGGGCCTTGACGCCGGAGAGCCTGGTTTTTGTCGACAAGGGAGGAGGTCTGTCGGGACTGGCCATGATCGCTTATCTTGGTTTTGGATGTATTCTCGCAATGCTGTGCAGTTCGGTGATCCACGACAGACGGCTAAAAGACACCGGAAAAGTAAGTGACTACGAAGTCTTGTTGCGGATGTATGGGAGGTTGGTTTCCATATCTCTGGTGTTTGGGGGAAGAGTTCCGCTGTTGCTCCTTGCCTCGACCGGCATGCTGGTTACCGCCGGTTTTGCCTTTAACGAGATTTATCTCTACTGGTTTCCCAATTTTCTTTTCGCTTCTCTGCTGCTTGGGGCTATCGGGCTGATAAACCTGTTCAAAGAAAAGTACGCCCTGTTCCTGCAATTAGTGTCTGCGGTTCTTGTCTTTGCTGCTCTTCTTATCCTTATCCTCCATGGAGGCGGCGGCAATGGACTGGCGGGTTCCGGCACAGCGCCGGCTGCGGGCCGGGGATTTGATCTCTCCCTTTTGGTTCTGGGCTTTATCTCCTTTCTGGGGTTTGATTTTCACCGGAGTACCGGAGAGACTCGCGTGGTCTTCTTCAGCCTGGTGAGTGTTTTCGGTTTGCTGTCGCTGTGGGTTTGGCTAATGGTCGGCCATGTGGCCGCCGACACCCTGGCGACAGTCGATGTGGCCTATATGTTCGCCGCCAGGAGTGTTGCCGGAGAAGAGGGCCGCTATGTCATGGGAGCGGCGGTTATCGGTGGTGTTGTCTGCGGTGTCAACGGCCTTTTCATCGTTGTACGCAGATGTTTTGAAGATATTGCCCGCGAATTGCATGGCCGCTATGGCCGGCATCACAATAGTGTCATGGTTGGTATTTTCGTGCTTATTATTGAGATAATGATGCTTGGTGGTGTCGCCGGAGAGGGTGTGTTGAGGCTGCAGATCCGGGCATCGATCGTACTCTGGTTGTGTTATCTGCTTTCCAGAGTTATTGCCGGTGGACACCTTTTGCGGCAAAAACGGTGCCGGAAAGGATGGCTTGGCTACGGTCTCGCTCCGCTGCTGGTGCTCATGGCCCTTGTTCTTGTTTTCCAGCGCGGCGGCTGGCACTATCTTATAGAGTTTGTAGCGGTCATCGTTGCTGCGACAGTCCTGCTGTCGTTTGCGTGGATGAAGGTGGCCGAGCGGTTGAAAGAAAAACGGTTATAAACCTAAAGGAGGTTACTATGAAAAAGATGCTCTTTATTGCGTTGGCGTTTCTGCTGATTCTTCCGGCATATTCGGTTTTTGCGGCTTCGATCAAAACCATTGACAAAGACGAACTCAAGGCCATGCTCGACTCCGGCGATGTTGTTGTGCTCGATGTACGAAGGGGAAGGGACTGGAGTTCCAGCGAGTTCAAAATCACAGGAGCCCAGAGGCTGGCAAAGGATGAAATCGCCAAGGCCATTACCGAACTGCCCAAGGAGAAGAAACTGGTCTTCTATTGTGCCTGACCCAATGAATATACCAGCGCCCGTGTGGCGCAGATGTTCCTCGATGAAGGCTTCGGCAATCTCTATGTTCTTAAAGGCGGCTGGCGCGAGTGGTTCCGCAGCAAATACCCCTACGAACAAAAATCCTGAGAAAGATGCGGCTGTTCCCTTTTAGAGCATGGGGGCAGCCGCATGGTTGTTTCTGCCGGTGGCGCTGGCGCTGTAGTGCTAGGGTTTCGACCGGGTGCTGATTTTGGGCAGCAGGCTTATCTGCAGCATGCCGGCGGCGGCGCCGATATCGCTGATATGGGTGTCAATGGTGATCATCTTGTCACCGGCCTCGGCGATAATGGGTTGGATATCCTGCAGCGCTATGGGAAATTCCCGGCCGTTGAGGAATAGCAGCAGGGCTTGGCCGATGTCGCCGTTCTCCAGTGCTTTCTCGGCCTCAATTCCGCGGGCGACGGGTGTTATGTAAAGTGTTTGCAGGGCTTCGTCGAAGCGTAGTTCGGCTTCGCAGTCAAAGTCGACACTGGCATTGCCGAGCTTAAGCCGAATGTCCTGGTCGGCAACGGTGGTGACGAGGCTGAGGTCTTTGCCTGTCAGAGCGATATGGCAGATGATGATCTTGTTGTAGAGCTTGAGGTCGCTGATGTCGACAATGGTGATGGTGCCTTCAAGACGCTCGGAGCCGCCGTCAAGGGTCAGTGGCAGCGTCTCAGCCAGGGCCTTGCTGATAACCGTCTCCGGAATAGCGATGGTGATTGGCGGTCCGCCGGTGGTGGCGCTGGGCACTGTTTGTGCCGGCAGCAGGAACAGGGTAGAGGCCAGAAGGATGAAAAGTGCTTTTATCATGAGTATTTCCTCGGATTGAATATACCAGAAGAGCTGCAGAGAAGATAGAGCCAGATGCCTGCCGTTACGGCAATGCCGGCAATTGAAGCGTAATCTCTGTAGGCCTTCTGGTGGATGTGAATGGTATGGCTGTGGATGAGGTGGGGGGTGGTGAACTTCCCCTTGAGTGAGACGACTGCCGACTTTTTCGGCAGAACGCCCTCGACGGCGATTGATTCTCCGGTGAAAAGCGAGACGGTCCGCTCTTCCGCATTATAAAAGGACCGGTCGATCTCGATCGGCCGGCCTTGGCGCAGGGATGGAGTGTTGACGGTCTCGAGAAAATTGGAATTGGAGTGCTCCAGAGGGGCCATGAAAAGAAGGGGCAGCAGCAGGTAGGACGCCAAACCCGGCACCAACCAGGGCCAGAAAGGTCTTTTCCTGAGGGATATTCCTTCGCCGACCATGGTCCTGAGCATAAAAAGCAGGTAGAGAATGCCGGCAAGAGTGGCAATATAGCCCAGGGGGTGTTCCGGCCACACCAGGCCCAGGTGGGTGGACTCAAAGCTCAGCGGGATAAGGAAATGGACACCGTTGCCCCATTTGATCTGCAAAGCATCCAGAAGAAGGTGTAGCAGGCTGCTGGCTGCAAGAACGAAGAAGACCGGCAGATGCTTCCGGGCAAAGGAGGCAAGGGCGAGGGCCAGCAGCAGGGAAAAGAACAGGCTGGCCTGGAGCGTGCAGTAGAGGCGGATTTGGAAAGGATCGCCGATGGAGGCCATTATGGCGAGGCGCTGCACTATCCAGGGTATGTCTGGAATGAGTATGCCGATAAGGACCCAGGGGAGTTCGACCCTGGGATAGCCTATTCTGCTGACGGGTGCCTGCAGGGCGATGTGAATAAAGGTGTTGGGCAAAGCGTGGGGCTGCTCCCGGTACATGGTCAATTTCTGTGTCCTGCCGCACCTCTGCGAAAGGGAAAGGGGGCGGCGGTGTTCTCCCGACCAAATCTTTTCTTGGTGTTTCCTGGCGATTTCCGTTACTGTAGGCTCAGTTAAGCCCGTTGCCCGCCGATCTTCCTCCGGCGGGTTTACCACTATACTGTCTTCCCATTCTTTTGCAAAGGAAGAGGAGACGACGACCATGACAAAACAGGCAATACTGCGGTCTTCTGCCCTATGACGACTCTTCGATTAACGGTGGCGGCAGACTGCCTGCTCGAAAACATGCCGCTTGAGCTTGAGAAAATACTCAAGGGGCAACTGACCATCGACAACCCCAAATATATTGCCGCCAGGCGCTACGGGCGCTGGGTGGGGAAGAAGCTCAAACCGCAGCTCAAGTACTATGAGCAGTTGCCGGAGGGGCTGCGTTTTCCCCGGGGCTTCTCCAACCAGGCGGTGCTGCTGTGTCGGGAACATCTGGGAGAATCACCAGAAATTATCGATAAGAGAAGGAAGCTGACGGAGGTTGATTTTCGTTTCTTCGGCAGGCTGCGTCCCTATCAGCAAAAGGCCGTGGAGGCGGTCGGCGCCCGCTCCT
>CAKZOA010000270.1 GCA_937132035.1 uncultured Desulfobulbaceae bacterium | reverse complement strand
TACCGCGAGCGGATAAAGATTCTGCCGGCTGCGCAGATAGAGATTGTTCAATAAGTGAGAGAATTTCAAGAGGGCAATATGGGAAAGCCAAACCCTGTTTTTAAAAAGAGTTATGAGGACTATCTGTGCCAATTAAAAAAGGCCGATTCCGCCAACTGGAGCTCTATTCTGGCGATAGAGGCTGATGAGGAAAAGAGACTGGCAAAGATTCCTTTTTTCGATGAGTTGTATGAAGTTTCCCCTGCCGGAATCATTGATGCGCAGGGAGGCCACCCGGATTATGGGATTTGTGTAGTGCTGCTCAAGTATCTGCTGATGTGCCCACAGGTCGTGCCAATCGATTCGAACTGGGTGCATTCCCGGGAGTTCAAAGATACGGTTCAGGCACAAAATGGGGGAATGTCAGACTTTGCAACGCAGAAGCTCTCCAATCTTTTCGCTGGAGAGTTGGATTTGTTGACAACAGCCGTTGGTGAACTGGGCGGAAAGACGCTGGTGAGCGAGTTTCCCTACGATCTATCGGTAATCCTTCATCCGCTTCCCCGCGTTCCGGTGATTTTACTGTTCAATGACCAGGATGAGGACTTCCCGGCGAAAACGTCAATTCTCTATGAAAGCCGTGCCCATCACTTTCTCGATGCCGAGTGCCGCGTCATGGTTGATTGGTATCTTTTGACGAAGTTGAAAAAGATAAAGAAGCGCTATTCTGCCTGAAAGCGGGGTTTGACCAATGTATGACATGAAGCTGAAGAAGAGATGTAATGACGCCCAGCTTTTTCTGGCACGATTGCGGGAGAATAGCAGGTTTCGCAAATCGATGTGCAAGGTTTCATCGCAGGCAGAGATGCAAGGGGCGATCGACAGCAACGGCTATGACTTTGATGAGTATCAGTTGATCAGGGCAGTGGCAGAATTCATGGAACAAGAGAGTGAAGAATGCCGCCAGGGAAATCATTCGGCTATCGATAGCTGTCTCTTGGATTTGCTGTGAAGTTTTTACAACTAAGTAAAAAGAGAATTATATCAAAGGTTGCGAGACAGACAGTCAGTAATGCAAAAATGCAGCGGCAATTGTCAGTATGGCAGATGAGGACTGGGTAAATGCATGCAAAATGAAGGAGAAGAAGCGATGATTGCTGAGAAGGTGAATCTGGTCGGACCCAATAGCATAGTTGAGACGGCGGAAATGCTCTTTCAAACAAAAGGGTTCGACAATACCACGGTGGACGACATAATCGGTCACCTCAATATTTCGGCAAAACTGTTTTTCCATTACTTCGAATCGGTGGATGAAATTCTGGAGCTGTTATGGAGCGGTACCCTTTGCCGTTGAGCAAGGGGAAGAACTTTAGTGGCCAAGATCAATACAGAGTGATTGTCATGAAACAAGTACTTGTCGCTGGCGCTACCGGTTATTTGGGTAAGTTCATTGTCGAGGAGCTCCAACGTCGGGGAATATGGACTCGAGCTCTGGTTCGTGATAGAGGCAAACTGCCAATGTCCTCCACTGGTGATGTCAATGTTGTTGAAGGACTCATAACGAATCCACCGTCGATCGCAGGGTGTTGCCGCGACATTGACGTGGTCATTTCCACCGTTGGCATCACCAGACAGAGGGATGGCTCACCTATATGGATGTCGATTTTCAGGCTAATATGAACCTGCTGGAAGAAGCAAAGAGGAGCGGAGTGCAAAAATTCATCTATGTATCAGTCCTGCATTGCCGGCAGTTAGAGTATCTGAAGATCTGTGAAGCCAAAGAAAAATTCGTTCGTCAGTTGGAACGATCTACCATCGACTTCTGCGTCATTCGGCCGAATGGTTTTTTTTCGGATATGACGGCATATACTGAAATGGCCGAAAAGGGCCGGGTATACCTCTTTGGCAAGGGCGAATACAGAGCAAATCCAATCCATGGTGCCGATCTCGCGACTCTATGTGTTGATGCGATTGATTTTGATAAACGAGAGATTGATATTGGCGGCCCTCAAACACTCTCGCATAATGAAATTGCCCAGCTTGCTTTTGATGCTGTGAACAAAAAAGCGGCTATCACCTATATTCCTGAATGGTTGAGAAAGATGGTGTTGTGGGGGGTGAGAAGATTTACGACGAGTCGATTTTACGGACCGATTGAATTCTTTCTCACGGTTATGGCCATGGATATGCTGGCGCCTGAGTATGGATCAAGAACCTTGCAGATATTTTTTAAAAGTGCTGCCGAACAATCAAACTAAAAGGTTTCCGGTCATGGGAAAAACATTGAGCATCTACAGAAAATTAACAAAGATCCCTGGTGGCAAAAAAATATTTTCAAAGGTGTTGACCTTCAGGGTGCCGTATTTTTCTACCATTCATCCGAGGATCGAAGAATTGCAATCCGGCTTCTGCAAGGTGGCAATCAAGGATCGACGCTCGATCCACAACCACCTGAAGACGATAAATGCCGGAGCGCTGTGCACCTTGAGTGAGCTGACCGTGGGCCTTGCCGTAGAAGCTTCGTTGCCTGATAATTTACGCTGGATACCAAGGGGATGAAAGGTGAGTATGCCAAAAAAGCCAAAGGACATGTAACAAGCACCTGTTCCTTTGATCCGCTTACTCTTGCACCAGGCGAGATCGGTCTGCAGGTCGCGATTACGGACTCTTCGAATGAACTGGTCTGTCAATCTGAAATAAACTTCCACATCAGCAAGCGTAAGGTGACATGATATGCGAGAGCTTAAAATACTTCCCTTGGAAAGAGCAGATAGCAGTGCAGTGGTTGATATATTCAATTACTACATCGAAAACACTTTCGCTGCCTATCCGGAAAAGAGAATATCCCGGAAGGGGGCTGGGGACCTCCTTGCTTGAATTTTTAGAGAATGAAGCGAAGCAGAGAGAAATAACCCATCTGCTGGTAAGTATATCTTCAAAAAACGTGGGAAGTATCAAATTTCATGAGAAAAACGGGTTTCGCCAATGCGGTCTTTTTCAGGGTGTTGGCAGGAAGAACGACCACACCTTTGATATGGTCTGGATGCAGAAAGCAATAGGAAAATCAGGTCCTATTCACGAGGAAAATAACTCTGCAAAGTAAGCGAGGTGAGAAACGATGAATCAACCAGCCAACGCCATGGAAATTTTCACCCAGCTGGAAAAGTCGAATTGCCGTGAATGTGGCGAGAAGACCTGTCTTGCTTTCGCGGCCGCAGTTTTTCAGGCACGTAAGCGGATTAGTCAGTGCACACGAGTTGATCCTGGCCTTGTGAGGCGATATGAGAATACCACTGCCTATGTTACCCAAGAAGGACCTGGTGAGCTGTATATGGAAAACTTGAAACAAGAACTATCGCAGATCGACTTGCCGGAGGCTGCTGGGCGGATTGGCGCTGAATATGACGGCCGAATTCTGACCCTGCATATGCTGGGAAAACGTTTTGGAATCGATACGGATGGCAAGTTTATGACCGATATTCATATCAATCCCAATGTTGCCACACCATTCTTGGAATATGTAGTGCACAGTAAAGGAATTGACCCGACAGGTACGTGGGTAAGTTTCAGAGAGTTGAGGGAAGGCAGATCGTTTTCCTATCCGTTCTTTCAAAAGCGCTGCGAACTGGTATTGAAAAACATTGCCGACTCCTACACCGGTCTTTTCGGCGACCTGGTGGAATTGTTCAGCGCCAGTAAGGTGCCAGCGCAGTTTGAATCCGATGTATCGGTTATTCTCTATCCTCTACCGAAGGTACCGATAATGATCTGTTACTGGATGGAGGAAGAGGGGATGGATTCGACCCTCAATCTCTTTTTTGATAGCTCCGCCGATGATAATCTTCCGGAAGGCTCACTCTTTGCGCTGTGTGTCGGCATGGCGCTTATGTTTGAAAAAATATCGCACAACCATAGAATCAAATAGCAACAG
>CAKZOA010000269.1 GCA_937132035.1 uncultured Desulfobulbaceae bacterium | reverse complement strand
CCTTGATCCCAAAACCGCCCATCAGATTCTGACTCTCACCCGCGAGATCGTCGAGGGGCAGAAACTGACCACCCTGATGATCACCCACAACATGAAGCATGCCATCGACTTCGGCAACCGCCTGATCATGCTTCATCAGGGAAGAATCATTTCCGATATCGCCGGTGGTGAAAAAGAAAACCTCACCGTCGACGATCTTCTGCAGAAATTCTACGCCTGTTCCGACGAGGAACTGGTCACCGACGCCATGCTGCTCGCCTAGGAACCTGCCCGAGCAGGCCATTTCAACAGGTTAAATGGGTAATCTGACTACCCCATCATGTAGCAACGCATCTCAGTCTTTTTACAAGTTGATCTGCCTGATCTTCAGGGGGCGTTGGAATGCTTAATCATCCATCTCCAGAAGAGCCGCCCAGTCCAAGGAGGCAAAACTCTGATGAAGCAGGTGGTCTTCGTTGACGAGGTTGACTTCGAGATTGGCAAAGCTTTTCTCTGCCAGCGGCAGCACTGTTTCCTTGGGAGTTACGGTATCTCGGCTGCCGATGAGAAGATAGACGGGGATTCCGATTTTTTTCTCCGGTATTCTATAGCCTGGAAAGTTCAGTGCCGGAGCCAGGAGAATAAGCTTGTTCACCTGTGATTCATGAGCAATGGCGAAACAGGCAGCCATAAGACCGCCGAAGCTTGAGCCCACCAGAATCAGATCCTCTTTTCCCTGACACAGGGTTTCAAGTCGGGCGAGTCTTTCTTTGAGATCGCCTTCGAAATCTGGGAGAGCAAAAAAAGAAAAATTCTCCCTGAAGAAATTGCCCTTGGTTCCCCGGCTCGATGAGTCGAGTCCGTGAAGAAAGAAGTATTCCATTTTCACTCCGCTGCTCCCTGGTCTGGTCGTCTTGTCGTCTCTTGGCCGGTGTGCTCATATTCTGAAGATTGCCGTGAATCTTTATATACACATTGACAGGTTTTGAATCGCGAGGTTTTTCCGGGGGGGAATTTTCTAAGTCCTCTCAGGCAGGCAGGTGCGCATCGCTTCTTTTTGACCCCGCCGTTGCCAGCGACCCCCTTGCGGCTTAGATTATCTTCTCTTCCCCTTGGTCGGGGTGAGATCTGCACAACGCGGGCTGGTTTTGCCGGCTGTGGCGGGCAAGAAAAAAGGGGCGACAGTGTCGCCCCCTCGCTACTGAGAAGATGTGTGTATAGTGTTACTCTGTTACTGTGGCACGTTTTCCGTGCTGATGTTGCTGGTTGTCGGATCAGTTAATCTCTATTCTCTTCGCCTGCTGCTCCTGTGGTTTGGCTACCATCACGGTGAGAATACCGTTTTCATATCTTGCCTCCACACCATTGCTGTCCGCCTCGAAGTCCAACCGGAAGGAACGGCTGAATTTGCCATACCTTCTCTCCTTGCGGAAACGGTGCTCTTGCTCACTGTTTTCGATCTTGCGCTCACCACTGAGGGTGAGGACGTTGGCCTCAACATCTACATGCAGATCTTCCTTGTTGAACCCGGGAACCTCGGCTTCGAGGTATAGCTTTTCATCCTTTTCATAGATGTCGACCGAGGGCATAAATGCATTGAGCGCGGTAGCTCTGGGGCCGGTGAATGGAGTAAAGAAATCTTCCATCAGTCCCGGGAAGAATGTGTTCTGGTGCCGTAAATGGTGGCGTGGGTTCCATCGTGTCAGTTGCATAGCGATCTCCTTTTTCCTTGTGTGTTTATCAATGCTGTTATTTTTGCTATGTTGAAGATTCAGGTTTGTCGTCTTCCCTCTCTTTACTGGAAAAGGTAAGGCTGAATACTTGCATGTCAATTAAAAAATATTACTTTTATAATTAAATATGAAAAGTAATTAACCTGAGGCGAATGTATGTCTGAAAAAAAGAAAGGTTCAGTTGTAAGTGTCGAATATTCAAGTGAGTCTACGCGAGATCTCCTGGGGAGGCAATCGGTTCGTACAACCTTTAAATTGACTGAACGCAGTATTGATGCCTTGAGCGTTCTCGCCAGTCAGCTTGGTATAAAACAAAAATCTCTTTTTGATCACCTCATAGACGATGATAGCGCCTTGCGCCTGATCGCCAAGGAATCGGAGAGCTATCAGACCCCGCCGCAGAGAATCGCCAAAACCTATGTCATATCCCGCCGGACTCTCCAGAACCTGGAAAGAGTTTCCAGCCGCTATCAGGCACCCCGCGATGCCCTTGTGGAACTCTCCATCGAGCGGATTCTACCGCTCATTTCCGAGGAGAAGGAAAAACATGAGAAACGCAAAGAACTCTTGCACAAGGTGGGGAGGTTTGCGGCCGATGGAGAGGAGCTCTTCGCCATAGCCGGGGAGACCCTGGACCAGGATGATCCGGTATACCGGAAGATATCCCAGATGATCAAGGCCGTCCGGGGATGCTTCGAGGAGATCGAAGACTGCGTTGAGCGAGGACGAAAAATTGAGGATTTTTAGGCAGATATCGGCAGATGCCTGTAGAGTACTGTGTATTTGCCGCCGGCTGGAGTCGTTTCAAACCGGAAACCGTAAAAACTAGAGTATGCCCAGATTTTTGAGAAGATCGGCAAGTCTGTGCTCGTTGAGTTGAACGAGACTGGTTTCTTTGGCATGGGTTAGCGCCTGTTCATATTCCCCGGCGCTCAGGGGCCGGTCGATGGGAGAAGCCGCCGCACCGCAGGGTCTGTACTGATCCATGATGTTGACATTGCAGCGTGGTGATACCTCCCTGGCCAGAAACTTGAGAATCATACCGCTTTCCTCAACCTGATCGGGCATTACCAGATGGCGGACAATGAGTCCCCTCTTGGCGATGCCATTGTCGTCTACCACGAGATCCCCCACCTGCTGCTGCATCGTTTGAATGGCCGCCCGGGCGATCCCGGCATAATTGTCGGCCTTGGTGAAGACTTTGCCTGTTTCATTATACCAGAACTTGAAATCCGGCATATAGATATCGATGACGCCGTCGAGCAACTCCAGTGTCTCGACCGCATCATAACCGCTGCTGTTGTAGACCAGCGGCAGTTTCAAACCGTTTTTTATCGCCTCCGGCAGGGCGGCAAGAATATGTGGTACCACATGGCTGGGAGTGACAAGGTTTATATTATGACATCCCTGGTTCTGGAGGTCGACCATGACTGCTGCCAGCTCCTCACTGGTGAGATGTCTGGCCTCGGCTTCATTAAAATGGCTTATCTCGTAATTCTGGCAGAAAATGCAGAGCAGATTGCAGGAGGAAAAAAAGATGGTACCTGAGCCGTTACTGCCGACCAGCGGCCGTTCCTCCCCGAAGTGAGGCCCATAACTGGACACAGGAGCGAGGGCTCCCACGCCGCAGACACCAAGGCTGCCGGCGATTCTATCTACCCTGCAGTTCTGCGGGCAGACGGTGCAGCATTTCATCAGTTTTTGTGCCATGGCAATGCGTTTGCCGAGTTCGCCGTTATGAAAGAGTTGAAGATACGATGGTTCCATGATGTCCTTGAGTAATGCTGCAGTACTGCAGGCTCAATGTGTCTCGACTGCACCGGTGTTGCAGGGGGATCGAGAAAAGGTGCCACAACCACAGGGGCAGTGGCGTTTCATTGAGGGAGTATACTATGAAAAACCGCAATTACCAAGTCGGCACGGCTGCTGGCGACCATGTAAAGGATAGGAAAAACGGTGTCGTGGGCATCTATTTGACTGTCATATCTCCAATATTATTGCTCATAACGGCAAAATACGATACTCTTTCCGGCCATGGGGAGAAACACTAGCCGGCTGCGAAATAGTGACACCATGAAGAATGTGCATTCATTTCTAAAAACATCCTGGCTTTTCACGGCAGCGAGCATCGGCGTTCTCTTCGTGATTCTGCTGGCTGCTCTCTCTTCCTCCTATCGTATCAACAAGGCGTCCGTGGTTGATAAGCTGACCGTGGTTGCCGAATTTTCCGCTGAAAGAATACGCCTCCCTCTGACCAAAGGAGACATTACCGCAATAGATGGAGAAATAACTGCAATCTCCCAATTCTACAAACTCGACGGTGTGGAGCTCTACAGCAGCGATGGCAGTATGCTGGCGGAACACGGCCGGGAGGAGGGGCGGCCCCCTACCTCAATGATGCTCGGTGAGCATCTGTCCATTCGCTGGCCGTTTTTGCTGATGGTTCAATATTCACGTATTGTTTTTCACGAGGACAGACCTCTGGGGCTATTGATCCTCTATCAGACCATGGATGCAAATGCGGTGGCAGCAGGTTGTACGGTAGTGCTGCTCTTTCTGCTGCTCTACCTGTGGATAGGGAAAAAAGCCAGATCCAGAGACAATGGTACTCTTTTTCACAATGCTGGCCCATCGGTAACGAGTGAGAGGGAAATACTCAAAACAGACGATGAGGTGCAGCGCCTCGTGCACAGGCGGACGGCACAGCTTGAGCGGCAGCGGGACAAGGCTCTGCAGTCGGCACAGGCGAAGGGCGATTTCCTCGCCAACATGAGTCATGAAATCCGAACGACCATGAACGGTGTGGTCGGGGTCCTCTCTCTCTTGCATGAAACCCATCTTTCCGAAGAGAAGAAGCGCCTGCTCGATGTTGCCACCCGCTCAACCGATTCACTCCTGTTGGTGATTAACGATATCCTCGATTTTTCCAAGATCGAATCGGGTAAAATGGATTTTGAACGTGTCACTTTCGACCTTCGAGAGATCGTGGAAGAATGTGTCTTCCTCTATACCGATACTGCTCGTTCCAAGGGCATACGTCTGCATTGCTATCTGCCGCTGGAGATATCCACTTCGGTAATCGGAGATCCCACCCGGCTGCGCCAGATAATTACCAATCTGCTCAGCAATGCCCTTAAATTTACCGATGTCGGCGAGGTCAGCTTCAGGGTCGATCTAACCGATGCAGAACCGCACATGGAGAAGCTTCGTTTCGCCGTCGAGGATACCGGCATTGGTATCGAAGAGCAGAAAATAGAGGGTTTGTTTGACATGTTTACTCAGGCGGAAACCACTACCACCAGAAAATACGGCGGTACCGGCATTGGTCTGAATGTGTGCAAAAAGCTGGTCGAGCTGCAGGGCGGAGAAATTGGTGTCAATTCCAGCGTGGGGCAGGGAACAACTTTTTGGTTTACCATGAGTTTTGAGAGAGCCGCCGACAATCCCGCCTCCAGGACTCTGGTCGAGAAAAAGATAGCCCTCTTCGACAACTGTGAAACATGTACTACCATTATTCTCCAGTATTTGCGCGGCAGTGCCCTGCGGAGCAGGCTTGAGAGCGGCAGCGATGATATTCTTCACCAGTTGCAACAGTTTGTCGAGGAGGGCTATGTTCCCGAAATCCTGCTGGTCGATTACAGCGCCATTGCCGATGAGATAGACGGATTCATGCAAAAGATGGCCAGAATCTTTGGTCGTCGTCGCCCGGAACTGTTCGTTCTGTCCCGTCAGGGCGGTATTGAGGAAAAACTCAAAGGAACGGGAGTGGCCGGAGTCATACTCAAGCCTGTGCGCCTCGTTCAGCTGCACGAGCAGATCCTCGGCGTCCTGCCTCGAGTGGAAATCGATTCGCCTGCAAGAATTGAGGTGAACGGGGCACGCGTGCTGCTCGTCGATGACGAACATATCAATCGTCATGTCGGTCAGATGATCCTGGAAAAAATCGGCTTCGATGTCGATATCGCCGTCGATGGCGAGGAAGCCCTGCGGAAAACCGCAGAAAACCGCTACGATGCCGTACTCATGGATATCCAGATGCCCGGCGTTGACGGGCTTGAAACCACCAAAATCATACGTCGGCGGGAAAGGGGGCAGGGCGGTGTCCACCTCCCCATCCTGGCCATGACGGCCAACGCTTTGCCGGCCATGAAGGACCGTTGCCTGTCAATCGGTATGGATGGTTTTATAACAAAACCGATTAAGCCCGAAACCCTTCTCCAGCATCTCCAGGCCTATCTCGAAGATACCCCCGGGCCATGTTTTCCCAAGCAAATGCAGAGTGTGGACGGAGTGGAAGACTGCTGTTCGAAATCTGGAGAGCGTGAGGTCTGGGACCGCCGGCAGGCCCTTGAGTATGTGGGTGGGGATGAGAAACTGCTGGCAAGTCTGGCGGAATTGTTCATCGCCCGCAAGGAACTGCTTGTCGGCTCCCTCGAAGCTTCGATGCGCAGCGGTGACGGCGAAGAGATAAGCTCGGCTGCTCACGCCTTTAAGGGAGCGGTCAATCACTTTGCTGCCGGGCCCTGTCAGAAGTTGGCCCTGGATATTGAGAGCAGGGCTGGTCGAAACCGCCTTGACGGCCTCGAAGAGGACGTTCTGAAACTGAAGGCGGCCGCCGAGGTGCTTGTCGAGCAGCTCGAGAAACAGATCTGAATACCTCTTCCTCCGTGGTGAGAGCTGTTTCCGTGAAAATCCCTATTATTCAAGGTACCCTTCAGTTGTCCCTCTTTTGCGAATGTCGTTTTTCGCCGGCCAGAAGCGGGTAGGGTTTCCAGTAGATCCTGCTGATTCTGGTCATAGCCCTGCTGCGGATATGGGCAAACTGTTCCAGCATGTAATAGAGGGTCGGCACAACGATAAGCGTTAGAAAGGTGGCGACGAACAGCCCGAAAATAACGACCACCGCCATCGACCGCCACCACTGGCTTGACTCGCTCACCCAGGAAATCTCCAAAATATGGAAATCAAACGAGACGCCGGTGACCATGGGGATGAGGCCAAGCACGGTGGTCACGGCGGTCAACAGTACCGGCCGCAGACGGGTGGCACCGGCGGAGATGACGGCATCGCGCAGAGCCAGTCCTCTCTG
>CAKZOA010000268.1 GCA_937132035.1 uncultured Desulfobulbaceae bacterium | reverse complement strand
GAAACACTTACGAGCTGGCCAAGAAAAAAGAACAGAATCTCAAAGACATTCTCTCCAAGACCAAAGGCGAACTTCAAAATGTCAACGAGAAGTTCGTCCAGCTCTCCATCATGCAGCGCGAGGTGGATACCAACAGGGTGCTCTACGATGCGCTGACCTCCAATATCAAGCGCACCGGTGTCACCGAGCAGGCCCAGAGCGTCAATATCTGGGTGGTGAGAGAGGCCGACATGCCTGGTGGGCCTGCCTCCCCCAACAAGCGAAGAGCCCTGGCGCTGGGGTTGGTACTGGGGTTGGCTCTGGGAGTGGGTGCTGCTTTTATCCTCGAATACCTCGATAATACCGTCAAGTCGGAAAAGGATTTGATGAACCGGTTCGATTTCACCGTGCTCGGCACCATCGAACAGCTCAAGGGCAAGAATGAGAATGTCGAGTCAATTATCCTGCGGCAGCCATTGTCGCCGCTGGCCGAGAGCTATCGCCTCATTCGCTCGAACCTGCTGCTCTCGCATGCCGAAAGACCGCCGAAAACGGTGCTCATTACCAGCATGGGGCCGAAAGAGGGAAAGACGACGACCACGGTAAATATTGCCCGGGTGCTGAGTCAGGATGGTAAAAAGGTGCTCATCATCGACTGTGATCTGAGAAAGCCGCGCATGCACGATTTCTTCGGCCTGGACAACAAGGTGGGGCTGAGCAACTATCTCACCGGCAATATGGAAGGCAATATCATCTACGACGTACCGGGCGAAGACATCCAATTGATCCCTTCCGGCACCATTCCGCCCAATCCCTCGGAACTGCTGAATTCGCGCAAGATGAAGATGCTTATCTCCAAGATGTCGGAAATCTTCGACTTCATCCTCATCGATTCGCCGCCCATCCAGCGGGTGACCGACAGCCTGGCGATCAGCCAGGTGGTCGACGGCACCATAGTAGTCGTCAAGGCGCGGCAGACGACCAACGACATGCTTTATGCCGGCATGAAGAAGCTGCAGGGGATAAACGCTCACTTGCTCGGCTTTGTCCTCAACGGCCTCAAGGATGGCGGATCTGGTAGCGGCTATTATGGTGGCTATAATACCTATTATGCCAAGGAAAATGATTAACCGTCCAGTCTGCCGCAATTGACTCTACCTTCATGAATATACCGGCAGGCTCCCACAGCCTTGGGGCCTGAGAGCCGTATAGAAACCAGCATCATAGAAAGGTGTACGCTTGCAGCTGAAAGAACCACAGACGCCTCCGGTCCTCTTTTTCCTCTTTATCTTTATCCTGTTCTTTGCGCCTCTGGCCTTCGCCACCGCAGAGCTGTGGTCATTGACCATAGTCGAACTCTCCGTTGGTCTGCTCGGTCTGATGTTTATCTGGCACCAGTTCAAGGGGCGGCTGACGGCAGTGGAGATTCCCGGGATTCTGCCGCTGCTTCTGCTTCTGGGGTGGATGCTGTTCCAGCTGGTGCCGCTGCCTCCTGAAATCATCGCCCTGCTCTCGCCCGGCGCCTACGACGCCTACCAGCCGGTACACCAGGCGGCCGGGACCTCCGGTTGGATGCCGCTGACGGTCAATCAGAAAGCCACCCTGCTGGAAACGCTGCGCATTGGCAGTTACGCGCTGTTTTACATACTCACCGTTCAACTGCTCGCAGGCAGCAAAAATCTTCATAAAACAGTAAAAATTGTCGCAGGTTTGGTTATATTCATCGCCTTTCTTGCCATCATACAGCGCTACACCTCACCCGATCAGATATATTGGTTCAGATCAGGCCCTGATGCACGATATATGGGGCCGTGGGTTAACCGCAGCCAGTTTGCCGGATTTATGGCAATGCTGCTGCCGGTGATCCTCGGGATTTTTCTCTATTTTCGACCTGTTATTGATGAAAACGAAACGCTCAGGGCCAAAGTCGTTGATTTTTTCTCCGCCACTACAAGTAATTATCAGATGCTACTGGCGTTTGGCATCGTCGTTATCCTTTTTTCGATTCTGCTCAGTCTGGGGCGTGCGGGAATTATCATAACCTTTCTCTCGTTGGTTCTTTTTTACTTTCTCCTCTCCCGTAAGAAGAACAGACGATCCTGGCCGGTGGTTCTTCTCTTTATCGGTG
>CAKZOA010000267.1 GCA_937132035.1 uncultured Desulfobulbaceae bacterium | reverse complement strand
GAGTCCCCTGCAGTCATGATCGATCATCCGTTCGACGGATTCGCGCACCGTCAGGAAAACGCCGGTGAGATTGATGTCGATCACCTTCTGAAACTGCTCGAGGGACATCTTGCCGCTGACCTTACCCGTCTGCCGATCGGTTTTGATCATCAGGCCGTCGCTGGTGATGCCGGCAAAAGGGGCAACCAGGTTTATGGCGCCGAAGGTGTCGATGGCTAAATCCGCCAGCCGGCTGCAGTCATCCTCCCGGGTGACGTCGCAGAGGGTGGCAACGATGTCGTTGCTGATTTTCTTGAGTTGGTTCTCGGTTGTCTCCAGTGCCTCTTCCATGACGTCGGCCAGAACTACCTTGCCGCCCTGTTTCAGCCAGAATTCGGCCAGGGCCTTGCCGATGCCGCCGCTGCCACCGGTGATGACGGCCACCGATTTTTCTATTGTGAGCATGTCTATCTCCTTGTTGTCTGGATGATTACCTTTTGCTTTTTCACTTCATTCCTGAGAGGATGAAAGGGGGATTTGTCACTGTATCGTTTCAGTATATTCGATGTGCAATATTTGCGCCATGACGGTTTGTGGCCGGCCCTTACTTCGCCATATTCACTGGGCACAAATCTTGCAATTAGCTGGCACGGAGAGAAGCCGCCGCGGCTGGCCGTAAGCGGCAGGACGGCGTAGTGACAACGATCTCGGAGAACGCAATTCAGCAGAACAGGGTGCCAGCATGACTACCATTCCATTGCCAGGAAACACGAATCAACCGCGCAAAAGCAAAGTGGTTACAGCAGCGGAAGCGGTTGCCCATATAAACGACGGTGCCACGGTGGCCACCGGTGGATTTGTCGGCAACGGTTTTGCCGAGGAAATCGCCATAGCCCTGGAGGATCGCTTTCTGTCGACGCGGGAGCCCACCAGCCTGACCCTGATGTACGCTGCCGGACAAGGCGACGGCAAGGACAGGGGGCTCAACCACCTGGGGCATGAGGGTCTTGTCGAACGTGTTATAGGCGGCCATTGGGGGCTGGTGCCGAAGCTGCAGAAACTGGCGGTGGAAAACAAGATCATCGCCTATAATCTCCCTCAAGGCATCATTTCCACCATGTTCCGCGACATCGCCGCCAAGAAGCCGCGGACCATCAGTTCAGTGGGGCTGGGAACCTTTGTCGATCCGCGCAACGGCGGTGGCAAGATCAACTCGATAACCACCGAAGACATCGTCGAGCGTATTGACTTCGATGGCGAGGAATACCTGGCCTACAAGACGCGCCAGGTGGATGTCGCCATACTCCGCGGAACCACCGCCGACGGAGACGGCAATGTCACCATGGAAAAAGAGGCTCTGACCCTGGAGGTGCTGGCGATAGCCATGGCTACCAGGAACTCCGGAGGCATTGTCATCGTTCAGGTTGAAAGGCTTGCAGAACGCGGCAGTCTTCATTGCCGCAATGTCAAGATACCGGGAATCCTGGTGGACTATGTGGTTGTCTCCAAACCGGAAAATCACTGGCAGACCTTCGGCGAACAGTACAACCCCTCCTACAGTGGTGAAATAAAGGTTCCGATGGAATCGCTGCCGCCCATGGAGATGAGCACCCGCAAAATAATCGCCCGAAGGGCCGCTTTCGAACTGCGTCGCGACGACATCGTCAACCTCGGCATAGGCATGCCGGAAGGCGTCGCCAGCGTCGTCAACGAAGAAAACATGCTCGATCAGATCGTCCTTACCGCCGAACCGGGCGTCATCGGCGGCATCCCCGCCGGCGGTCTCAGTTTTGGTGCCGCCGCCAATACCGAGGTGCTGATCGACCAGCCCTACCAGTTCGACTTTTACGATGGAGGCGGGCTCGACATTGCCTACCTCGGTATGGCTCAGGTCGACCATCAGGGCAATGTCAATGTCAGCAAGTTCGGCTCGAGGCTGGCCGGGGCAGGTGGCTTTATCAATATCAGTCAGAACGCCAAGACCGTGGTGTATCTGGGAACCTTTACCGCCGGTGGCCTGGAGGTGGTCATCGAAGACGGAATGCTGCGTATAGTCAGCGAGGGTAAGGCCCAAAAATTTGTCGGTGGCACCGTGGAGCATATCACCTTCAGCGGCGAGTACAGCCGCAAGAAGGGCCAGAAGATTCTCTACATAACCGAGAGATGCGTTTTCGAATTGCAGCAGAGCGGTCTGGCGCTGACGGAAATAGCACCGGGCGTTGATCTGGAAAGAGACATACTCGCCCGTATGGACTTCGAGCCGCTTATGGAAGAGGAGCCCCTGCTCATGGATCCGAGAATTTTCCAGCCTCAACCCATGGGCCTGGCAAATGGTCATGGCAACCGGGTGGTCAACCTGGAGCTGCTGGTGCCCAGGGAATTCAAGGAATTATAGGCGAAGACCCGCTGGTCTGCCGGGCCTTGTAGCTCAAGCGTTTATCAGCGGCAGAGCGTATTTCTGCATCTTCTTATAGAGCAGGGTCCTGTGGATGCCGAGGATGTCGGCGGCCTTGGCCTTGTTGTTGCCGGTCATTTTCAGAGCATCGGCGATGGCGGTTTTTTCTGCCTTGGCGACCACCTCTTTGAGCAACGAACAACTCTCGCCCGACGCTGCGTCAGCCTGGGGCTTGTGGAGATAAAATGGCAGGTCGGCAGGCGTTATCGTCTCGCCGTCGCAGGTCGCCAGGGTTCGTTCTATCACATTGTTAAGTTCCCGTACGTTGCCCGGCCAGCTGTGATTGAGAAGGATGATTTCAGCCTCCTGGCTGAAGTCCGTTGCCCGGTGATGATCTTCCTCGGCGGCTAGTCTGAGCAGGTGGCGCGCCAGGGGAAGAATGTCGGCAGGCCGTTGCCGCAGCGGCGGCAGGTGCAGGGGAACGACATTGAGGCGATAGAAGAGATCGGCGCGGAAGGCACCCTGTTCGACCTTGGCGGACAGATTCTGGTTACTGGCGGAGATGAGCCTGAAATCGGCTTGAATAATGCGGTTGCCGCCCAAGCGTTCAAATTCCTTCTCTTCGAGCACCCTCAGTAGCTTGGGCTGCATATCAAGAGGCAGATCACCAATTTCATCAAGAAAGATTGTGCCTTTGTCGGCGAGTTCGAATTTACCGGGTTTACCCGTGGATTTAGCGCCGGTAAAGGCGCCGCGGTCGTAGCCGAAGAGCTCCGATTCCAGCAGATCCCTGGGGATAGCGGCGCAGTTGAGGCGTATGAACGGCCCCGTTCGGCGCTGGCTGGCACTGTGAATGGATTGGGCGAAAAGCTCCTTGCCTGTGCCCGATTCCCCTGAGATGCAGATGGACAGATTGGTGGTTGCCGATTTACGGGCCTCCCCGATCAGAGCCTCGATTTCGCGGCTTGCGCCGATGATACTGTCGAAGGAGTATCTGGTGGAGCGCAAGGAGTTCAATTCTTTCTGGTAGCGCCTGACCTGTGACTGTAGTTCTGAGAGTGTATGGGCCAGCTCGCCCACCTCTTTGATATTCTTGAAGAGTACATGGCCAAAAACGGCGATCACCTTGCCGTTTTCCTTGATAGGGATACGCTGTACCAGCATTTTCTGGCCGCGAATGGAATGGGAGGCATTGATTTCTGCTTTGCCGGTCTTGGCAACGATGTGCATGCGTGAGTTTTCGACTACATCGGTAACATGTTTGCCTATCTGCTGGTTGGGATCGAGGCCCAGAAATCTGCCGTAGGGCTTGTTGAAATGAGTAATGTAGCCGTCGGGGTCGACGACCAGGGCGCCGTTGTCGATGTGATCAAAGACCAGGGTGAGGACCTCGAGCTGCTGTTTCTCTGTCAAGGGCTCCGGATTTTTCTCTTTATGCGCCATGGCGCTCCCCATACAGCGTATTAAAAAATCGACATGTAGAAAATATGATACAGAACTGTATGTCATTTTCCCTGCTCATGGCAATAAAGAAATGCGATGTCGCCGAAAAACTGCACCGACAGCAGTCCAGGAAAAGAGCATCCGAATACATGTAGATTGGAATGGAAAAAAGCGCAAAAACCTGCCTGACCGCCGTGGCGGCGGACAGGCAGGAGATACTGTGGTCACTGGGGGCCGAAAAAGAGTTCCGGCAACCAGGTGACGATGACTGGAAACATCGCCAGGATGAGCAGGCCGGTGACCTGCAGCAGCACGAAGGGGATG
>CAKZOA010000266.1 GCA_937132035.1 uncultured Desulfobulbaceae bacterium | reverse complement strand
ACTTTATCGCCCTCAACACCGAGGCCTTCGAACTGGGCATCGATATGGGCGCCGACCACTCCATGCGCTGACATGCAGAAAGCTATTTCTTACGGATCGACGACTCTGACCACACGGTTTCCCCCGGACACCACCCTGCTGGCACCGAAAAAACCGCAGTGCAGCATTTCACCTGCCGGTTTTGCAGGAAAGATCAGGGACCAGCTGCAGCTTCACCCCCTCGATCTCAGTTCGGTGATGATCGTCGTTACCGACAAGACCAGATTGTGCGGCTATAGCCAATACCTTCCCATCCTTGTCCAGGTTCTTCAAGAGTTCGGCCTGAATGAGGGCAGGCTGCGTTTTGTCATCGCCTACGGCACCCATCCCCGACAAAGCGACGAGGAGTGCCGGCAATGCTACGGTGAAATATACCACCACCATACCTTTATCCATCATGACTGCAGCAAACCCGAGGTCTTCACCGATCTCGGCACCACCGCCCGGGGAGTGCCAATCCGTATGCGCACAGATTTCCTCAGCGCCTCCTGCGTCATCACCATGGGACCGCTCTGCCACCATTACTTCGCCGGCTACGGCGGCGGCAGAAAGCTGATTTTTCCGGGATGCGGCGAGCGTCAAGCCATATACGCCAATCATGGACTCTACCTCGACAGGACAGCAGGCCTGCTCCAGCCGGCCTGCCAGCCGGGACGACTCGAGGGCAATCCCCTGGCTGAAGATCTCTTCGAGATAAGCACTGCCCGGCCCGCCGACCTCGCCATTCACGGTATACTCGACGCCCAGGGTCGACTCTGCGACATCGTTGCCGGTTCCTCAAAGGAAGACTACCTCCGGGCCTGCGCTTGCCATGCCGATCTCTACGAATCCGACGCGGTCCCTTCAAACACCGTGATCGCCTCCTGCGGGGGATATCCCAAAGACATCAACTTCATTCAAAGCCACAAGGCCATTCACAATGGTTCCATGTTCGTCGCCGATGGCGGCACCCTGCTCGTTTTCGCCCAGTGCCGTGACGGTATAGGGTCGGAGACCTTCCTGCCCTGGTTCGATCTCGGCGGCTTCGCAGCTGCTTTTGAACAGCTCAGCCGCTGCTATGCCGGCAACGGCGGTACGGCATTGGCCATGATGGCCAAAACAGATCGCATCCGTATTGCCATGGTCACTGAACTCGACGAGGCGATCTGTACAACCATCGGTGTGGAAAAATGGAGCAGCGCCAA
Organism: uncultured Desulfobulbaceae bacterium; assembly: GCA_937132035.1. Classification (GTDB taxonomy): domain Bacteria; phylum Desulfobacterota; class Desulfobulbia; order Desulfobulbales; family Desulfocapsaceae; genus Desulfopila_A. The sequence goes on along the minus strand of CAKZOA010000266.1, from coordinate 7,223 downwards.
AGCTCTTGATCACATTCAACACCTGCAAGAACCTGTAAGCTATATCGCCAACGCCAGTCTTATGGTCAGGAAAAGTGCCTCCGAATAGTTTATGAAAAGGTTTTTTCCAAACATATTTTCCGGTGCCAAGGCATTTTTGCCCGCTCCACATCGTGTATGGAAAACCATACCGGCGGTATACTCTATCCTGATTACCTCTGAAACTCAGCCTAGCCAATTATGGGGAGACAGGGGTGCTCTTTTCACGGGCGTCAGCAGCCTGGACGGCTGCAGCCGAGCCTCCAGGGAAGGGTTCATGGCGTACCGGGAAAAGAGTATCCCTGTCTCAGGCCGAGTTGCTGAGAATAAGGGGTGATCAAATATTCTATTAAACTATTCATCCGTGGTAGATACACAGAGAATATACCGACTGACACTCCAGAAAGAGAACCACACGTGAAGATAAACACTCCCTCGCAGACATATCAGATCTTTAGGCCAGGGTGTTTGGGTTTATCGTTTGGCCAGAAAACGACAGCGCTCAGGTACCGCACCAAACGATGAGCACGGCGAAACGAAAGAAAACGACTGGCCGCAGTCGACACATCCCGGGCAGCAGAACCATGCGAATCATCGTACTTCTGCTGCTGACAGGCCTGATGACATGGCAGATCGCCGAAGTAACGAAAAAGAAGAGCCTGGACCGGTTGTCGTATACCGGCAATCTGCGCATTCATCTCTATGCCGCCTCCCTCCGGGATACCCTGGAAAAATACCGGCATCTTCCCTATGTCCTGGCCCGCGATTCACGCATTCTCGCGCTCTTGCACAATGCTGTGCCGCCCGTCAGAGTCAATCCCCACCTAGAAGACTTCGCCCAAGCCACCCAGGCCCTCATCTACGTTCTCGATCAGGGTGGCACCACGGTAGCGACAAGCAACTGGCGGCAGCCGAACAGCCTCATGGGACACAACTACGGATTTCGGCCCTATTTCATTGCAGCCAGATCTGGCCAAAACGGCGGCTATTATGCCGTCGGTCTGCGCACCCACCGCCCCGGCTTTTTTCTTTCCTATCCGGTGAAAGACCAGGGTCGCTTTCTCGGGGCAATTGTCGTCAAAGTCGACCTCGAACCAATGCAGGAGGTCTGGAAAAAAAGCGGCGAAACGGTCATCGTCAGCGATTCTTCCGGCGTTATCTTTCTCACCAGCAACCACGACTGGAAATACACTTCTTTGCGTGATCTGCCCGTAAAAACGGTAGGCAGACTACAGGCCGTGCAATATGCCGATGCCCCCTTGACGGCCCTGGACATGGAAAGACGGAGTTGGCATAATCATTTAGTCCTGCGTCTTGACAATACCGACTATCTCGAACAGGCGCTGCAGTTGCCGGAATATGGCTGGAGAATCCACTATCTCACCGATCTTTATACCGTCAAAGGTGCTGCCAGACTGGCAATCCTCACCTCGGCGGGAGCGGCGTTTACCGTTTTGCTCACCCTGCTGTTCATGCGGGAGAGACGGCAAAAGCTTATCTCCCGGCAGGAGGCGCGGCGGGCCCGAACCATTGAAGAGATCAATCATCGACTGCACCTTGAGATCGCCGAACATAAGAAAACCGAGGAAAATCTGCGTACCACTCAGAGGGAGCTGATTCAGGCGGGCAAACTGGCGGCGCTCGGCCGCATGTCCGCAGCCATTGCTCATGAACTCAACCAGCCGGTAACGGCCATCCGTACCTTCATCGCCAGCTGCCGGATACTGCTGAAGCGGGACCAGCTCGACATGGTCGCAGACAACCTCGATCACATCGCCGGCCTCACCGACCGCATGGGCGGTCTCACCGGCCAGTTAAAAACCTTTGCCAGAAAGAACAAGGCCAGGGAAGAAACCATAGATCTCGTAAAGACGGTCAACGCCATACTGCTTCTCATGGAGCCACAAATTCGAAAACACCGAATCCTGCTGACCACCCGACTGCCTGAGGAAAACAGTATCCATGTCCGCGGAAGCAGTTTGCAGATCGAACAGGTTATGAGTAACCTCCTGCACAATGGTATCGACGCAGTAAAGTATGGAGAACGCAGGGAGATAGAACTGCAACTCGGAACAACGGGCAGCGTCGCAGACATCATCGTCAAAGACAGTGGTGATGGCATCGCCGCCGAAGCACTCGATTCTCTCTTCGATCCTTTCTACACCACCAAGGACATCGGTGAAGGCCTGGGGCTTGGTCTTTCCATTGCCTATGGCATAATCCAGGATATGGGGGGAAGAATCTCTGCCAAAAACCTGCGGCAGGGCGGCGCCTGCTTTACCATCGAACTGCCCATGATCGAAAAAGAGTGAGCGTATGACAACAGAAGCGACATCGGTATACATCGTCGACGACGAAAAGAGTATGCGCATAGCCGTCTCTCAGTGGCTGGCGCTTGACAGCTACGAGGTGAAAAGTTTTGCGCGTGCCGATGCCGCCCTTGCCGACCTCTCGGACCAATTTAACGGCGTTCTGGTCACCGATCTGCGCATGCCGGGCATGGACGGTTTGGAACTTATGCACCGGGTTTTGGCAATAGATGCACAGATTCCGGTTGTCGTCATCACCGCCCACGGCGATATACCCATGGCAGTCTCCGCCATGCGTGACGGTGCCTATGATTTCATCGAAAAGCCCTTTGAACCGGAAATACTACTTGAGACAGTCAGGCGCGCCGGAGAAAAACGCCGACTGGTGCTCGAAAATCGGACTCTGAAAAAACTTCTGGACAAATCAACGGGGATAGAGCGAAACCTGCTCGGCACCAGCGAAACCATACAGTTTATCCGTCAGGAGATCACCGAGCTTGGCCCCACCGACGCCAGTGTTTTTCTGATAGGCGAGACCGGGGTAGGCAAGGAGGTGGTGGCCCGCTGCCTGCATGAAGTAAGCCCGAAAAGAGATGGATCCTTCGTTGCCATAAACTGCGGCGCCATTCCCGAAACCCTCTTTGAGAGCGAACTCTTCGGCCATGAAGCCGGTGCTTTCACCGGCGCCCTGACCCGGCGTATCGGCAAATTCGAAAAAGCGGCAGGCGGCACCCTGTTTCTCGATGAGATACATTCCATGCCGACGGCTCTGCAGGTCAAGGTTCTGCGTGTCCTGCAGGAAAGGGAGATAGAACGGCTCGGCAGCAATACTCCCATCGCCATTGACATCCGCATCATAAGTTCCATCAACGGCGATCCCAGGCAGGCCTGTGAAACAGGCCGCTTACGCGCGGATCTCTTCTACAGGCTTAACGTTGCCGAAATTGAAATTCCACCGCTGCGCCAGCGCGGCAGCGACATCATCCTGCTGTTCGAATACTACGCTATGCAGGCGGCAGAGCGATACGGCCGCGAGCTGCCGGTACTCGGCGCGGGATGCCTACAGGCCCTTATGAGCCACCCCTGGCCCGGCAACGTCAGGGAACTGAAAAATGTTGCCGAGCGCTATGTCCTCTCGTCGCTGCCGCCGCAACAGCGCCTTACTCATATCCTTCACCATTGTACCGCGGACCAGCAGACGGCTTCCTGCTCACTGGCCTCCCAGACGGCGGAATTCGAGCGCACATTGATTGAACAGTCGCTGAAGCGGCATCGCGGCAATATTGGAGCGATACTCGCCGAGCTTGACCTGCCCAGACGCACTCTCAACCAGAAGATGAACAACCATGGCCTTTCACGCAGAAATTTTCTCGGAGGAGATAAAAGTGATGAATAATACCAGAAACCATCCGCTTCGCCAGCTCAAACAGCTGGCTATACTAGCTACGGCTGCATTTCTGCTCTTGCCGGTAAGCGCCGCCGGTGCCGACCGCGGATACATCTTCGCCACGGCCACGACCGGCGGAACGTATTATCCGGTGGGCGTAGCCGTGGCGACGCTTACCAAGATCAAACTCGAGCCTAAAGACAAAATATCCCTCTCGGCCATCAGTTCCGCTGGTTCCGGGGAAAACATCAAGATGTTGCGCCACAACGAGGCCCAGTTCGCCATCCTCCAGGGACTTTATGGTGCCTGGGCCTGGCGGGGAGAAGGCGTTTTCGCAGAACAGGGCGAACAACGGTTCCTCCGCTCCATGACCATGCTCTGGCAGAACGTCGAGCATTTCGTCATCAAGTCCGATCTCGTCCGCACCGGCAATCTCAGCGATATGCAGATGCTTACCGGCAAACGCTTTTCCATCGGCCGAAAAAACTCAGGTACCGAGGGCTCGGGCCGCCACATCCTCACCCACCTCGGCTTCACCCCAGAAAAGGACTTCGAACTGGTAAACCTCGGCTATGGCGACAGTACCGACGCCATGCAAAACGGCATCATCTCCGGCATGAATATACCGGCCGGTCCGCCGGTCAGCGCCGTAACCCGGGCCTTTGCCGCCCTGGGGAAGGATATCACCATACTCGGCTGCACATCTGAGCAGCTGCAAAGAATCAACAGGGACTACGATCTCTGGAGTGCCTACACCATTGAGGCAGGAACCTACCCGGGCCAGCACAGGCCGGTGCAGACTCTGGCCCAGCCCAACTTCATGGCCGTACGCAGCGACGTCGACGACGAATCGGTCTATAAAATCGTCAAAACCATCTACGACAACCTGGAGTTTTTGGGCAATATCCACCAGGCCACTGGAGCCATGACCCTGCAAAATGCCATCACAGGCCTGCCACTGCCTCTTCATCCTGGTGCCGCCCGTTTCTACCGCGAACAGGGAATTGTCATTCCCGACCGGCTGATACGTCCGTAGTCCCGTCTCTTTTGTTCCTCTGAAAGGTTTATATGATGTCCTTTTCCCTCTGGGCCTGGATGGCGGTAATGGCGATGGTATTGACAATATCGGCGATTTTGCAGCCGCGGCTGAGATCGTTGACTGGTTTGTTCCATCCCTGCATTATCGGGCCGATAGCCACGGCACCGGCTGAACGCTGCACCGCCTTATAGGTATTGTTGCCGGTATTGAGATCGGGGAAAATGAATACCGTGGCCTTGCCCGCCACCTCGCTCTCCGGCATTTTGGTGCGGGCGACGGTGGCATCGACAGCGGCGTCGTACTGGATCGGGCCTTCCAGCGGCAGCGAGGGCTCTTTTTCCTTGACGATCGTGGTCGCCTCCTTGACTTTGTCGACATCTTCGCCCTTGCCCGACTCACCGGATGAATACGAGAGCATAGCCACCACCGGCTTGACGCCGAAAAGCTCCGCTGTTTTCGCCGATTCGATCGCTATTTCGGCGAGCTGCCGGGCGTCGGGCCGCGGATTGACGGCGCAGTCGCCATAGACCAGCACCCTGTCTTCAAGACACATGAAAAAAACCGAGGACATGATGGTACTGTCCTTCCTGGTCTTGATAAACTCCAGGGCCGGCCGAACGGTGTTGAGAGTGGAGTGGACGGCGCCTGAAACCATGCCGTCGGCATGTCCCTTGTACACCATCATGGTGCCGAAATGGTTGACGCCGCTCATCACATCCCTGGCATTGTCTTTGGTGATGCCCTTGTGTTGACGCAGTTCGAAATAGGTATCTACATACTCCTCGAAAAAGTCCGACCGTGACGGCTCGATAATCTTCACCTCGGGAAGCACCACCCCCAATGAAGTTATCTTTTCCTCTATCACCTCCTTTCTGCCGAGAAGAAGGACGTCGACGGCATCACGGTGAATGACGATTTCCGCCGCCTGAAGTATTCGCTCCTCCTCGCCTTCGGGCAGGACGATGGTCTGCTTGTGCGCGCGGGCCCGCTTTATAAGACCAAACTCGAACATCTTCGGCGAGGTGAACAGCATCCGGTGGCGGATAATGGATTTTCTCAGCTCCGTGGTATCGACGCTGGACTCGAACAATCCCAGCGCTTCGGCAATTTTCCGTGGCGACTCGGCAGTGATGGAGTTTTGAATACCCTCCACCTTGGTGGCGGTGGTGAAGGTATCCTCGCTCACCTTGACAATGGGTACCAGATTTTCCATGCCGTGGAGCAGGTTGCGCAGAAGCTGATCGGGTTCGAGGTAACCGGTGAGGACAAAACCCGCGATGTTGGGCATGGTGGAGGAGCGATAAGCGGCCAGGGTACCCAGGATAATGTCGAGCCGGTCGATAGGCGTTATCACCAGGCTGTCATCGCTGAGGCGTGGCAGATAGTTACGCAGATTCATGGCGGCAACGATGAACCGGGAGACCGGGCGATTGAGCTGCTCCCGGCCATAGATAACCTTGGCGTCGAGGGCTTTGACTATCTCGGCCATGGTGAGGCGGTCCAGGCTCTTTTCGTAGGGTATGGAATAGAGTTGTTCTACACGGCCGGCGAGATTTTCCTTGAGGGCCTCAAGCACCGGCCGGCACACGTCAGCGGGCGTCCTGTTGACAATCAGCGAAAAAATCTTTGCTCCCCGCTCCTCAAAGGATTCAACAGCAAAACGACAGCTGCTGACGATGCCGTCAACAGTCCCCTGAGAGCCATTCGATATCATCAGCACGGGACAGCTGAGGTTATTTGCTATCTCGACATTGAGTTCGAATTCCAGAGAAGAGGAGTCACTTTCCAGATCGGTTCCCAGACAGAGAACGAAATCATGATCGTTTTCCAGTTCCTTGTACTTATGGAGGATGCCCTCCACGAGTTTATCATGCTTTTTTTCGGCAACCAGACTTTTGGCTTCCTCGAAGGTATAGGCGTACATCTGTTCGACGTCCAGATCAAGGCCATAGTGGCTGGAAATGAGATGAATGGCCGTATCAGTATCCTCGCTGCCCTTTTTCTGATTGATGATGGGCCGGAAAAAGGCCACCCGGTCCAGGTTCCTTACCAAAAATTCCATGACGCCAAGGGCTACCAGGGATTTGCCGCTGCGACGCTCAAGTGCTGTTATATATAAGTTTTTTGACATGTCCGCTCCATCTCCTACAGAATCCTACCCGCTCTTGCTCTTCGCCACTTCAAAGCCGGTCCCACAGGCCCGCCCCTGAGGGAGGACATTGGCGAACCTGCTGATACCACACTAAAGTCTTCTCCCGTTTTCGCCATGATTTTTCTCGCCATTCATTTTCTCACCCTCCTCACTCCCTTTTGACGGCGACACGCTTTCCGGGAAAATATTTGTACATTAGCGTTTGTTTCCGGTAGGCTTCAAAATAGAAGGCGCAGCCGGGACGGCACGCAACGTCGACTCTTCTGCCCTGCAGCGTCCCTGCCACGTCCATCATCACTGCTTCCTGGGCTTTTCCTG
>CAKZOA010000265.1 GCA_937132035.1 uncultured Desulfobulbaceae bacterium | reverse complement strand
CCGCCATTAAAGATCGGCCTTCACGAAGCGGTACGGCCTCTGTTGCCGAGGCTGAAGAGGATACAAACAACGAGGAATCGACCATTCCCGCCGATGCGGTGGAGGTCGTGGAGTCCTCCGAGCCGCAACGGACCCTGGGAGGCAATATTGTCCTCAACGGCGTCGGGCTTCTCAGCGGCAGAAAAACAGGCATCATTCTCAGCCCGCTGGGAGTAGACCAGGGCGTTGTTTTTCAGACGCTGGGCGGCCTGACCATCCCCGGACACATCACCTATCTGGAAAATTATTCACAGCATTCTCCCTCGAAAATCTTCTCGGCAAATTCGACCACCCTGAAAAAGGACAGGCAGCAGGTCCGTACCGTAGAACACCTCCTGGCCACCCTGTCTGTATACGGCGTAACCAATGTCCTCATAAAGATGGATGACGAGATACCGAACATAGACGGTTCGGCCAAGGACTTTGACAGCCTCATTGCCCAGGCTGGCATTGTCGAGCAGTCAGCGTCAGCCAGGATTGCCGCCATCAGAAAAAAAATAGGCGTAGGAACCGAACAGAGCAACGAGAAACATCTCTATGCGGAGCCTTTTGATGGATTCGAAATAATTATGCGGGTGGATTATCCCCAGCCCATTGGAGAACAGATTTTCACCTTCAACCCTCAGAAAACATCCTTTTCAGAGGAGATCGCGCCTGCCCGTTCATTCAATACCTTTCAGAATATCGAGATGGCGCAAAGGCTTGGCAAAGTGGGGAGTGGATATCTCAATTCCCATATCATTATGTATGATGGCAAGGTCATAAACACCGAGCTTCGATATCCTGACGAATTCGTCCGCCATAAAATACTGGATTTGCTCGGAGACCTCTACTTGCTGGGATTCCCGATACGAGGACGAATTACCGCCAACATGACCTCTCACGGCTACAACCAGGCCCTGGTGGAACGGTTGTACCAGGCAACCCAGAATGGTACGTTCGCAGAGCAGTAGATATTCATCCAGCCCCCATCATTCCTCGACAAATTTATAGCCTGCACTGTACACGGAATGTATCAGCTCCGATGCATGGACCTCGCTGATCTTTTTGCGCAGCTTCCTGATATGACTGTCAATGGTTCTGTCGCTGACAATCCGCTGATCGGAGTAAATCTGTTCGATCAGCTGCTCCCGTGAAAAGACCCTGCCCGGTGTATTCGCCAGAATCGACAAGAGATGAAATTCGACAACCGTCAGAGTGAGCAGATGACCGTTTATGCGGGCCTGAAATTTTAAAGGATCAAGCTGCAGAAGACCGGTCGAGCCGGAATCTGCCGATGACCGCCGCAGCACGGCTTTTACCCTGGCCACCACTTCTCGCGGGCTGAAGGGTTTGCAGATATAGTCATCGGCACCTATATCCAGGCCCGTCAGTCGATCCTTCTCCTCCACCCTGGCGGTCACCATGATGACGGGCACCTGGGAAAAGCTGCGTATCTCCCGGCATATTTCAACACCATCCCTGCCCGGCAACATGAGATCGAGAAGAATGAGATGCACAGTGTTAGCGCGTACCCAGTCGATCACGCCGGTGCCCTCGTGGAGGCAATACACCTCGAATCCGGCCAGCAGCAGATAATCATTGAGCAGTTGGGCCAGTTCCCTGGTGTCTTCGACGATGAGAATGGTCTGCGTCATAGCTACTCCGATAGCGGGAGTGAGATGCTGATCCACAGGCCGCCCAGGGGCGAAGGCTTTGCCTCGATGACGCCGCCATGACCCTTGACGATATTGGAGCAGATCGACAACCCCAGCCCCGCACCGCCCAGATTCCGGCTGCGTGAAGAGTCGACACGGTAGAGTCTCTCAAACAGCCGGGGAAGATGGTTCTCATTGACACCCGGTGCCGAGTCCTGAATATCATAGAGGATAGCCGCTTTTTCCTGGCGCACCTTTAGGGTGATCCGCCCGCCCTCATCGGTATACCGGATACTGTTGGCCAGTAGGTTGGTGAACAACTGCTTTAAGCGCTCATTGTCAGCAAAAACAGAGGCGTCGTCATCAATATCACAATCCGTTTCGAGGGTGTGCTTCTTTTGATCGAGCTGCGGCTGCATCAGGGCGACAGCCTCTTCAAGCGCCCAGCACGGCCTGACCTGCACCCGGTGATAGGACATCGCGCCGATATCGGAGAGCGACAGCTGGTAGAGATCGTCCACCAGCGTACCCAGATGAACCGCCTCCTGATGAAGAGCGGTAAAGGTCTCCCGGGTGGGAGAATAGACGCCATCCTCAAGGGCCTCGATCTTGCCCCGCAGGATCGACAACGGTGTACGCAGTTCGTGGGAGATATCGGCAATCCACTGGCTTCTTGCCTGTTGATTCTTGTCGAGGGTGACGGCCAGGTTGTTGAAATCCTGGGCAAGCTGGCCGAACTCGTCGCCACCGGAGATATCGATGCGGGTGTCATATCTGCCGGAGGAGAGGTCACGGGTTGCCTTGGCCAGCCTCCTCAGCGGTTTGGTCATACGATAGGCAAGAGGCAGCGAGAGTCCGGCGGCAAGAAGAAAGCCGGCCACGGCGACGAGGACCAGGGCCAGCTTCTGCTGCCTGGCAAAGACCAGCTGGTGGCTGTTGGAAAGATCCTTGGCCGCGTGCGCCCCGAGATAACCGACAACGCTGTTCTGGTAGGTGAGCTCGATGAGATCCTGGCGCCCGTTTCCGGGATCAAACCCGTATACCGTCTGTTTCTGCCGGTCAAGCAGGAATACCCTGGGAAAAAAATGCGGCGGAAGATCCTCGGGAACCGGGCCGGAAGGTATATATTTCGAACGTATTTTTTCCTCGCGTATGCGCTTGAGAAAACGCTCTTTCATCGATCCTTCAGGGAAACTCGCCACGATGATGAGCAGCATCTTCCGAGGATCGGCAGAGAGCTGCTTCCAGCTCCCATATTCCCGGTAAAAGCTCTCCAGATCAGTGGCAATCTTGTTGAGCTGCTCCTGCTCGACGGTGTTGACGTAGTTGAGAAAACCACGGTCGAAACTCCACTGCATCACCAGGCTCATATAGACAACCACAATGAGAATGGCGGTGAGAAAAGCGGCAAACAGCTTGTAATGGAGAGTAAGCTTCATGAATTATTCGGGCCTGAGCGAATCGAGCAAGGTGCTGCCAGATACATCTCACCTTGTCATTTCACCTTCACACTTCACCTTCAACTGTACACAATTTTAACGATATACACCGAAAATTTCACCATTTGCATATTCTTTTCACATTGCTGACATAATTGTTCCACAGTTGGTGAGTAAGGTGGAGGATACCAAAGACCTTCTTCCATCGGAAAAAGATGAACAAAACCGACCATTCCATACCAACAGACAAAACCACCGGGAAACAGTACCGGAACCGGCTGCCATTGCTGCCATTGGCTTGCTTCCTGCTGATTCTGCTGCTTTTCTCCGGCTGTGCCGGAAAAAATAGAGGGTTGCAGCCTGCCGAACCACCGCTTGTCCTGCCCGAGGCCTTCACACAGAGCGGCAGCCAGATCCTCGAGCCATACTGGGGGCATGAATACTGGTGGCATGAATTTGGCGATGACAATCTGCGCCATCTGATCGACACAGCACTCGAGAGCAACCCGAACCTCAAGATATACGGTGAACGGCTGATCCAGGCCCAGGCACTGGCCCGTAAAGCCGGAGCTGACCTTCTGCCTTCCCTCAATGGACAGGCTGCCGCCGCAAGATCCCGCGTTCACACCAATCAAGGCACCGCCACCTCCACCGACCTGCTGCTCGGCCTGGCGGC
>CAKZOA010000264.1 GCA_937132035.1 uncultured Desulfobulbaceae bacterium | reverse complement strand
TTGCTCCGCCCGACCTCATCACTGAAACGCCTTCCTCCAGCCGTAAGAATCTCACCGGTGATTCCTGCTCTATTGTACGCTTGACAGATTTGACGTCGAACTGTAATTTGCCAGGCTACTGAATTCTTCCATCAATTTTTTTTCAACGGAGATAATCAATGGCGAAGGGATTACAGGCGGCAATAACGGCAGCAGTGCTGGTCTTGGGAGTATCTACTGCCTATGGCGATGAAACAATCGCGCTCAAGGTCGGCTACCAGGTACTCAGCCCCAGCGGAGAACTGGCGGCCGAAACCAACGGAATCGGCACCAACGTCAACCTGGAAAGCGATCTCGACCTCGCAGACAGTGAGGAAATGGTCGCCGAACTTGGCGTTTCTCTCGGAGATTTCAAGATATCAGCAGGGTACATGCCTCTCTCTTTCCAGGGAAATTCGCTGCTCACCAGACCCATTTTCTTCGACGGTGAACTCTACAACATAGGTACTCCGATTCGCAGCAGCGTCGACCTTGATATTATCGATATAGGTTTCACCTGGTACTTCCTCAACATGGACGATACTCCAACACGGCTCCAGGTTGGTGTCGAAGTGGCGGCCAAAATCACCGATGCCGAAGCCTCGCTTGTCGATGACCTGACAAAGAGGACGGAAACTGCCTCGGCGACGGTGCCCATTCCCACCGTTGGCCTGAGGGGACGGGTGGCGCTGGCCGACTTCGTCGGCGTCAACGGCAGATTCGGTTATCTTGGCTACGGCGACAACCACTTCCTCGATGCTGACGTTCAAATCGAATTTTCGCCACTGCCGCTGGTCGGCATTTACGCTGGATACAGATATCTCGATATCGCCATCGATGAGTCCGATATTTACGTCGACTCAGACTTTTCCGGATTCTACGGCGGTGCCCTGATTCGCTTCTAGATTTGCTCGGCAAATCAATGCCGCCCCTGAAATACATCCGGCTCTGAGGGCAGGCCAGGAGCTTCCACCATTCATTCCTGGCCTGTCCGCAGGCGGATCCTGCCTCCACCGTCCTGTCTTTTCATCCCGCGCTGTACGCAAAACACCAGGCATGATAGAATAATTTCACAGACTCCATAACGATATCTTCTGCACAATCAGATTCCAGGATGTATCGATGCCGTACCGCTTGGCAAACACAGACACTCGAGGTTGTCCATGCATACCATGAAAGCCCTGGTCAAGGCCGAACCCAGAGAAGGCCTCTGGCTTCAAGACGTACCCATTCCGTCACCGAATCGTACGGATGTACTCATCAAACTCAAGCGAACGTCGATCTGCGGCACGGATGTGCATATATACGCATGGGATGACTGGGCCAGACAGACCATCCCTATCCCCATGCACATCGGTCATGAATTCGTCGGCGAAGTGGTTGAGGTGGGCGAGGATGTCCACGATTTCTCACCGGGTGATCTTGTTTCCGGAGAGGGGCATCTGATTTGCGGCAAATGCCGTAACTGTCTGGCCGGCAGAAGACACCTTTGCAGGACCACGAAAGGTATAGGCGTCGACCGTCCCGGCGCCTTCGCCGAGTACCTCTGCCTGCCGGTAACCAACGTCTGGTACTGTGATCCTGAGATCCCCCTGGAGATACTGAGCTGTTTCGACCCTCTGGGGAATGCCGTTCACACCGCTCTTGCTTTCGACATCCTCGGCGAAGACGTGCTTATCACCGGCGCCGGCCCCATCGGCTGCATGGCCGCCGCCGTTGCCAAGCACGCCGGAGCCAGATATATCGTCGTCACCGATATCAATCCCTTTCGCCTGCAGCTGGCAAAGAAGATGGGAGCAACACTGACAGTGGACGTCAGCCGGGAAACGGTTGCCGCCGCCCAGGAGAAACTCGGTATGAAGGAAGGGTTCGATGTGGCCATGGAGATGTCCGGCAGTGCCGACGCCTTCACCACCATCATCGAAAATATGTGCCATGGCGGCAAAATCGCCCTTCTGGGCATCATGAAAAAGCCTTCGGCCATCGACTGGAACAGCGTGGTCTTTAACGGACTTACCATCAGAGGCATTTACGGCAGAGAGATGTTTGAGACCTGGTACAAGATGACATCCTTCATCCAGACCGGACTCGACATTCGGGAGCTTATAACCCACACGTTTCATTACAGCGACTATCAAAAAGGCTTTGAGGTCATGCTCTCGGGAAAATCCGGCAAGGTGATTCTTGACTGGGAAAACTGACCAGACAGTGCCTGCACGAGAAGCCGGTTCATCAATCATTGTTTCATCCCCCAGCTACTCCAGCAAAGGAGGTACACAGATGCCACTTAAAGAACTCGAGGCTGCGCTTTCCCGGGAGCTGGATGCTCTTGCCGGCGAAGGCAGGGCCAAAGCCCCCGAAAGGGTCATAAACGGCTATATTCCCGCACAGAATGGCTATGGCCCCAGATATCACCTCCAGGGCAGCGACACCGCTTTTCTGCGAATGAACTCAAATTCTTACCTCTCCCTGGCCCACCATCCAAAGCTCATCGAGGCTGCGGACCGGGCAACGCACCAGTTCGGCGTCGGCCCTGGAGCCGTCCGCTTCATAGACGGAACGTACAGCTATCACAGAGAACTGGAGGAAAGAATCGCCGAATTTACCGGCAAGCCTGCCGCCAAGATCTTCAACTCCGCCTATACGGCCAACTGCGGGCTGGCCCTGACTATCAGCAGCAGAAAAACTCACTGGATCGGCGACCAGCTCAACCACAACTCCATCATAAGGGCCATGCGCATTGCCGGCGTGGCCAGGAACAATAAAGGCATCTTCAAACACAACGACATGGGCGATCTACGCCGATGCTTTGAGGAGATAGACGACAGCATCGATCGGGTAATAGTTATCTGCGACGGAGTTTATTCCATGCGCGGCGACATCGCCCCGCTCCAGAGCATTGAGGAAATCGCCGGCAGCCATGCCGGTCGCTTCCGGGAAGGCGTCGTCACGGTGGTCGATGATTCCCACGGCATCGGCGCCTACGGCAATAGCGGAAGAGGCACGCCCGAATACTGTAAAAGCCAACCCGACATCATCGTCGGCACCTTCGGCAAGGCCTTTGGCGTCAACGGCGGATTCATCGCTGCCAGCCAGACTGTGATCGAGGCGGTCCG
>CAKZOA010000263.1 GCA_937132035.1 uncultured Desulfobulbaceae bacterium | reverse complement strand
GGGGGGCGGGAGAGGTCTTTTCTCGGGTGTCCAGCAACCTGGACGGCTGCAGTCGAGCCCCCAGAGATGGGTTCATGGCGTTCCGTGAAGAGATCTCTTCCGCTCCGCTGCTCGTTGACATTACCTGGCAGACAAATGCTCAACCTTACGAATTTGGTAATGAGAAGAAAAAATATCCATTGAGATTATCCTTAATATTTTCCTTTGTTCAAGAGGAGTTGAAGCGACAAGTGACAGTCGTTCTGCGACCAGCAGAGGATTTTTATGGGAATACCATATAAAATAAGATAATCTGGAAGATCCGGAAAAAAATAAAAGGTGATATTTGCAGGGGCAGGGATTGTCATTTAGGCAGTTTATCTGCATATTCTTTACTGTATCAGGGAGCATACGATGACAAAGAAAGATTCCGACAAACCGCTAAGCTGGGAAGAAGAGGTTTGGGACTCCCCTCCATTGATGGAACGATCTCATATCAAGCATAATACCTACCTGCACTGCTGGTGCCCTCACTGCGGAACCGGGCTCAACGAGGGAGATCGAGCAGTTTTCCAGATCGTCAACAACCAGGGGGAGGTTGGTGTCAGCAAGATCGCTGCTTATCTCAATGTCCTGGACCGTGAGAGTACCCTGCAGGTCGATGATGACGAGGAACTGGCCGATGTGCGCTGTCCGCACTGCCTCACTTCGCTGATCGAGCCAGGGCAGACCTGTATCCAGGATGGCTGCAAACTTGCGGCCATACATGTCTCGATTTCCGATTCCAAGAGGTTGAAACTGATCAGCTGCACCCGCCGTTCATGCCGCTGGTACACCATGAGTGACGAGGATAATGAACGGTTGATTTTAAGGGATAGTCATGAGTGGTGATCTTCACACGCGCCGAAACTGGACAAGGTCGTTGACGATAGTGGCACTTGTCGCCGCCGTTGCCGTCGCCTTGGGCTACCTGTTGCCGCAATCATCGGCGGAAACTGACAGGAAATACCTCCACAACACCGCCGGACCGGTGCTTTTTGATCATAAAGCGCATGCGCTGATGGCCGATTCCTGCGCTGTCTGTCATCATCCGCTCTACAGCGCGACTTTGGCGGTAACCTGTGAAGACTGTCATGGCGAGGAGGTGGAGGCCGATGAATTCAGCCACTCCGAACTCAAGGAGATTCACGGCACCGATTGCAGCCAGTGTCATGAGCAGGAGGCCGGCGACGATCAGGCGCTTTCCTGCCGGCAGTGTCATCCTGCGGTCCAGCAGAGCGAAGCCTCTGTGAACAGCTGCACCGAGTGTCATGATGACGGCTATTCGCCTGCGATAATGGACCACGACGAGTACCTGGAAATAGAAGATCACTCCTGTCTGGGGTGCCATGCCCCCGGCTCGCTCTCGGAAGTTTACCACACAAATTGTTCCAACTGTCACCTTGAATATTCACCGGAACGATTCACCCAGGCCGACGGAGAGGTGCTCTGCGCGGCTTGCCATTTACGCTAAAAACGTTGTCATGCAAAGATTATTCGATGTGTTCAGAAACAGAGCGGCGCTGCCGACCGTACCGGATTATGATCCTGAGATACGGCAAATAGAAGACCCGGAGCGAGTCATCATACCGCTGGATTATCCGGGACGGATACATTATCTGCCGACGGTGAAGGCTGGAGATACCGTCCGTCGAGGGCAGGTGGTGGGACGTTCGCGACTTGGCAACTCTACTTTGGCGAGCATCAGCGGCAGGGTCAGGGAAATCGCCACGACCTGGACCGCCCAGAGCGTTCACTCTCCTGCGGTGGTCATAGAAAACGATGGTGGCGAGGGAATACCTGCCGGCGAGATGTTTGACGGCCCGGTGGCTCCCGGTGATCCGCGGGCAGCGCTTAAGAGGATTCGAACAGCTGGCGTCAACGCACCCTGGACACTGTCCGGCCGTGATTACGGCACCGGTGAAATCACCGCTCTTCCCCGGCTGGAAGCTGTGATCATCACCGGTGTTCAGGAGGAGCCGACCATTCTCACCTCCCAGCTGCTTCTTGAGCAGCAGGCGGAGAAAGTGGCTGAAGGACTCAGGCGTATACGCATCCTGCTGCCCGATGCCTCCATCTGGCTCACGGTTCCCGCTCACCTGCAGTCCTGGGCTGAAGATCGTTTCTCGGAGTTTGCCGACATCGCCCCTGTGCCGCGGAGTTACCCCGGGCGCATTGAGCGCGAGGTCGTGGCGCGGCTCATCGGCCGACAGATTCCCAATAGAGAGAGCTACATAAGCCGGGGCGTTATCGTCCAGGATATTGAAAATATCCTTGCCATGGTCGATGCCCTGGATGGTGTTTCTCCCTTTATCCAAAAATGCCTCACCATCAGCGGCCCAACCATCGATAAAGCAGTGACCGTCCGTTTTGCTCTGGGAAGTTCCCTCAGGCATATTCTCGCCAGCCAGGGATTGAAGGTCTCAGATTTCGTCCGGCCCGTAGTGGGTGGACCGATGAAAGGCATCGCCCAGTATTCGGATCTGACACCGGTTACCTATAACAGCGGCATCCACCTTATCGCTCAAGATCTGTCGCCATTCGATCCGATCGCCCCCTGCATCTTCTGCGGCCGCTGCACCCGGGTATGTCCGGCAAAAATTCAGGTACATCTGCTTAACCGGATGGTTGAGTTCGGTCAGTTTAATTCGACCGGCAAACTTCACCCGGAAGCATGCCACGAGTGCGGCTTGTGCGCTCATGTGTGTCCTGCACAGCGGCCCATTGTCCAACTTCTTCACTTCTGCAACCATGAAATGACACATGGTGAACGATACGTCTGGAGCGCAGAATAAATGCTATGAAAGAAATCAAAATGTACCAGCAACCCGGCCCGACGGACTCAACCATGCTTGACGTGGCCGTGGGTCCTCACAGCCGAATGGGAACAGGCCTGGCGCAGGTCCATCAACGGTGGGTGATCGCCTTGCTGCCGGCCATTATCGGCAGTATCTATTATTTCGGTGCGCCCTCACTGCGGATTTTCGGTCTCTGTATCGGCTTCGCCCTGGTTATCGATTTTGTCGCCGAACGGCTGGCTCCGTCCCGTGATCTCACTTCGAACTGGAGCAGCGTCCTCTTTGCGCTGATGCTCGGCTTCATGCTGCCGGTGAATGCTCCCTGGTGGCTGATCCTGACGGGCTGTTTTTTCATGGTGATCATCGGTAAAAAGCTTTTCGGAGGAGTGGGAGGATTTCCTGCGCATCCTGTGGTTCTCAGTGTCGCAGTTCTCCAGCTTTCCTGGCCCCAGCGCATGGACAACACCGGAGCCCTGAAGGATCTCGACTGGCAGGTCACCATGGTTGAGCCCCTGCGAATGCTTAAATCCCAAGGAGCTGCCGCCGAGTCACATTACCAGTGGCTTGATATGCTGCTTGGCAGACAGGTTGCCGGTGCAGCCGAGGGCATGGTATTGTTTATAGCGATTGGCGCTCTGTTCCTGTTGCTGCTGCGCGAGATCCAGTGGCAGGTGCCTGCCGGTTTCATCGTCGGCCTGGTGGCAACTTCGTCGCTGCTGCACCTCTCTGATCCGGAGATGTTTGCCACACCGCTTTTTCATTTACTGAGCGGAGGGACGCTGTTCATGGGGGTATTCCTGCTCACAGATCATACCACATCTCCTGTAAACCGTTTGCCGATGATATTGTATGGTATTCTGGCCGGGGTGCTTCTTATGCTTATCAGAGGCTATTCGCTGCACGCAGACGGCATTGTTTATGCCGTTTTGCTCGCTAATCTCTGTTCGCCGCTGCTTGACATGATCAAGCCTCAGGTCAGGGGGGGCGAAAATGTCTGAGATCGTTCGCATGGTCGTCGTACTTTCGTTGATTGCCGGTATCTGCTCGGCAGTGCTCACCATCGCCAACCAGGGACTGGCACCACAGATTGAAAAGCAGACCTATCTGTATGTCCGTGGACCTGCCCTGGAGCGGCTTTTCGACAAGCCGGCAAGAGAGGTTTTGAACAACAAGGTGATCATTGATGCAGGCGACTCTGAAATCCCGGTATTTTACCTGAAAGACGGTGAGAACGTCTCCACCCTGGCCATCGAGGCAACAGGCAAAGGCGGCTACGGCGGCGATCTCACGCTGATGATCGGTATCGATCTAGTCAGCAGCAGGCAGACGGGTATGGAGGTGGTCAGTCACAGCGAAACCCCCGGTCTGGGCGCCCGGATAGAGGAGCCCGGCTTTCGTCGCCAGTGGCAGGGGCTGCCGACCGAGCACGAAGTGGCACTGACG
>CAKZOA010000262.1 GCA_937132035.1 uncultured Desulfobulbaceae bacterium | reverse complement strand
TGTTCAAGGAAGCGGCTCCCGCCTTGGGGCCTGATCAGCTCAAAGATCCGGATAACCAGGCAGCTAAAAACACCTTCGCGCTGCCGGTCAAACCCTATATCCGCAACCTCCAGGTGACCGACCTGCACTTCGTGTACAAGGATACGTCAGGTGATGCTGCATTGCAGGCAGAGGTGGAGTTATTGCGACTATTCGTCGATGGTTCGAACATCCCGCTGGAGCTCAAAGGAGCCTATCAGGGAGTTCCTGTTTCCCTCAACGGATCGCTCGGGCGCATCGAGGACTGGCACGAAAACCGGCGGACGCCAGTATCCCTTGGCGGTAAATTGAATGAGTCGGTTCTTAAAATCAGTGGCACAGCGGGGCCGGTATTGCCGGAGCCGAATGCCCGCCTGGATGTCTCCCTGGCCGCAGACTCCATCGCAACGTTTGGCGAACTGGCGGGTATGACGCTGCCGGATCTGCAACATGGAGCCATGTCCTTGACCTTCGTCGCTGAAAACGGACGGCTGGCTACCGAGAATATCAGCGTGGTTCTCGATGATCCTCGCTTGTCGCTCGATGTAACCGGTGAAGTGACGGATTTGACCAGGATGGATGGTATCGATCTCACCGTCTCAGCTTTCACGGATGATGGATCTGGGTTGCTTGACGGCCTTGGCCGGCAGCTGTCTTTTTCTCTGCCCCCCAAACTGCGAATCAACGGCCAGGTTAAAGGCAGTGCGCAATCACTGGCGATTCGTGATCTTGAGCTGGTCGTCCGGGACCAGGGTCTGGAGGCCCGGTTAGCCGCTACTCTGAGCAATGTCACGGCCACGCCGGATGGTGCGGCGGAGTTATTGGTCGAGCTTGACTCGACAGCACTGCTTGGTACTTATCTCGGCATGGACCTTCCCCAATTCGGCCCCTTCAAGGGCTCTGCCAGGCTCTCTTCTATGGCCTCGGCGCTGCGACTCGACGTCGTTGACCTCGAACTCGACGATCCTGCTGCATCGGTGGTGATCTCCGGGAGCGCCAATCGAATCGGAAGAAATGAGGAAAGTTCTGTTGAAATTGAAGGATTATATCTTGATACAACTGCAAAATCGGAACAGCTGCAGATCATTTTCGACCGGTTTGGAGTAACGGTTCCAGGGACGCTTCCCGCTTCCTTTTCCGTGGCCGCGACGGCGAAAGGGAGTCTTGAGAAGCTCGAGATCAAAGCTCTTCGGGCTGCGGTCGTTGACGAGGGGCTTGACATTCGTTTGACAGGCTCTGCGGATAACGCAATTGATGGATCCGGCATTGTCGCCGATCTCGCCGCTGCGGTTGATGATACCGTGGTCCTTGGTAAATATGCCGGTATCGAACTCCCCGTCCTGGGTCCCCTGAAACTCGATGGGAAGGTCGTATCCAGCGGAGATTCCTACCGTCTCGAGTCGCTTGGTGTTCAACTCGATGGTGAATTAGCTGAGGCCAGGCTGGCGGCTCAGGTCGAGGATCTCCTCGCCCTGACCACGGTTGCAACCGATCCCAGCGGTTACGGTGCTGCCGGCATAAACGCTTCGATTACAGCTGCTACGCCTTCTGCCGCTGCACTCGCCCGGTTGGCGGGAGTGGAAATGCCGGACATCGGTGCCCTCCAGCTCGAAGGAAACGTCGGCTCGTCGGCCCGGTCGCTGCAGCTTGATGATTTGCAGGCAACCTTGCGCGGTGACGGTTTCACAGCTGAGCTGACGGCGGAGATCGTCGACCTCATTGCCTTGACTGGTATTCGGATGGCAATCGACGGTGATTTGACTTCGCTCGCGGCGCTTTCCGAGCTTGCCGATACCAAATTACCCGAAACCGATCCATGGAATATTCAGGTCAGGGCCGATTCCGATAACCTCAGGAGCGCCCCTGTAAACATCTCGGCCGACCTGAGTAGTACAGGAATAAGCGCGGCCGTCGACGCCGTAGTTGAAGATATCAAGACCCCTGACACCTTTCAGGCCGAGCTTGCCTTTAAGGCCGAAACAATTGCCACGGTAGGAAAACTGCTGGGCAGGGATCTCCCCGAAGGCAAACCGCTTACCCTTACCGCACATGCATCAGGACAACCGGGGGGGTATCGGGTCGATACATTTTTGATTGAATCGGGGGATAGCAGTATGACCGCCAACCTGGAATACCTGACCCCGGCAGCAGCGGATGTCGAGCGCAATACCTTGAAGGGTCTGGTGGCGATTCGCGGGTTTGATACCACCCCCTGGCTGATAGTTCCGCAAGAGGGTAAACCGGCGGTGGAAGAGGCGGTACCGCCGCCGCCAGTGAAGGCGGAATCGCAGGCACAAGAAGCGACAGAAAAGTCGACCGGCAAAAGAATTTTTTCAGATGAGCCTTTTGCATTCGACCTGCTTCGAGAATACGATGTCGACCTTAAGCTTGAAACGGAGGATGTCATGGTTCCAAGCGGTGTTGACCTGGACAGTGAAATCGGTATAAGTCTCGATCACGGGCTTCTTGAGGTATCGCCATTCGTCATTGCCGAAAGCAGCGGCGGCAGCGGCTACGGTTATGTCACCCTCGATGCCCGATCCAGCGAAGCGAAGCTTGATGCCGAGATAGATTTCGACAACTTTACCTCGCCCCGCTTCGGCGGCTACTTCAATCTCAATTTCGATCTGGAAGGGGCAGGAAAATCGCCGGCATCACTGATGGGCAGTCTCAATGGATATTTGACGACTTCCATAGATGATATGGAATTGAAGAAGTCCTTTTTGACAACCTTCGGAGCCGGGCTGGTTTCCAGGTTGAACCCGCTTGGAAAGGACAAGACGATGCTCGAGTGCGCTGTTGTGCGGTTCGATATTGAGGATGGAGTTGCTGATTTCGATAAAAAGCTCGCCGCCCAGACCACTGAGGTGACCTGGATCGGCGGAGGCAAGATCGACTTCAAGACCGAGGAGATCAAGGGCGGAATCTCATCTAAGCCGCGGCAGGTATTGAGCTCACTCACCAACGTCGTTGACGTCGCTGGTTTCGTGCTCGTCGACGGCACCCTTGCAGAGCCGACTTTCGGAATAGATGTTGCCAATGTGGTTACCGATGCTGCCAAGAAATATGCGCAATACACCGCTTTCTTCATGACCGGCGGTCTGTCGTGGCTTGCCGAAAAAGCCTTTGAAACAGCCCAGGCCAATGTCGATCAGTGCGAGCGGATCCTGGCCGATCTTGAGGATTTATAATAGGGGCCGCGCCTCGGCCAGGGCGTTCTCGCATCCCAATTAACATGAAGGCGGCGCACCGCTTCTCTTTCTTCCGTCGACAGGCCTAAACTGCGGGTATTCAAGCGATCCTTCTTTCACAATGAACTTACGAAAAAACGAGTTGAATGCTAGAAAGCAACACGCATCGTGTTGTGCAGTGAGAAGAAATACCGAGAAGCTTTACACCGGACAAACAGGAAAGATTTTTCTTTGAAACGGACGCAGACCTATGGCTCATCAGCGGTAAAACACTGACGGATATCGGCGGCAGTAGTGATCTTGCCGTTCTGGTTTATGTTCTCTAAAGATGGCTACTCGAAGTGGTTAGGCATGCTCATGGATGGTGCAGCTGCCTCAGCAGGCTGCTGATCCCTCACGAGAAGGGGGACCAGCAGGAATTCGCCTTGCTATGCTGCATGGTTATTGGGTGTTGATGGAGTCTATTGGAGTGAGTGCGTCGCCGTATGGGCAATTTCCATAATCTCGTCGACATCCAACGGTTTGTTAAGGTATCGATACACTCCAAGTTGTTCAGCCCTTTTCTGGTATTCCTCCTGCACCATGGCGGTTACCACTACCACACGTGTCATTAATCCTTTCTGCCGAATATGGGTCAATACTTCCAGACCATCAGGGCCAGGGATCTGCAGATCCAGAAATAAGAGGTCAGGCTTGTGGCGGTTCAAGAGTTGCAAGGCAAGATTGCCATCATTCGCCATCACCAGTTTATAGTCATCTCCCAGCATGACATCAAAAGATTCAAGGATTCCCTGGTCATCATCAACAACAAAAATCGGTTCTTGTGTCCTTTTCACGATTTCATCCTCACTTTGGATTAGTATGAGAGCACGATCCTGCTTCTCATGCGTATGAGCAAGTATCTCCATCACTGTTTCTGTTGGCAGGAGGGCTTGCAACTGAGGATCCACACGAATTGAATTCATGGATGTATAAAAACAACCCTCTCGATTGGCCCTGTGTGCATGTCACGTGCCACAAAAGAACAGACAATTGCACATTCATCTCTTCTCAAATAGCAATAAAAATGCCAATATTAGGAGGTCTGTTGCATTGTATTGTTTTCAATAGAAAAAAAAGATAATTGGCTTATTTCTAATATTTCAGGAAAAACTTCATACCCCGTCATACCAACGGAGGAAAACATCGAAAATTTAAAAGCTGATGTAATATCAAAATCTGCATGAACCTCACTTTGTTGATTTACATTAATTTGAAAATTTGTAATCTTATCTTTTCCTAATCCATATTCACGATTAACCAAAGATGAAGCAATCCATTTAGGCAATGCAGGCGTTAAGACTTTTATTTTATTGAAGCATTTTTCTTCTG
>CAKZOA010000261.1 GCA_937132035.1 uncultured Desulfobulbaceae bacterium | reverse complement strand
CTTTGCCATCCGCGAAGGTGGCCGCACGGTCGGCGCCGGCGTCATCAGTGAAATTGTCAAATAAAGGTACCGGCAGACACTCCACACCCTGCTCTTTCGCCAATCGGTGCAAGAGCCGGGTTCTTTTTTTAGAGGGACACGATTGTAATGAGAGATATTATCACTCTTGCCTGTGGCACATGCAAAAGGCGAAATTATACCACCACAAAGAACAAGAGAAATACTCCTAACAAACTGGAGTTCAGCAAGTACTGTCCGTTTTGCCGTGTGCATACACCGCATAAAGAGACAAAGTAGGAAAATGCGCAGGCCAGTAACTCGAATTGGTAGAGTGCCGGACTCCAAATCCGGAAGTTGGGGGTTCGAGTCCCTCCTGGCCTGCCACCACTGCGATATTTCAAAGGCGGTTACGCTCTTCTGAAACAGAGGGAAGGGAGCTGCCCACAAGGATGGCAACGAGTATGGCAAACAAGGCAAAATCGAAAAAAAATGCAGTGGCAAATCCTGAGAAGCAGTCTCCATACTCACCTGCTCAGATCAAGAAGTTCATAAAAGAGGTTCAGGTAGAATTTACGAAGATCGTGTGGCCTGATAAAAAGGTAACCATGGGCCTCACGGGGATTGTCATCGTCTTGACGGTGGTGATTGCCATTTATCTAGGCTCGGTTGATCTGCTTCTTGGCAAGCTGGTTGCTTACCTGCTCCGCTGAGGCGATGGCAGTAGATATATGGTGGCACCGCAGGAAGTGCTTTGCGGCGCAAACTTTAAAAACAGGCTGGGGTAAACGGTAAACATGGCAAGACAATGGTACATACTTCAGGTTCACTCCGGGTTCGAAGATAAGGTTAAGGCGACCTTGGAGGAGAGAATAAGAAGGGACGGTCTGGAAGAGTACTTCGGTGAGATCCTGGTACCGACTGAACAGGTCGTGGAGATGATCAAGGGCTCGCGAAAGACCTCCTCCCGGCGATTCTTCCCTGGATATATGCTTGTCAGTATGGATCTCAACGATACCACCTGGCATACCATCCATGAAAACATGCCGCGTGTTGTCGGTTTCGTCGGCGGTGACAAAGACCCGACACCGCTATCCGATGAGGATGCCGGCAAGATCATCGGCCGAATCCAGGATGGTTCGGAAAAACCCCGACCCAAAGTTATATTCGATATCGGTGAAGTTGTGCGCGTTGTCGATGGACCCTTCGCTAATTTTCAGGGCGTAGTCGACGAGGTCTATCCTGAAAAGGGTCGCGTTCGGGTAATGGTCTCAATTTTTGGCAGGGAAACCCCTGTAGAGCTGGAATTCGTCCAGGTTTCGAATACCTAGATCGTCCTCGGGCGAATCATTTGGAGTTGTGAAGTATCTGTCAGGGCGATAAGTCGTGACAGAGCTTTTTTGTTTTTAATACGTTGACAGTTGGAGCGAACAATGGCCAAAAAAGTAACGGCATACATCAAACTGCAGATTCCAGCGGGTAAAGCCAACCCGTCGCCGCCGGTTGGCCCGGCTCTTGGCCAGCACGGTGTGAACATCATGGAGTTCTGTAAGGCATTCAACGCCAAGACACAGTCCATGGGGGACACCATCGTCCCTGTAGTCATCACCGTCTATCAGGATCGGTCCTTTAGCTATATAACCAAGACTCCTCCAGCCTCGGTTCTCCTGCTCAAGGCCGCAGGTATATCCAAGGGGTCGAGTAATCCCAAACTTGAGCGTGTTGCTGAAATCAAGCGAGACAAGATCAGGGAAATAGCTGAAATAAAGATGCCCGATCTCAATGCCTATGATATCGAAAGTGCAATGAAGATTGTCGAAGGAACCGCCCGCAGCGCAGGAATTACTGTCAAAGGGTGAGTTCGACAGACACCACGGTAAATACTTATATCACTACTCGGAGCGACAGCGTTTCTCCATTCATAGTAGGAGGCTCACATGCCGAAACACGGAAAAAATTACAGAAACAAGCTGGAAAAAGTTGATAAAACGCTAGCCTATTCCCTGGCAGAGGCAGTAGGCAATGTTCTTGAGGCGTCCTATGCCAAGTTCGACGAAACGTTTGATATCGCCGTCAAACTCGGAGTGAATCCCCGTCATGCCGACCAGATGATCAGGTCATCTGTCGTTTTGCCGCACGGCACCGGCAAGGAAACCAGGGTTCTGGTCTTTGCCAAGGGAGAAAAGGAGACCGAAGCCAAAGAGGCGGGCGCCGATTATGTGGGCTCCGATGACCTTGTTGAAAAGATTCAGGGTGGCTGGCTGGAATTTGATAAGACTGTAGCTACTCCCGACATGATGGGCACCGTCGGCAAGATTGGCCGTGTTCTCGGCCCCCGTAATCTCATGCCCAATGCCAAACTTGGTACCGTAACCTTTGATATTGCCAATGTTGTTTCGGAAATAAAGGCAGGCAAGGTCGATTTTCGTGTCGATAAAGCGGGCATCGTTCATGCTGGTATCGGCAAAGCATCTTTTGGTGCGGAAAAGTTACACGAAAACGTGCTTGCTTTCATAAACAAGCTCATCCAGCTCAAACCGAGTTCCAGTAAAGGTATTTATCTGCGAGGTATCTCCATTTCAACCACCATGAGCCCAGGCTTCAAGGTTGATCCGGTCGATGTTCGTACGCTGTTGAAATAATGTGGAGTTAAGGGGTTTCGCAGGAGCCGTCACGGCGATCTGCGAAGTGGAGTCGAAGACAGCAGGCACTTTGAAGTTTAATCGGTACTTGTACCACCTGCCGAGACGGTTTGCACCCTGACAGAGATTGTAAACCAACCATCGTCTAGTAACTGCTGTTTCTTGCGACATTAATTTTAAATGTAGGAGGAGTGAATTGAAACGTGAAGAGAAAGTAGCGATCATCTCTGAACTCAACGATTCCTTCAGTAAATCGAAATTTTCTGTGGTAGCCGACTATCGTGGCCTGAGCGTTGCTCAGATGCAGAAGATACGGATTGAACTAAGGAAAGTCGATTCAGAGATACGCGTTGCCAAGAACACTCTCCTGAGAAGAGCGGTTGCCGAGACAGACAGCGATGTGCTCAGTGATGATTTCACTGGTACCACAGCCGTAGTAATGGCCTACGATGATCCTGTCGGACCTGCCAAGGCATTAGCCAAATTTGCTGATGACCATGATAAATTCATTATCAGGTCAGCCGTTCTTGAAGGAGAAAAGTTAGGTCCGGAAGAGCTTAAGGCTCTCTCTAAGCTGCCGAGCAAGGAAGTGCTTCTTTCTCAGTTGCTCTCCGTACTTAACGGCGTGCCTACCGGCCTTGTTCAGGTTCTCTCAGGAGTGCCGAGAACGTTTGTTTATGGTCTACAGGCTCTCAAGGATCAGAAAGAACAGGCAGAAAATTAAGCTGCCGACGGGTTTTTTACGAACTATTTACTTACGAGGTATACACAAATGGCTGTAACAAAAGAAGACGTAATTGAGTTTATCGCTAATATGTCCGTGCTTGAGCTCTCCGAGCTCATCAAGGAATTCGAAGAAAAATTCGGCGTTTCCGCTGCCGCACCGGTCGCGGCAGCCGCCGCCGGCGCTGGTCCTGCAGAGGCAGCCGAAGTTGAAGAACAGACAGAATTCGACGTTATCCTAGCCGGTGCCGGCGACCAGAAGATCAAGGTCATCAAGGAGGTTCGCGCCATAACCAGCCTGGGTCTGAAAGAGGCCAAAGCGCTGGTTGAGGATGCTCCTCAGCCGATTAAAGAAGCCGTAACCAAGGAAGAGGCCGAAGAGATCAAGAAGAAGATCGAAGAAGTTGGCGGTACAGTCGAAATCAAGTAGTCCAAATATACCCGGCACTCTTTTCGGAGTGCCTTTCGTTTTCGGAGACACGCTACGGGCTACGCCGCGTAGCGTGTCGTATTTAGGGAGTTCAAGAAGAAGTTGTATTGCAAAATATCGTAGTTATAGTGGTTTGTGACGAATTTTACTGCTGTAAGCATCAGCATTGAGTGTGAATTTTTCTGCATAGGGCCACATCATGATCCTCTACACCGGTAACAGAACATCTTCTTTTTTGAGTTTTCTCCTGCACTGCATGTACAGTCAGCACATGGGTCCCGACTCATTTTTTCCCACCTAACCAGTTTAAACACCATACAGTAACCCCTTTTGTCGTATTTTACTGTATATATTCGTAAAAACGATCTATAGGCACCCTCGAGGACGATATATGGAACGAATTAGAAAGAAATTTGCCACTGTGGAAAATATCATTGAGCCTCCTCACCTGATATCCATGCAGAGGAAATCCTACGAGAAATTTCTGCAAATGGACCGTGAGCCCGAGGAACGCGAGGAATATGGTCTTCAGGCAATTCTCAAGAACGTTTTTCCCATTAACGACTTTAATGGAATGTGTTCTCTTGAATACGTCAAGTATAAATTCGGCGAACCCAAATATACGGTAGAGGAATGTGTCCAGCGGGGAATGACCTATGATATTCCGCTGAAAATAGTGGTGCGTCTGCTTACCTTCGACGTAGACGAAGAAACAGGAGTGCAGACTATACGGGACATCAAGGAACAGGAAGTCTATCTTGGTGCTTTGCCGCTGATGTCCAGGGACGGCGTATTCGTCGTCAACGGCACTGAGCGTGTCATCGTCTCCCAGCTGCAGCGCTCTCCAGGACTTTTTTACACTCACGACAACGGCAAGAGCCATGCCAGCGGTAAATTGCTCTATTCGGCAAGAATAATACCGGTTCGTGGTTCCTGGATCGACCTGGAATTTGATATCAAGGACATTCTCCATGTGCGCATCGACCGAAGACGTAAGTTTCCGGTGACCACACTGCTCAAGGCCATAGGTTACAACGCCTCAGGACTCCTCGAAGAATTTTATCCCACCAACGATATTCTCGTCGATGGCGACGAGTTCAAGATAAGCTATGATGCTGCCACTGCCGTCGGCCGGCGCCTGGAGTACGACCTGGTTGACCCCAAGGAGGGTGAGGTACTCGGCAAGAAGGGCAAAAAGGTCAGCAAGGTACTCAGCAAGAAAATTGAGGCGGCTGGAATTGATTTTTTACAGATATCTCGTGATGAGGTACTCGGTAAGGTTCTCGCCCAGGACATCGTCAATCCTGCTACCGAGGAAATTCTTTTTTTCGCCAATACCGAAATCACAGAAACCGTGCTTGAGTCTTTGCAGGACGCCGGAATTACCACTTTTCGGTGTCTCTTCATCGACGGTGTCCATTATTCCGACGCCTTCCGCAAGACGCTTGCTCTCGACAAGGTCAGTTCCACGGAGGAGGCTCTTCTCGAAATCTATCGCCGGCTTCGGCCCTCGAGCCCTCCAACCCTGGAAGTGGCACAGACGTTTTTCGAAAATCTGTTCTTCAATGCCGATCTCTACGATCTCTCCGAGGTAGGCCGCTACAAGATCAATGCCAAGCTCGGGCTTGACATCGACATCAGCCAAAAGGCTTTGACCAAGGATGACATAGTTGAATCCATCAAGTACTTGGTACGTCTCAAGGATTCTCAGGGCGGAGTCGATGATATCGACCATCTTGGCAACCGTCGGGTGCGCACTGTCGGTGAACTCATCGAAAACCAATACAGAATGGGATTGGTGAGGATGGAGCGAGCCATCAAGGAGCGGATGACCCTCCAGGATGTTGAAACCCTGATGCCGCATGATCTGGTCAATCCGAAGCCCATTTCCGCAGCCATCAAGGAGTTCTTCGGCACCTCACAGCTGAGCCAGTTCATGGACCAGACCAATCCGCTCTCAGAGGTGACTCATAAGCGCCGTCTCAGCGCACTCGGACCCGGCGGTCTCTCCAGGGAGAGGGCCGGATTCGAGGTTCGTGACGTCCATCCGACCCACTATGGTCGAATCTGTCCGGTTGAGACGCCGGAGGGACCAAACATCGGGCTTATCGTCTCTCTTGCAACCTATGCCAGGGTTAACCCCTACGGTTTTATCGAGACCCCGTATCGTAAGGTGGAAAATAAAATTGTTTCCAACGATATCCACTATTTCTCCGCTTTACAGGAGCAAAAGCACATTATTGCCCCGGCCTCGGTACCGCTTGACGAGGAGGGCAAGATCATACCCGATTCATTGATTGTCCGCGAGGACGGCGAGGTTGTAACCGCCCTCAGCGAGGCGGTTACATGCATGGATATCGCCCCCAACCAGTTGATAAGTGTCGCCGCCTCGCTGGTACCCTTTCTGGAAAACGATGACGCCAACCGCGCTCTGATGGGCTCGAACATGCAACGCCAAGCGGTGCCGCTTCTGAAAACTGCGGCTCCTCTTGTCGGTACGGGCATGGAAAAATACGTTGCCCGTGACTCCGGCGCCTGTCTGCTGGCCGGTGGTGACGGTGTCGTCGAAGAGGCCGATTCCAACCGTATTGTGGTTCGCTACAACACGCCCGGCACAGACGGCTACGATACCGGTATAGCCGTCTATAGACTGGAAAAATATAAGAAATCAAACCAAAATACCTGCTTTAACCAGGTACCATTGGTTCTGCCGGGACAACAGGTTAAAATGGGCACGGTCCTGGCTGATGGTCCCTCAAGCGAGTTGGGCGAGCTGGCCCTGGGCAAGAATGTCACCATCGCCTTCATGCCCTGGCGCGGATTCAATTTTGAGGATTCCATTCTCATCAACGAACGTTTGCTCAAGGAAGATACCTTCACCTCGGTCCATATCGAAGTATTCGAAACCATGGCCCGTGATACCAAGCTAGGCAAAGAGGAGATCACCCGCGATATCCCCAATGTCAGCGAAGAGACGCTGCGCAACCTCGATGATTCGGGAATCGTCCGCATCGGTGCCGAGGTCAGGGCCGGTGACACCCTGGTGGGCAAGGTGACGCCCAAGGGCGAGACAGTCCTTTCCCCGGAGGAAAAGCTGCTACGCGCCATTTTCGGTGAGAAGGCCCAGGACGTCAAGGATTCGTCGCTACGCGTACCACCCGGTGTCGACGGTGTCGTCATCGATGCCAAGGTCTTTTCACGCAAGGGTGTGGATAAGGACGAACGGTCATTGATGATTGAAGAGATTGAGATCGAGCGTATCAATCAGGACAAGCTCGACGAGCTTCAGGATACGACGCACGATACGTGGGATGACTGG
>CAKZOA010000260.1 GCA_937132035.1 uncultured Desulfobulbaceae bacterium | reverse complement strand
CCCGTGGCCAAAGGAGAGCGGATTCCCACCTGGATGAAGGAGATCGTCGCTGAGGCGGTGATGGAAGACGGTACTTACGGCTACTGCCCGACCAAGGGTATTCTCGCCACCCGCGAGTTTCTGGCCGAACAGACCAACCGGCGGGGCCATGTCCAGCTCGGGGCTGAGGATATTCTGTTCTTCAACGGCCTGGGCGACGCCATCTCCAAAATTTTTGGTTTTCTCAAACGTACAGCCAGGGTGATCGTGCCCACTCCCAGTTATTCCCACTCCTCGGCCGAAGCGGCCCACGCCGGCCATTCGCCTCTGACCTATATTCTCGATCCCAACAATCACTGGTATCCTGATCTTGACGATATAGAAAAACATGTAAAGTACAATCCTGCTGTGGCTGGAATTCTCATAATAAACCCGGATAATCCCACCAGTGCAGTCTATCCCGTACATGTTATGGAGGCTATCGTCGAAATAGCCAAGCGATACGACCTTTTTCTCATCTGCGATGAAATTTACCAGAATAATGTTTACAATGGTGCCACCACCGCTTCGCTCTCCGACGTCATCGGCGATGTGCCGGGTATTGCCATGAAAGGTATTTCCAAGGAAAGGCCCTGGCCGGGATCGCGCTGCGGCTGGATAGAGGTTTACAACTATGAACGGGATGAGATGTTCAGCAGATATGTGATTCCATTCTCAATGCAAAAATGGTGGAGGTTTGTTCGACAACTCTACCTCAACAGGTTCTGCCGAAAGTCCTTGAACATCCAAATTATGCAGCATACCTGCAGGATCGTCTCGACCGTTATCAGCGTTTTTCCAACATCGCCTATGAGTGCCTCAAGGATGTAAAGGGGGTTCTTGTCAACCAGCCCAACGGCGCCTTTTATATGAGTGTCTGCTTTGAAGACGGTGCCTTGAACAGGCAGCAGAGCCTGGCCATTGCCAACAATGAGATACGAAACCTCATTGAAACATTGGTAGCGGAACCGGGCACCAGCTGCGACAAGCGTTTTGTCTACTATCTCCTGGGAACTACAGGAGTCTGCGTAGTGCCCCTGACCTCGTTTGCTACGGAACTCAAAGGCTTTCGGATCACCCTGCTGGAGCGGAGCGAAGATGAGTTTAAAAAGATTTTCGAAACCGTGGCCGAGTCCATCGCTGCATACCTAGCCAGCGGCTGATCGCTTAGCGGCGTAAAAGTCTTTGAAGGTGGAGATAATATAGTCGATATCTCTTCTGTCGATCTCCAGGTGCGTCACCAGCCTGACGGATATGTCGCCGGGGATGATTATGCCCCGCTGCCGCAGATAGACGTGCAGGCTTGACAGAGAAGGCTCAGGCAGGGTGATAAAAAGCATGTTGGTCTGGCTGTCCCGATAAATGACTTCGATTTCTTCTACTTCGCCCAAGCCCCGGGCCAGGGCTTCGGCATTGTGCTGATCTTCACTGAGTCTGTCGATATTGTTTTCCAGTGCATAGATCCCGGCGGCGGCGAGCATTCCTATCTGTCGCATGCCTCCACCGAGCACCTTTCGCCATCTTCTGGCTTCGGCGATGAAGTCTTTTTCGCCCACGAGCAGGGAACCGACGGGGGCGCCGAGTCCTTTGGAGAGACAGATAGAAACGGAGTCGAAAAGCGTGGCGATATTGTGGGCGTCGATATCGAGTTTCCTGGCGGCATTGAAGAGTCTGGCCCCATCAAGGTGAAGCCTGAGGTTTTTTTCCCGGGAAAAATCCCGGCACTGCTCCAGGTAGTCCAGCGGCAGGGCGATACCTTTATGGGTGTTCTCCAGACAGAGCAGACGGGTTCTGGCGAAATGGAAGTCGTCTTTTTTTATATTGGCCTCGACCTCGCCAAGATCCAGACAGCCGTCCGACCGGAAGTTCAAAGGCTGGGGCTGAATGCCGCCAAAAACTGCGGCGCCGCCGCCTTCGTATCGATAGGTGTGGGCCTGCTGTCCGACGATATATTCATCGCCTCTGCCGCAGTGGGTCAGCAGGGCCGCGAGATTCGACTGCGTCCCTGATGGGCAGAAAAGTGCCGCTTCCTTCCTGAGAATATCAGCCCCGAGTTTTTCCAGGCGATTGGCAGTTGGATCCTCACCATAGACATCATCACCCATAGCGGCGCTGTTCATAACGGCAGTCATCTCTGGTGTGGGTCGGGTAACGGTGTCGCTTCGCAGGTCGAGTGTTTTCATGTGTATACCTGGTTATGGGCTAGAAAGTAGGCCGGCCAAAGGCTGGCTAAATGCGTGGCTGTGTTTACCCTGTATTTATTACAGAATATATATTTTGCAATACCATTGTTGCCGGGGAGCACCTGGACCAGAGGCACAGCAGGATGACAGCGCCATCCGGGCGCAGGAGACGGAGAAGGAGGTTCATTTTTATAGCACCGTTTCTTGACAACGAAAAACCGGCTACTTATTGTTCCGCACAAGTTTGGAAATGGAAAAATAAAGCATTCATAGGATGTTGAGTATTCAAATGTTTAGCAGGCGTTGAGGGAAACGGCTGGGGAGGAGTACGTGAGCGAAAAAGAGAGAAGCGAAGGGATTGCGGAAGAAGCTATGGACGCAAGTGATACTACGGCTTCCGCGAGTGCTGAAAATACTGCAATCAAGAGTGAGGAGACTTCGGCGCAACACACACAGAGACTGGAAAAAGAACTGGCTGAAGCCACTGAGGAAGTGACTGATTTGAAAGATAAAATGCTGCGGATGGCAGCGGAGTATGAAAACTATAAGAAACGCAATGAACGAGAGCGGGCCACGGCAATGAAATATGCCGGAGAACATATTTTCCGTGAATTTCTGCCGGTTGTAGACAATCTGGAAAGGGCGCTCCAGCAGGGAGCCGTCGAAGGCAGCGATACCGAGAAAAAACTTGCCGGTCTGCTGGAAGGGGTCGAACTTACACTTAAAAGCCTGCATACCAGCCTCGACAAATTTGAAGTAAAGGCAATCGACAGCGTCGGCGAGCCCTTCGATCCCAACAAGCAGGAGGCCCTGACGATGGAACCGAGTGAGACCATACCTCCCAATCATGTGGTCAACGAATTTGAGAAGGGTTATTTCTATAAAGACCGGTTGCTGCGAGCGGCAAAAGTAACAGTTTCGTCTGGGAAAACAGATGCTTGAGTGGAATGAGGCGCCAGTGGAGTTCAATCCCCCGGCCTTGACAAATGTATGAAAATGACAACTTTTAGAACAGTTGCCGCATAATGAACAAACGCTACTGATATAACTACTGAGATGGATGGAATTCGGAAAAATCCGATTACAATATATAAGGAGAGATTGAAATGGGTAAAATAATAGGAATTGATCTAGGCACCACAAACTCATGTGTGGCAATCATGGAAGGCGGCGACCCCAAAGTCATCGCCAACACCGAAGGAAACAGGACAACCCCTTCTATCGTCGCTTTTTCCGACAGCGGTGAGCGTATGGTCGGTCAGGTGGCCAAGCGTCAGGCGGTAACCAATCCAGAAAGAACGCTGTATGCCATCAAACGGCTCATCGGCAGGAAGTTTGTCGACGCTGAAGTGAAAAAATCCATCGAAGTAAGTCCTTTCAAGATCGTCGAAGGTACCAGTGGCAGCGTTTCCGTTGAGGTGGAGGGCAAGGTTTACAGGCCTGCGGAAATATCTGCAATGGTGCTGGGGAAAATGAAGCAGACGGCAGAAGAA
The DNA here is from genome assembly GCA_937132035.1 of uncultured Desulfobulbaceae bacterium. Classification (GTDB taxonomy): domain Bacteria; phylum Desulfobacterota; class Desulfobulbia; order Desulfobulbales; family Desulfocapsaceae; genus Desulfopila_A. The sequence continues at coordinate 10,338 of CAKZOA010000260.1, read as the reverse complement.
TACCTCGGAGAGGAAGTTACTGAAGCCGTGGTTACCGTCCCTGCATATTTCAACGATTCGCAGCGCCAGGCAACCAAGGATGCCGGTAAGATCGCCGGTCTCAATGTCCAGCGTATAATCAACGAACCGACCGCAGCCTCGCTTGCCTACGGTCTCGATAAGAAGACCGAAGAGAAAATCGCCGTATTTGACCTCGGTGGCGGAACCTTCGACGTATCCATATTGGAGATAGGCGACGGCGTCTTCGAAGTAAAGTCGACTAACGGCGACACTTTTCTCGGCGGCGAAGATTTTGATATGCGCATCGTCAACTGGCTGGCCGACGAGTTCAAACGGGAACAGGGCATAGATCTGCGCAGTGATAAAATGGCTCTGCAACGGCTCAAGGAAGAGGCGGAAAAGGCCAAGATGGAGCTTTCCACAACCAAGGAAACCAATATCAACCTGCCCTTCATCACAGCGGACGCTTCCGGACCGAAGCATCTCAATATCAAACTGAGCCGTTCCAAGCTTGAGAGCCTGGTGGAAGATCTCGTGGACCGGACTGTGGGTCCCTGTAAAACGGCGCTCAAGGATGCCGGACTTTCCCCCTCCGATATCGACGAAATTATCCTCGTCGGCGGTATGACCAGAATGCCACTGGTGCAGAAAAAAGTGTCTGAAATATTTGGGAAGGAACCCAATCGAGGTGTCAATCCGGATGAGGTGGTTGCTATCGGTGCGGCCATTCAGGGCGGCGTCCTGCAGGGCGATGTCAAGGATGTGCTGTTGCTCGACGTCACACCGCTCTCGTTGGGTATCGAGACCCTGGGCGGCGTTACCACCAAACTGATCGAGAAGAACACCACCGTACCCACCAAGAAAAGTCAGGTATTCTCAACGGCAGCCGACAATCAGCCGGCGGTTTCCATTCATGTCCTGCAGGGTGAGAGGGAAATGGCCCAGGACAACAAGACCATCGGCCGTTTCGAATTGACCGATATCCCGCCGGCACCCCGCGGAGTTCCGCAAATCGAGGTAACCTTTGACCTCGATGCCAACGGTATCCTGCATGTATCCGCCAAGGATCTGGGCACCAGTAAAGAGCAGTCCATTCGTATCACCGCCTCTTCTGGTCTGACCGAGGAAGAGATCGAAAAAATGACCAAGGATGCCGAACTGCACGCTGAAGATGACAAAAAGCGCAAGGAACTTGTCGAGACACGCAACCAGGCCGACGCGCTTGTGCATGCCACGGAGAAAAGCCTGAAAGATCTTGGCGACAAGGTTGATGCCGAAACACGGTCAAACGTTGAAAAGGAAATAGAAAACGTCAAAAGCGTTCTCGAGTCCGATGATACCGACAAGATCAAGGCGGCTATGGAAGCCTTGAGCACTGCCTCCCACAAGCTTGCTGAATTGATGTACAGCCAGGCTGCCAAAGACAATCCCGACCAGGAAGGCCCCACCGGCGGTGGTGCAGGAGGTGCCGGCGGCGGAACTGGAAAGAGTGGTAAGGGCGGAGATGATGACGATGTTGTCGATGCCGATTACGAAGAAGTGAAATAAGAACAGCAGGCCATGGCCTGAAGGGAGTGTGAAAAGTTTTTTTCACACTCCCTTTTTTTTTGTATTTGCGCTATGGTAACTGCCGAAAAAGATACATCTTGTCCTCTCAGACTCATTCAACCTGCGCGGAAATATGAAAGTTTTATCGGGAATACAGCCCTCCGGACAACTCCACATCGGCAATTACTTCGGCATGATGAAACCGATGATCTCCCATATGGAAAACTCGGAACTTTATGTTTTTATTGTCGATCTTCATGCCATGACCTCCGTTCACGATCGGGACCGGCTGGCACAGGGAACCCTTGAAGCGGCGGCCGATTTTCTTGCTCTGGGACTCGATCCCGGCAAATGCATTTTCTGGGTCCAGTCTGATGTCCCGGAGGTCTGTGAATTGACCTGGATCCTCTCCACTCTGGCACCTATGGGACTGATAGAAAGGTGCCATTCCTACAAAGATAAAATTGCCAAAGGAATAGCGGCGACTCACGGCCTGTTTTCCTATCCTATTCTCATGGCAGCCGACATCCTTTTATATCAGGCGGATGTGGTGCCGGTGGGCAAGGATCAGAAACAGCATCTCGAGGTCGCCCGTGATCTGGCCCAGAAATTCAACAACGAGTTTGGCCAGACCTTCGTCGTACCTGAGCCCGCCATATCGCAGGAAACGGCAGTGGTGCCCGGGCTTGACGGCCAGAAAATGTCTAAATCCTACGATAATACCATCCCGATTTTTCTCGAGGGCAAGCAGCTGAAGAAAAGGGTCATGGCCATTGAGACGGATGCCACGCCGGTGGATGAGCCCAAGAATCCTGCAAACTGCAATCTCTTTAATATTTTCAAATTGTTCGCCTCTCCTGAGAGGACGGAAGAGATACACCGTCTTTACGTGGACGGCGGAGCCGCCTACGGGTATATCAAGCTTGAGCTGCTTGAACTGCTCAATGATTTTTTCACTCAGGCCCGCCGGAAGAAAAACGAGTATCTTGACGATCCGCAGATGCTCAGAGAGATTCTGGCACAAGGCGCCGACCGCGCCAGGAAAAAAGCGACCGTTACCCTTGATATCGTCCGAGACAGGGTCGGACTCAACTATTAAGCCGGGAAATCCCTCCTGCCGCTGACCGATCGGCAGGGAGCGTGAGAACTCTTCGAGTCGGGAGCACAGGAATCATAATATAACAGAAAAACATACAGGAAAGACTATGGCCTACAAAGATCACGGAATGTCGAGAGAAGATGCCCTGGAACTTGTCAGAAGCCGGATTACCAACGACAATTTGGTCAAACATTGTCTGGCGGCGGAGGCCGTCTTGAAGGCCCTGGCCGCAGAACTCGGTAAAGATGAAGACAAGTGGGGCCTGGCGGGGCTCCTTCACGATCTCGATGCCGAAACCCAGCCTGACCTTGATGTCCATACCAGGGAGACGGCGGAAATTCTATGCCAGAAGGGTGTGGATGAAGAGATAATCGAGGCCATCCGCCTCCACAACCCCCAGGCCCATCCCGGTGAGAAGCGGACCACACAGTTCCACCACGCCCTGGCTGCGGGCGAGACCATCACCGGTCTGGTTATCGCCACGGCGCTGGTGTATCCCGACAAGAAGCTGGCATCGGTCAAGCCGAAATCGGTGCGCAAGCGTATCAAGGAAAAGGCCTTCGCCCGCGGGGCCGACAGAGATATTATCAGGGAATGCGAGAAAGCAGGCATTCCCCTTGCCGATTTTTGCGACCTCAGTCTCCAGGCCATGCAATCGATCTCCGATGATTTGGGCCTGTGAGCTGTGTTGCAACTCCTCTCTTTTGTTAGTTATCGTCTCGGATATTTTAATGGTGCTTTTTCGCTCCATGGCCTGGTGTGGCAGCGTTTTTTAACCGCTAGGCAGGCCACTGTCAGTGCTACGTTTGTTGCAATGGCCGAGAGTTCTTCTCGGTACTCGGTAGTACCAGCATCCGATTCTCCTAGAAACTCGGCGTGTTTGCTCATTTCCGTTCCTGTCTCAGGATGAACTGCTGATCATAAGGGATAACCGATAACCGGCGTAACACCCGGTGGTGCCGGGGCAAATGTGATGACTACCGGAAATAAACGTATCGTTCAGATCAGCTTGAACTTCTCAGGAAGGGTCGGGATAGGTCTTTTCTCGGGTGTAAAGCAGCCTGGACGGCTGTTATGGGGCCCCCGGGGATGAGTTCATGGACGTCCCGTGAAAAGACCTATCCCGATCAGTTGCTCGTTGAAATTACGTGGCACACAAATACAAAACCTTACGAATTTGGTGGTTTGAAGGTAGGAGAATCAAAAATCCACCAGTTCGACCTCAAACACCATAACTGCGTTTGGGGGGATGGGCCCGCGGCCGGCTGGTCCGTAACCGAGGTGGGGCGGGACGATGAGCGTTCGCTTCTCTCCTTTGCGCATTTCGAGAAAAGCCTCATCCCATCCTTTTATTACTCTTCCCGCCCCCACCGGGAACTCTATGGGCTGACCGCGGCCATGGGATGAGTCGAAGGTCGTGCCGTCAAGGAGCTTGCCGGTGTAATGGGCCTTTACCATGGCTCCTTTTGTCGGAGTGGTCTCTCCCGAACCTTCGTCGGTAACCACGTACATCAGGCCGCTGGGGGTTTTTACCGCCTCCGGCCAGCGTTCTTCGATGAGTTTCCTCTCTTCTTCCCGGGCGGCAAGTTCTTTCTCTCTGTCTCGCTCATCAATGGAGTCCAGCAGAGCATCAAAAGCCTGCTGGTCGCTCTTGAAGGCCTCGGCTTCTTCGCCTTGGCGAATAATTGTGACGGAATTGATGGCATCGCCGGTGGTGATGGCATCGACCACTTTCTGGCCTGTGACCACATGTCCGAAAACCGTATGTTTGCCATCAAGCCAGGGAGTTGCCGCATGGGTTATGAAAAACTGGCTGCCGTTGGTGCCGGGGCCGGCGTTTGCCATGGACAATATACCCGGCCGGTCGTGTTTGAGGCTCGAATCTATTTCATCGGGAAAGGTATAGCCGGGGCCTCCTGTACCGGTTCCCAGAGGACAGCCGCCCTGTATCATGAAGTCGGGTATCACCCGGTGAAATGTGAGGCCGTCATAGAACTTGTGGCCCTCGGTACCGGCTCCGCCGCCGAGGTGTTTGGTGCCCTCGGCCAGGCCGACGAAATTGGCCACGGTCAGGGGAGTTTTTTTGAACTCGAGCATACAGACAATCTCACCCTTGTCGGTATCGAATTGGGCATATAAGCCGTCCTGCAGTTGTGCATCTGCCATTACCAGGTCTCCCAGTAGAATGAATAATAAGAAAAGAACAAATGAGGCTCTTACTTTATGCATGATCCCTCCTGATTGCAAACGTCTGTAAAAAAGACCCATTGTTGTCAAACGGGTCAGGCTACTGTAAACATTCTGGCTGTTTTTTCCACTCTTTTGCATTGACGATGTCCTGGATACCGGGTTTATTTGGTGGCTGTCCGAGACTGTGCCGCTGTAGCGTCCCCGTGGCAACCGCAAGCCATTTCCAGCTACAGGACAAAGCCGCTGCATCATGAATTCTAGCTGCTTTGCAACAGAATCAGCCGGGAACTCACCGGCGTACCTGTCCTTCGTTTGTGCCACGTGCAGTGAGCCCGATGCGAGAGTCCCTCATGGTTAAAATCTATCGGTGTTGTGCCGCCCTCTTTTTTTATGGAGCCCTGCCGCTGCTGCTGGCCGGGGTACTGTTCATCAACAGGTATAGACGGGGATTGAAGGAACGCTTTGCCTTCTATCCTCAGGCTGAACAGATAAAAAATTCCGGTGAGAGGATATGGATTCACGCCGCCTCGGTCGGAGAGGTGCAGGCTGCTGAGCGTATTATTGGCGAAGTGAAAAAGCAGCGCCCCCAAAGCTGTATTATCCTTACCACCATGACCCTGAGCGGTAGACGCATTGCCAGGGACAGGCTGGCCGTCTCCGCTGTTTTTCTGGCGCCGCTCGACATCCCCTGGATTACTGAGAGGGCGATAAAAAGAATCCAACCGGATGTGTATATCTGCATGGAGACGGAACTTTGGCCCGTTCTTTTTGATTCGCTCAAGAAAAGCGGGGTCAGACTATGTCTGGCCAACGGTCGGATATCATCCCGGGCCTTCAGCAGGTATGAGAAGATGGCCCCACTTCTGTCGTCTGTGGTTGCAGGCTTTGACCGGATGACCGTTATCTCTTCACTGGATAAAAAACGCTATGTTGCCCTCGGGGCAGATAAAGAACGAATCACCGTGGCCGGAAACGTCAAATATGACCTGCGATTACCTCATGACGCCGCCGATATATCAAGGAAATACAGGGATATGCTGGATGTGGTAGACGAGGACGTTTTGGTGGCCGGATCGACGCATTCAGGTGAAGAGGCCCTGTTGCTCGACCTGCATTGCCGACTGCAGAGCCAGGCGCCGTTACTGAGCATCATCGCCCCCCGCCATGTCGAACGTATCGGCGATGTCGAGAGATTAGCGCGATCCGCTGGCCTCGACTATCTCCTGTTCAGTGCAATCAAACGGGGAGGCAGGCGAAAGGGGCAGAAGGTGGTGCTAGTGGACACCATGGGAGAGTTGGCACGGCTCTACGGTCTGGCCGATTTTGTTTTCTGCGGCGGCAGCCTGGTTGAAAAAGGCGGACATAATCTCATGGAGGCGGCGGTCTGGGACAAAGCCGTTTTCTACGGCCCCCATATAGGCGATTTTCATGATGCCGCCGACATACTCCGGGAGGCGGGGGGCGGTTTTGTCGTCGACAACATGGAGAATTTGGAGCAGTATATCCACCGTTTTCGCCTCCATCCCCCCGAGTACATGGAAGCCTGCCGCCAGGCCGGAGAAGCTGCGAGAAAGCAACAGGGGAGCGGTCGGCAGCAGGTGGCATTTCTTCTGGATGACGAATGCCACAGGTAGGCCACAGCATGGCAGGCGGTCACCTCAATACGGTGGCGTGGAAAAGAGCGGCGGAAAACCATGGCGTGCTGCCGTTATTCTGTGATTGACGAAGTTCCGTCCTGATGGCTGGTGTTTTTTCTGGAGTTGAGGCTTACGCGTTCAACAACCTTGCGGTAATAGTTGTCCTGCTGGGCGATATTTGAAGGGTTTTTTCTTCCGGCATCGATTTTCATCAGCAGAACATTGAGTTTTTTCATCTGCTGCAAACGCTCATGCTCGTCTTCAGTGGCGGCGATGAGATCTTCGAGGCGCTGAACCTCCTTTTTTTCTTCTATTTCCGGCGGCAGGTAGCCGCTGTTCTTCAATATTTTGTAGGCCATTTTCAGATCATCCGGAACGTGACGATCATCATCCAGAGGCAGCGGTTTGTTTTTCCATTTTTCGGAGGTTAAAGAACCGGTTTTCATCGCTTCGAGGATTTTTTGTTCGGCAATTCGAGCCAATGAATCCACAACCTTCTCCTTTGGTGATCCGCTCCCCTTAGGGGGGCCAATAAACGGGGCGTTCTACAGAGTGTGCGCCGGCTGGTAGAGCTCAACCGTGATTTCCTCGGTTGTCATGGCGCCTGTTTCATCCTTTCTTTTCACCTCGATCCGGAGCGTATCCCCCGGCCCGGCTCCGATCATGGCGATACGGACATCTTCGAGATTATTTATGGGCTGATCGTTGACTGAGATGAGTATGTCGCCCATGAGTAGACCAGCCTGAGCGGCGTTACCCTGGGAAGACAGCTCGGTAACCTCCAGGAAAGTATCTCCGTTTTGCTGTTTTTCTTCAAGGGATATTCCTATCCTGCCGGCCACCGGTAGAGAAGTGTCGGCGGCAAAGACGAAATAATCGGCAAGGTCCGATCGAGGCAGCGAAGTATCGTCGTAGCTCATCAAAACGCTTTGACGAACATTGAGTCTTCTCTGCACCCTGGGCGGTATGCCGCTGTCCTTGCGCGTGTGCTGTGCTCCGGCAAGGACAATGATTTGGGTTTGAGGGTTCTCGAGGAGGAAGTCGGCGATGTTTTCGGCCATGACCTCATCCCATACAGCCTGGGCCTGAATAAAGCCGCTCAGAGTACCACGGCTGTGACCTCCCTGCAGGTGGAGGTCATGCGTTGCCTCCAGGCGCTGATAGTATCCGGGCAGGCTGAGGTCACGTTCAGCAGGTAGCTGGACTTTTTGCTCCTCGGCGAGTTCTGCCGGTGAACCGCTCTTGAAGATGGAACTGACGATATCACGGTCGATATTGAGGGCGAGTAGCGGCAGCCGATGTTTTTTGGCGAAGTCGATGATATTCTTGTAGTAGCGGTAGTCAAAGTTCCAGACATTGAAATATTCGGATTGTTTGAGAAAATCACGCTCAGAAAGATCATCATCCCCCAAGGTATACAGGTCGAGGACCTCCTGACTCGTGGTGGGAAACATTTCCAGGCCGATGGCAATGTCGGCAGAGCGGCGGTAGAGACTGTCAATGACGAGATACTGCAGCTGATGATCGCTCATGGAGGTGTGTCTCTCGCCGATATAGACAACGTCGCTGCCGGCGAGAGTATCGAGTATCTTATCGAAGTCCATCAGATCGGTGCTTGCCACCGCCGTGGGTGCATCGGCAAGCTCGAGCTGCATGCCCATGACGCCAGGAGAAAATTGTTTGTCGACAAGGGCGCCGTCTTCAAAGTGAAGATAGGTATAGCCACGGTAATGGCGGAGTTTGGGGAGGACCAGCTCCAGCTGGTGGGCATCGGCGAAGCTCATTACCAGCACGGATCTGGTATGATCAAGGGGGTGGGGCCGGCTTTCAAGGGTTGCCCCCGTCGACGGATGATCGATCGAACCGAAAAGCGACCTGACCAGCAGAGTGTTGCCGCCGGCGACAACGAGATTATCTGCAGCGTCCTCTACGGCGTCGGTATCTTCAGCAGAAATAACTTTCCACTGATGCCTTGTGGCAAAATCGACAAGCGCTGATGTTTTTTCCCCCTGCGAGTCAACGATCAGTGTGGCGGGCTCGACCCCCAGGAACAGGGATAAGGGAGCGGTCTTCTCGCCGGTTCCCAGGCGACGCAGCATGTCGTAATCAGGGTCGATGCGTACACTAAGCGGCGGCAGCCGCAACGAAAGCTCCACCTCATGCCGCAGCGAGGTTATGGTGCGCCTGAGTGTCGTTTTTCCACGAACGTCTTCTATGCGCATGGTGAGGACGAAGGTAAAGGGCTCATCGGTATGCTGAACCACGGTGAAGCGCAGGGTGTTGTCTGCCGGGTTCACCGAGGGCGTCTCTATGGTGATATCGGTAACGGCTCCACGTTCAAGGCGCTGGCGGAAAAACGCGGCAAGGTCGTTTGCCGAGGTGGTCGAGAATACTTCCTCGATATCGGCCCAGGAGGCGCTTCTGTCTTGAAAGCGATGATAAAAGGTTCGCAGAGCCTCGAAAAAGATCGAATCGCCGAGCAATTGCCGCAGCTCGTGGAAGAACATCGCCCCGCGGATATAGCCTATGCTGCGCTGTTTTCTGGCCAGGGGCTGGTTGTGGCTCGGTGATTGGAAGGAGCGCAGGGTGGTGGTATTGTTTCTGGGGACGTAGCTGTGGTAGGTGAGAATCTGCTTCTTACGATGAACCGCTCCCCGGCCCTGATCCTGGTGGTAGAGCCAGTCGGCGAGATAACTGGTCAGGCCTTCTGCCCAGTTTCCCTGCGAGACGTCTGTCTCGACGCTATTGCCAAACCAGGAATGGAGAATCTCATGGCCAAGCGAGGTGTTTTTTATAAATGGCAGGCGGATGACACTTCGGCCCAGCAGGGTGAAGGTTGGCATCCCGTAACCCGTTGGACGCAGGTTTTCGACGATGGCAAAGTGATTGTAGGGATAGGGGCCGATCATTTCTTCATAGCGCAGTATGAAGTTTTGCGCCGCCTTAAGATAGCCCTCGGCAAGCTGGCGCTCTGCCGGCAGGAAAAAGCTATAGGCCCGCAGGCCGGGACGAACCTCCAGGCTGTCCAGTGTATAGGGAGCGGCAATGAAGTGCAGGGAACGGCGGGGTGAGGAAAAGGAAAAATCTGCGACGGGGCCGGAAATACGGTCAAGGTGATCGCTTTCGGCTATTGCCGTAAAGTTTTCCGGGATGTTCGCGGTCAGGGAAAAGAGTACGGGATACTCGGGATAGGGATACCATCCGTCGAGCAGTGTAATGCCCTCTTCTTCGATAAAATTGTCTCTGTCGTCTTCAATGGTCTTTTCATAGGAAATGAAGAGTTCCTGTTGCACTTTCTCCTGGCCAATGGTTAGTTGCGAAGCTGTGATCGGTGCGTAGATGCCCGGCGCGGCTTCACCTTTTTGCAATAGCGCCGCCGTTACCCTGATGCTGTCGACACGGATGCTGAACCTTGCACCGGCGGGTATGGTTATATGCGCTGTGCCGGTGACGATTTTGCCAGCCGTGTCAATGGCTATGCCCAGTTCATAGGTGATATGCTGCTGAGCCTGTGCCGAGGAGGCCAGGCCGAAAAAGAGCGAAGCCGTCATGAACAGAACTGCAGGCAGAAACGGCAGAGAGAGGATACATTTCTTCATGGAAAATACCTGTGCGTTGAAATGTAGGACGGTCGGTTACTAACCCAAAAGCTGTTTGCCTCCAAAGCGGCCATTTCTGTACGGGATGCCATAAGCCCTGCCACTGGCCCACCGCAGTCGTCGAGGTAGCGGGACACCCTCAAGGACAAGACTGGTATGGACATCTGAATGCGGGTCTTTTATTACCGGATCAATACTCGATATTCTTATGGGTACCTTGAATAATAGGGATTTTCGCTCAAGGTCGAGGCGTGGCAGGAAATTT